>CAZDGB010000212.1:0-13469 GCA_964504645.1 uncultured Planctomycetaceae bacterium | reverse complement strand
TCGCGCTTGGCCTGCTCCTCATCGATGGTGGTGTCCAACGGCGAGGTCTCGTCGTCGGCATAGGCGGCATAGTCGGGCTCTCCGATGGGACGGCGGCGGGCGCGACGTCGATCATTGAGCAGGGCCACCACGATCGCGATCATCACGAGGAAGGTGATCGGGGCAGCCAGCAGCATGAGGTTGATGGGATCGCCCGTGGGCGTGGCCACGGCAGCGAAGACCAGGCTGCTGCTGATCGCCAGGTAGGCCGGCAAAGCAATCGTCATGGCACCGGACAGCCGTCGCGACCAGACGATCAGGTCGATCAGTCCCAATCCGCTCCAGAGGCACAACGGCAGCGCCGCGCGGGGATCGGCCGCGATACGCCGCGCGAAATCGTGAAGCAGCAACACGGCCCGACTCCGTCCGGGGCGGTGAAAAAAGAAGCCGACGGGACTCAGCCCGTCGGCATCCATGAACCAATATTAAACGGTGGCGAGTTTCGGCTTCGGGGCTTCGTTGCCGAGGCCGGCAGCTTTGCGCAAGTCGGCGGCCTTGTCGGTCGCTTCCCAGGTGAAGTCGGCGTCGCTGCGGCCGAAGTGTCCGCCGCTCGCCGTCTTCTGGTAAATCGGACGCCGCAGCTTCAGCGTTTCGATGATCCCCTTCGGCGTCATGTGGAAGTGCTCGCGGATCAGCGCGGAGATTTTTTCCTCCGCGATCTTCGACGTCCCGTTCGTGTCGACATGGACGCTGACCGGATCGGCCACGCCGATCGCGTACGCCAACTGCACTTCGCATTCCGAGGCCAAGCCGGCGGCAACGATGTTCTTGGCGATATAGCGTGCCATGTACGCCGCCGAGCGGTCGACCTTCGTCGGGTCCTTGCCGCTGAACGCTCCGCCGCCGTGACGGCCCCAGCCGCCATAGGTATCGACGATGATCTTGCGCCCGGTGAGGCCGGTGTCGCCGTGCGGGCCGCCGACGATGAACTGCCCCGTCGGGTTGATGTGATACTTCGTGTTCTTGGACAACAGGTTCTTGGGAACCGATTTCTCGATGACCTGCGAGATCACGAAATCGCGGATCATCTCCTGCGTGGCCTTCTCGGCATGTTGCGTCGAGACCACGACCGCCGAAATGCCCACCGCCTGGTTGGCGTCGTTGTATTCGACGGTCACCTGGCTCTTGCTGTCGGGCCGAAGCCAGTCGACTTCGCCCTTCTGCCGGGCCTCGGTCAGCCGGTTGATGATGCGATGCGACAGGGCGATCGGGTACGGCATGAGTTCCGGCGTCTGATCGCAGGCATAGCCGAACATCAATCCCTGGTCGCCGGCGCCGTCGCGGTCGACGCCCATCGCGATATCCGGGCTTTGGCTGTGGACCTTCAGCAGAACTTCGCAGGTGTCGGCATTGAAACCGATGTCGGTGTTGACGTAGCCGATTTCGCGGACGACCTGCCGGACGATCTTCTCGTAATCGACCTTGGTTTGCGACGTGATTTCGCCTGCAACGCAGACGAAATCGGTCGTGCAGAGCGTTTCGCAGGCGACGCGGGATTTCGGGTCTCCGGCCAGATGGGCGTCGAGGACGCCGTCGGAGATTTGATCGGACACCTTGTCCGGGTGTCCCATGCTGACAGATTCACTGGTAAAGAAATAATTCGACATCGGACGGTCCTGTTCGTACGAACACAATTTCAACGGTCTGGCCTTCGGGGCATTTCACGCGGCCCGATATTGTAAACGGAGGCCATTCACGTCACAACGCAGCCGCTGACGCAACGCCGAACAAACCTGGCGATGCATCAATCCCCTTTAATTTACCCTCGGGGACGGGATAAACTGGGCTTCAGTGCGCTCGAATCGACCTCAAGCTTCAGAGTTCCGTTTTGGCGTTTCGCACCGGTTGGTGTTTCACCGTCGTATGCCTCCTTGTCGCCGCTGGTTCAGCCGACGCGGATGAGGACTCTCCCGAAACCGCCGGCGTGTTGCGTTTGCCCGCGGTAAGCCGTCTCTCTCCACAACTGTCCGCAGTCCAGGAGGCGATGCAGAAGCGGGATTTCCCGCGCGCGGTTCCGCTGTTGGAGCAGTTGTGGCAACAATCGCGTGCAGAGCTTGCTGCAGCGGGCGACGCGGTGGAATCCGTGGGAGACAGCGTCCTGCGTGCGGCGGCCCAATTGCCGGACGACGAACGGCAACGTTTTTTCGCCAGGATCGCGACCGACGCCGGTGACAGTGACCCCTTGACTCGCAAGTTGCCGACGCGGGCCGGCTATTTGGCGCAGCGGCGGTTGGCTTATCGATTGCGGGATCGTGGCGAAGTGGAGCTGGCGGTCGCCGCGTGGGAGCAACTGGCCCGACATCCGGCAGCCACGAAATCGGAATCGTTGCGGGCCGAGGTGATAGCCGTCGATCTCCGCGGCGCCGTGGAAGGCCCGGCAGCCGCCCGACATTGGCTGCAATCCATCGAACCGGGAATGCGTCAAGCGCCGATGCAAATCGGCGGTGAAGCCACGACCGTGGAAGCGTGGTTGATACAGCGATGGCCCAGTGCGAACGCCGCTCCCGTTGCCTCCCCTGCTCTGTCGCGTCCGTCATTGACACCGTCATGGGAGTGGACAGTCGACGTGCCCGACGCACTCGCCGCTGGATTGCGCGCCGCCTTGAACGATCTGCGAGCACAAGGACTCGCGCGGCGGCGGTCGGTGACGCCAATGGTTGTCGACGGAAAAATCGTGGTCCCGACATTGAAAGGGGTGGCCTGCCTGGAGAAAGCCTCGGGCCGTGTGCTCTGGCAAATCGTCGATCGCGCGGCGAATGACCGGGCGACGTTGACCACTCAGCAACAGCAGAATCCGCTCTTCAGCCACAAGCTGCTGTCTTCCTGGACGCAGCAACTGCAAATCAACTCGTTGTACGGATCGCTGAGCCACGATGCCGACACGGTGTATCACCTCGTCGAACCGGCCGCCGTCGAGCCGCACAAGCCGGCCGCCGGCTCGGTACTGGCGGCCATCGATCTGGCAACAGGGCAGCGGAAATGGCACGTGGGAAGCCTCGGGAAGAACGCCGATCCCGCGGCGCGCGTTCCCAACTGGAATGCGGCCTGGAACGACGCCCCGGATGCGCCCGGCGAAATTTTCGTCTGCGGCCCGCCACTCGTGCTGGGGAACCGGTTGCATCTGTTGTGCGAACGGAAGTCGGAACTGGTGTTTCTCGCGGCGAACCGCGAGACGCTGGAACTTGAATGGTCGTGCCACATCGGCCATTTACTCCCCGACGTAGCGCGTGCCGCGCCGCGCACCTACACCGCCGCGCCGATGGTTTGGACTGGGCGCTGGATCGTCTGCGGAACAAATTGCGGTGCGGTCGTCGCGCTGGACCCGCTCAATCGATCGATTCAATGGATCGCCCGGTTTCCCGTGGAACTCTGGTCGGTGCTGCGGCCCGATCTGTCGAACGCCGACATCGCCGCCGCGGCCGGATTACGGTCGTGGCGTACAGCGGCGATCTGGTTCGCCGGAGGCCGGTTAGTGTGTGCCTCGCCGGAATCACCAGACGCGCAAGTTTTGGACGAGGCGACCGGTGCGCGGCTCGGCACGATTCCGCGTGGCAATGCCGTCGGTATCCTCGGCGTGACGCAGGAGGCCGTCGTTCTGCTCGAACCAACCGGCTTGCGAGCGCGCGACATCGCCACCGGCAAGGAATCGTGGCGCACCGTGCTGGGTGAAATCTCCGGCCAGGGGGTGCTGATGAACGAGACCGTCGTTCAGCCGCTGGCGAATGGGTCGGTGGCGGTCGTGGATTTGAAAGACGGCCGTCGATTGCCGGGAGCGATTCGCTCGAACGTCACGTTGGGAAATCTACTGGAGATTCCCGATGGTTGGCTGAGCTGCGATGAGTTCCACGTCCGCACATTTTCGGATTTGAACTCGGAGCGCAACCGCAATCAACTGGCGCGGGTGGACTTGGAAGCCGGCGACTTTGCCGCGGTGCGAAGCAAGGAACCGGAAGCCGCAATTCTGCGCGAAACCGATCTGGCTGAACTCTATTTTGATCCGCGCCGCGCGGCGGAGATTGAGCAGGCATTGATCGCAAATTCCGTGACGCGCGAAGCCCAAGGCGAAGCCTACTGGGCACTGGCGGATGCCTATTCTCACGAGAAATCCTGGAACGACGCCGTCCGCTGTTGCCTGGAGGGCCTTGCCGTCGGATTACAGGACGAAGTGGCGATCTCCGGCCCGTCGATCCGCCGCGTGCGGCGCGAGCGGGCGTTTCAGGGATTGATTCGCGCCGCGTTTCGCGAATGCGACGAATCGGAACGAGCGGAGTTGGAGAAATTGCTGGCCGCGCGCTGGCAAGCGGCGCGCAACGCCCTCGATCCGTTCGCCGTGCAACAGTTGGAACACCACTGGCGCACTTTGGCGTGGACTCGTCCGCGGCTGGTGGACGACGCCGAGTCGGTCTTCCTCGGCTCGAATCTTCTGTCGCGCGAGCTGGCGTTGCTCTCGGCGGGAGCAACGGAGTTGCCGGCCCTGTGGAAACTCTGCCGCGAATGGCAAGCGGCGGCGTTTCCTCAAGATGCCGAGGACATCGCCCGCCGCCTGCTCGCCGACGGACCCGGCCGCGCGATCTCCGCCGACGCCACGGTCCGCCAGCAGTTGGAAGACTCCGGATTCAGTCTGCTGGAACTGCAGCACCGGCTGCAATTCGGGCCAGAGGATCCTTGGCCGCGCGAATCGCCGCGCGTGACGCCGTCGAAGGAGCTGGTCGAAGACGACGCGTTGCAGACGGTGGTCCCGCTGACGGCGGACGCGGACGGAATCTGGGACCGCGTCGACGTGTCGATCAACCGGACCGGCCGCGTGCTGCGCTTCACGGGCGACGGGCAGCAGGAATCGTGGACGGTTCCGATTCCGCAAAGCCAGACATCGTTGCAGGAATTTCCCCTGACCTATCAGGCCTGGGGTTGGGGACGGTTGCTCGTCATTCGCGTCGGCCCGCAACTCTTGGCGCTTTCGCCGTGGAACGAACAGGGCGAACCGGTCGCAAAAGTGGTCTGGTCGCTCAATCTGCTAGGCCCGCGGTTCTCCACGCAGGATCAATTGATGGTCGAACGGATTCCCGCGAAGTGGAAGCGCGCCCAGGATTCCTTCCGCATTCTCGACCAGACGGGCCGCGAAGTGATTCACGTCGGCCCCGTGCGGCCGGGATATCTCTGCTACTTGCAGCACGGCAAACTGATCGCCGTCGAAACGCAGACCGGCCGGCAACTCTGGGAACGCTGGGACGTTCCGCCCGGCGCGGTCCCGCTCGGCGATGAAGAGAACGTCGCACTCTGGTCGCCGGGAACGAACGAATACGAAGTCCTCGACGCCGCGGACGGACAAACGCTCTTCACCGCGCCGATGCCCTGCACCGCGAATGATGTCTGGCATGAAGCGCACGGAACGATCTGGACGGCCAAATCCAGCGATGTGCTGACGGTCGCCTGTCGCGACTTGCTCCGGCGAACACTCGTCTGGGAGCAAACGTTTCCCAAAGACTGCGTGCCGACTGCGCTCGATCATCGCACGGCAGCGGTGCTCGATCCGCAGGGCGTCGTTTACCTGATCGCGCTCGAGACGGGCGAACTTCGCACCGAGCCGTTGACCGTCGAACTGCCGCCAGCCATCGAACGGGTCCTCGTCAGCCGCGATGAAACGCACTGGTATCTCGGCGTCTCCGGCCCGGTGTCGCGCAGCCTGGAATGGATGGCGACGCAGCAGGGAATCATCAATAGCTACCGCCGGCCGTTGTTGGAAGGCCCGCTCGTCGCGATCCGCCGGGCGTCGGGCGAAATCGCGTGGAAGCGCGAATTCGGCGGCGAGCCGTGGATCGTCGACCAGAATAAGACGACGCCGGTCCTCACGCAGGTCTACAAACTTCCGCCGCCGAATTTGGGCCAGGGCATCGGCGAAGGGGTGCTGAAGCTGATCGACAAGCGCACGGGCCGCGACGTGTTCACGTACCGCGATTTCAATCTGCTGCCCTACTTCTCGCTCGAAGTCCGCCCCGAACGGCAACAAATCGAAATCCGCACGAAGAGCATCCACTTCCAGGTCGACTACGCCCCGGAAGAGTCGAAGTAGCGTACTCGCTCCGCGAGTGCGGCGTTCGGCAAAGCCGCGGATGGCATCCGCGGTTTTATCTCAGCGGCGCTGCTCCGAAGACCGAGGTTGACAACCGCGGCTTTATGCGACAACTTTCCACGCATTCCAGAGTCGGAGAGCCGCGTCGCGAATGTCGAACTTTTCCTCTGCCTGACGGCGGGCGGCGTGGCGAAAACTCTCCGCGAGCTTTTCATCAGACAGCACACTGGAAATCGCTGCGCCAAGTTCAGCGGGGTCTCCTGCGGGAACCAAACGCCCCGAAACGTTGGATTCAATGATTTCCCGCGTGCCGCCGACGTCGGTCGCGACGATCGGCACGCCGGACGCCAGCGCTTCGAGCAGCACGCGGCCGAGCGGTTCCTGTTTCGCCGGGTGCACGAGCAGGTCGATCTCATTCAGAATGCGTGAAACATCCGAGCGCGTGCCGAGCCAATGAACTCTCGATTCCCAGCCGGCGGAACGAATTCGCTCGCGTAATTCGGTTTGATAGCGACGGCTTTCGTCCTTGTCGGAATGCCGCTCACCGATGAGCAGCCAGCGCAGATCGTGATCAATCCTCGTCAATGCCGCCGCGAGGACGTGCCAGCCTTTGCGCAGACCGATCTGGCCGATGGTCGCCATCAGCCGCGTCGAGCGCGGCAAGCACAATTCGTGGCGCAGAAACCCCGTCGGCGGCCGCGGCGCGAATTCGTCGAGATCGACGCCGTTGTGTATCACGATGGTGCGAGAAGCGTCCAACCGTTGCGCGACGTGGAACGCCCGCGTCGCCTCCGAGACGGCGATCAAACGCCGGCAGCGGTTTAGGTCCGCGATCGCCGCCCCGCTCAAGCCGATGATGTCCCGCAGATGGGCCGTCGCCGGAATCGCGCTCCGCTCGGCGATCCGTCCGAGCTGCCGCCCCATCGCCAGACTGTTGGCGTGCACCAGATCGGGTCGAATCTCTTCGATGGTGCGGACGAGCGAGGCTTCCAACTCGTGCGCCGGCTTCCGCTGGCCGCTTTCGTCGCGAACGGACCAAGGCACATGCCGGATGCCCTGCTCGTTCAACGCGTTCGCCAACGGCCCGGCCGACGGCGCGAACGCTGTGAACCGAACATCGACGCCCTGCCGGCGCAATGCTGTCAGCGCCGCGAGCAGCGACCGCTCGCCGCCGTTCAGCGTCGGAAATTCGAAAAGGACGGCCACATGCATGGAATGCAGGGTCAAGAGTCGAGCGACCAGAGTCAAGCGTCAGAAAATCTCTCCAAGCCCGGCGTCGGCGACGCCGGGACCGTGCTTCCCTCCGATTGTCTCGGACCAATCGTTTCCTGTATCTTCTCCCCAGACATTTAAAGCTCCCACTGGAACCGCCCTATGCTCGCTTCGCGTCCGCTCGCTCACATGGTTTATTTCACGCTGCACGACGGCACGCCGCAGAACATCGCGGCGCTGATCGATTCGTGCTATCGCCACTTGAAGGACATTCCGGGCGTGACGTTCTTCGGGGCCGGACCGCTCGTGGAAGACTTGAGCCGGCCCGTCAACGACAAGGCGTTTCACGTCGCGCTGCAAGTCGCCTTCGCCACTCGCGCCGACCACGACGCCTACCAGCAGGACCCGCGGCACCTGGCGTTCATCGCCGAAAACAAACCGACCTGGGCCCAGGTGCGCGTGTTCGACTCCTGGGTAGGGAAAAGCGAATAGCAAATATTGGTTAGCCGCGACGCGCCAGCGGAGCGCGTTGTCTCACTCGCTCGCCTTTCGCAGTTGATTCAACAATTCGACGATCTCGCGATGCGTGCGCTGGTTGTGGCGAACGACTAGTCCGGCGGGGGTCAGGTGGACGGTTCCGCCTTCGACCCGTCGTCGCTCTTCCATTTTCCGCCGACGGCGTCTTGGACGAGCGTCTCCCAGTAGTCTTTCGATTCCTGGTCAATGCGGCCCTCCCACAATCCTCCCAGAGGGTAGATGCGCAATTCCAGATGGCGTGCCGCGGCTTCTTGCGTCGTGATCAGCAGCACTTCGTCCTTCACGAGATAGTCCAAATCGTGGGGCTCCAGCATCAGATTCAAGGCGCTCTGCAATTCGGCATCTTCCGCCTCGAGCGACACGAGAAAATTGTCGACCTGCTCCTGAGTGAGGACCTTCTGATCAATCGCGATGGAAAACTTGTACATGTTTTCCAGAGTGTCCAATGCGTCGAGCAGACTGGTATCGACGAAGGAAATCTGTATTGACGACGCCAATGCCTGGACGATCCGCTGTTCGGCGGGTTTGAGTTGGCGGAAGTCGATCGGCCGCGGTTTCTCCGAATCGCGAGCGGGATTGGCTTTCGGCGGCAAGAAAACCAATTCGTCGCCGACGGCAATCGGATGATGCAAGTCTTCTTCGACAATATGAGCCTCGGCAATATTGGTGTTCGGGATTCGAGTGATCTCGATTTTCCCTTTGACGATTTCCACGCCGTCTTTGCTGCCGACGACGCGATAGGTCATGCGCGGGCGAAAGTCTCCGCTGCCAAGCTTGAAGGCGACTTTTCTGCCTCCCGGGTTCACGTGAGCGACGACGCCCGCGATGCCTTTCGACTGGTTGACGGCCCCCGCTGCTGCTTCGGGAAGTGCCTCGGAATCCGCATGGCCTTCCCGACGTTCGGTCCCGACGGCCTGGCTGTCGAGCTCAGCCAGCAACTTTTCGACAGCCAGCAGAGTACGCTGATTGTGCCGCACTCTGAGACCTTTTGGCGTCCACTGCATCGTGCCGTGCGGGCCGGCGATTTCGGGAGCTTGCCATTTTCCACCGACACCCTCTTTCACAAGTTTTTCCAACCGCTCCGCCAAATCCTTGCTCTGCCACCTCCCTTCCAGCTTGTAGAGGCGCAGCTCGCGATGATTCTCCGCCGCTTTCTTGCTGACGAGCTTCAGCACCTTGTCATCGATGACGTAATCCAGGTCGGTTGGCTCCAACAAGCGTTCGAGTGCCGTTCTTAGCCTGATGTCGCTCACTTCCAGATTCACTGTGTAATCCAGGCTCACTTCGTCGGCCTTGATCCCGACCTCGTCGACATCGATTTTGATGCCATGAAGTTGCAGGAGATAGTCGAGACCATCGCGAAGCGTCGTACCGACGAACGAAAACTCCGTCATCTCGTCCAGTTCTTTTGAGATCGGATTGTCCGACAGTTTGCCTTCGCGAAGTTCCGCAGGCGATTGCCGATCGTCCTCCCCCACCGCGACGGCAGGGTCCGCTTGAGCGTTCGTTGGAGTCGCATCGGTCAGCAAGAATAAAGCGATCAGCGTCCCGGCGGCGAGCCTGGTGGTCGACGGCATCCTGACATCTCCTTGTTGGGCCGACAGCATGGCCGGCGCTGGGGACGATCGAAACGCGTCACTCCGCCGCGCGGTGGAGTTGATTCAGCAATCCGACGATCTCGCGATGCGTGCGCTGGTTGTGGCGGACGACGAGTCCGGCGGGAGTCAGCGACATTGTGCCGCCGCGCTTTTGCACGACCGGATTGGTGCCGGGGGCTGGTGGAGGAGCGGCGGTCGGCAGCGTCTCCCATTCCCCGCCCACGGCGTCCCGGATGGATTTCAACAGCTTTTCCTCGGCGGCTTCAGTCCGAGAGTCTTCTTCCCACGCGGCGACGAGCCAACGGCGAGGGTAAACGCGCAGGTCTTGCCATTCTTCGGCTTTGTTGCCAGTCGTGATCATCAGCACTTCGTCTTTGAGGACATAGTCCAGTTCCATTGGTTGGAGAATCCGATTCAGCGCGCTCGCTAACGTGCCCCCACTCAGTTCGACATTAACCGTCTGATCCACTGACCCGCCGTCCGCAACGATTTCGGGTTCGTTGATCAAAACCGTGATGTTGTGAAGCTTCTCGATAAAGTCCAGAGCATCCCGCAAACTGGTGTCGACAAAGCTGATTTCCGTCGCTTCGCTCAGCGCCGATTCGATCCTCGCTTCCGCCGGCTTGAGTTGGCGAACGTCGATCGGACGCGGTTTTTCCCAGTCGGGGTTGAGATTCGCTTTGGGTTGTCCGATGTAGTCCAGGAAGTCGTTGAGGCTGATCATTCGCACGCCGCTCAATCTGGCTTCTTTGCGTAGTTCTCGAAGTTGTTCCATCACTTTCTCAGCTTGTTCGCGCTCGGTGCGGTTGCGTTTCAGACGAGCATCGGGAATGCCGCCGAGGACGAGGAACTTGGTCTCTTCGCCGAGCTTCTCGGCTGCTCGTTTGCCGGCGCCGTCAACGATATCTGCGAGTTTGATTCCCGCCGCCTTGAGCAGTTCGAAGAACATCGGGAGGTCGCTTTTGCCGTCGCCATCGAGGTCGACCTCACCAATGAGGGCGATGCTTTCGCCAGCGTGCGATCGATTGACGATCCTCTTCTCGTGCTGACCGCCGTGAATTTGCTTGGCTTTGCCCGCCGACGTGACCTGGATGCCGTCGTGCTCGATCACATAGTCCAAAGCCAAAGGCTCCAATAGTATTTCCAGCACTTCTTTGAGCGTGACATCTTGCGCCGTCAGCACGACGCGCTGGTCGGGCATTTTCGACAGGCTTTCGGCACTCAGCGTCAGACCGTCGATCCTGATAGGAAGTGCGTGTCGCGTACTGAGTTGATTTAGAACATCTCGCAACGGCACGCTGTCCGCGTCCACTTGAGCGGCTTCGTTCAGAATCTCGACCACAGAGATCAATTTTGGCGCCGCTTGCGGCGAATCCTCTTGTGCTTGGAGTCGATTCTTATCGACAGCTCCCAGCTGCACCAATGCCAATAGCGTCACGGTGGTGAGTTTGGCGCAGGACGACATCGTACATCTCCTGTTATCCGACAGAACAGCCGGCGTTGGGGAAGATCGAAACGCGTCACTCCGCCGCGCGGTGGAGTTGATTCAGCAATTCGACGATCTCGCGGTGCGTGCGCTGGTTGTGGCGGACAACGAGTCCGGCGGGCGTCAACGAGATCGTTCCCCCCGGCCCGGCAGCGTTCCACGCCACGGCATCCTGGATGACCTTGGTGTGGCGTTCCACCTCGGCGCTATCATCAAAGTCGATCTCGCCGATCAGCGGCCGCAAGAACTCCAGGTTGTAGACACGAACCTGGCGGTGCTCGGCGGCTTTGGCGCGCGTCGTCACCACGAGGAGTTCGTCGTCAATCAAATAGTCTAGCTTCAGTGGTTCGAGCATACGGTTTAGCGCGCTCTCCAGGGTCACTCCGCTTAACTCCAGGCTGACGCGCAGCATTTGCAAGTCAACACCACTGTCCAGGATTTCCTGATGATCGAGGAATATCTCGAAATTGTGCAAGTCTTCGATGTAGTCCAGTGCATCGCGCAGACTGGTATCGACAAAGCTGATTTCCGTCGCTTCGTTCAGCGCGGTCTCAATTCGCGCTTCGGCTGGCTTGAGTTGGCGAAAGTCGATCCTCGGCGGCGTGGTCTGGACGGGAGCGAGGTTCGCCTTGGGTTGTCCGATGAATTCCAGAAAGTCGTTGAGGCTGATAATTCGCACGCCTCTCAATCTAGCCTCCTTGCGTAGATCACGGAGTTGTCCCATCACCTTTTCCACTTGTTCGCGCTCGGCCCGGTTACGTTTCAAGCGGGAGTCGGGAATGTCGCCGATAACCAGGAACTTGGTCTCTGCGCTCAATGTCTCTCCCTGACGTTCGCCGGAGTCGTTGACTTCCACTTCGACTTCAATGCCCGCTGCTTGGAGGAGCTTGTGGAACATCTCTCGATCGCTCGCGCCGTCGCCGTCGAGGTCCACATCGCCGATGAGGGAGATCTTTTCGCCCTTCAGTGTCCGATCGTTTGCAGGTGCTGTTCCAGTGGCGGAGACTCCCAACAGCAGCGTTGCCATCAGCGACCCGGCAGCGAATTTGGCGAAAGGCGACATCGTGACATCTCCATGGGATTTGACGGAAGGAGCGCGATGCGAAGACCGAACAGCGACGTGTATCTGCCAGCATAATGTGAGGAAAGCAATCTGCAACAGGATTTCCGCCGCCATAACGCCGTTGCATTAACAATTGTTGATTTGTATCATGGAGCGAGTCGATATTGGAGAAGGTCAAATCCCGCACGCGTTGGGAAACGTGTGCCACGGAAAGCGCATCGCATGAATCGGTTCTTTGCTCCGGCTGCTCGTGATCTGATCCGCGTTGGTTCGCGGCGCTGGTTTTTGCAGACCGGGCTGGCAGGTACGGCCGGGTTGTCGCTGCCGATGATGCTGCAGGCGCAAGCCCGCGCGGCAGAAGCAGGGAAACCGGCGGCGAAAAAATCGGTGATTCTGTTCTGGCTCTCCGGCGGGCCGAGTCACATCGATATGTGGGATCCGAAGCCCGAGGCCCCGAAGGAAATTCGCGGGCCATTCGACACGATTTCAACCGCAGTGCCGGGCATCCAGTTCAGCGAGCATCTGCCGCTGCAAGCGAGCCTGATGGACAAGCTGACGGTGCTGCGCGGCGTCGACTGCAAGACCAGCAACCACACGCCGATCACGTTGCAGGCTGGCAATCCCCTGGCCCGCCGGACCGACAACGGCCGCGACGGCGACGGTTTCCCGGCGATGGGTTCGGTCGCGGCGAAGTTCTGCGGGTCGAATGATCCCGGCATGCCGGCCTTCGTGGGACTCGCGGACAGCATGATCTCCGACGTCTGGGGCGCCGGCTATCTCGGCTCCGATTTCGCGCCGGTGCAAGGAGCGGAACTCGCCGGGCGATTCAATCTCCCCGAAGGATTACAGATCGACCGGTTGCAGAACCGCAATGAACTGCGGTCGCGGTTCGAGAAGCTGGAGCGCAATCTCGATCTGCATCAGACGATGCTCCGGTCGGATCGCTACGCCCAGCAAGCCGTGGAGATGATGGTCTCCGGCAAAGCGCAAAAGGCGTTCAAACTCGATGAGGAACCGGAGGCCCTGCGGGATCGCTACGGCCGCGATTCCGTCGGCGAGAAAGCCCTGCTCGCCCGGCGGCTCGTCGAAGCCGGTGTGACGTTCACCGTCGTCAGCGGCAAATGGGGCTACTTCGACAATCACGGCGACAATGTCCCGCCGTGGGGCGGCATCGAAAAGGGACTTAAACCGATCCTGCCGACGATCGACCGCACGCTGCATACGCTGATTCTCGACCTCGAAGATCGCGGCCTCTTGGATTCCACGCTCGTGCTGATGCTCGGCGAATTCGGGCGCGGCCCGGTGATGACGAAAGACGCCGGACGCGAGCACTGGCTGAACTGCATGTCGATGATTCTCGCCGGCGGCGGCTTAAGGCACGGCCAGGCGATCGGCAGCACCGACAGCCGCGGCTACGACATCAACAGCCGCCCCGTGCGGCCGCAGGACCTCGCCGCGACGGTG
>CAZDGB010000211.1:0-13476 GCA_964504645.1 uncultured Planctomycetaceae bacterium | reverse complement strand
TCTCGGGCCAACTGCGCTGTGAACCGTTCCTGGATCGTCGCTATCCGCTCGACGAGATCAATTCCGCGCTGGACGACCTGGAAGCGGGCCGCGCCGTACGGCCGCTGATCGAATTTCCGGCAAGTTGATGGAAGTGGTGTATTGGATTGTTACCCCTTCTCCCCTGGAGGGAGAAGGTGGCCGAAGGCCGGATGAGGGAGGTCACAGACGAACGTTGTTCCTTGCACACGTTCGACGTCAGGGACCTCCCCTCACCCCCGGCCCCTCTCCCTCCAGGGGAGAGGGGAGAAAGAAAAACCGAAATCCGCTCATTCACCATGCGTCTCGGCATCGATCTCGACAATACGTTGGTCTGCTACGATCAACTCTTCTGGCAGTTGGCTGCGGAGCGCGGCTGGATCGACCCGCAGATTCCGGCGCGGAAGGAACGGGTCCGCGACGAACTGCGGCGGCTCGGCCGCGAGCAGGATTGGATTCTGCTGCAAGGCGAAGTCTACGGTTCGCGGATGAACGACGCGGCGCCGTTTCCAGACGCGCTGGCTGCGGTGCAACAGTTGTTGCGGCAGGGCTGGTCGGTCTGCGTCGTCAGTCATCGCACGCCGACGCCCTTCGCCGGGCCGGCTTACGATCTGCATGCCGCCGCTCGAAATTGGCTCGAGCAGCACGGTTTTCTCAGCACGTCCACTGGTTTGACACAATCAAATGCGTACCTGGAAGCGACGAAAGCCGGCAAGCTGGCGCGCATCGGGGAACTCGAACTGACGTGGTTCATCGACGATCTGCCGGAGCTGCTGGTGGAACCGAGCTTTCCGGCCGGCGTCCGGCGGATGTTGTTCGATCCGCATCGCCATCGTCCGGAGTTGCCGGCGGACATCGTCACCGCGCATCACTGGAATGAGGTCGGCGATCTGCTGTCTGCAAAGGCGACGCCGTGACCGAATTCGCCGTGCCGCCGGAGATTCACCAAGCCGCGGAAACCCTGTGGCGCGCGGCGGGGCGCGGCGACGTCGTTTCCATCCACCCGCTGCCCGGCGGCCGCAACAACCGCGTCTACCGGGTGAGCGGCGACTCCGCGGCGGGCATTCTCAAGCACTACTACCAGGACGCTGCCGACAGCCGCGACCGTTTCGCGTCGGAAACGGCGTGGTATCGATATTGCGAAAGACATCACGTCGAGCGGCTTCCCCGCTTGTGGGGCGCCGATGATCGACTGCGTTGTGCGCTCCTGCAGGAGATTCCCGGCCGCAAGTTGACGGATGAGGCGGCGACGGCGGATCACGTTCGCCAAGCGGCGGAATTTTTCCGCGCTGTGAACGCCGGTCGTTCCGCGGCGGACGGGTTGCCCGTCGCCGCCGACGCCTGCTTCACGATTGACGATTACCTGGCGAGCGTCGACCGCCGCTTGAGCCGCTTGCAAAGCGTGCCGGTAACAGACGAGACGTCGCAAGCTCTCCATGCCTGGCTCGCTGCCTCATTGTTGCCGGTGTGGGCGGAGGTTCGCCGGCAAACGGCATCGAGATTCTCGCCGGACGAATTGCGGTCCGCGTTGCCGGCGGAGGGGCGCTGCCTGTCGCCGTCGGACTTCGGGTTCCACAACGCGCTCTGCGACGACCGGGGACAAGTGTGGTTCGTCGATTTCGAGTACGCCGGGTGGGACGATCCGGCGAAGATGGTCTGCGATTTCTTCTGGCAGGTCGACGTGCCCGCCCCGCGTGCGGCGTTCTCCGTGATGCTGGACGCGGCGCGGCCATTCGGACACCAGGTCGAATCGCGGATCGAAGCTTTGATTCCGCTGTTCGGCATCAAATGGTGCGCCATCGTACTCAACGAATTTTTGCGCGACGGGCAAGAGCGTCGAACCTTTTCCGCCGGTGCGGCGGTCTCGCCAGATCGCCGGCAAATCCAGTTAAAGATTGCCGATCGCCTGCTGTCCGACGTTCGGAGTTGCGCATAGAGAAGACAGGAACCGCAGATTTCGCAGAGGGATACAGATCAGAGCGAAAGAAGAATGGCCGCAAAAAAGGTGCAAGAATCCCAATTATCAAACTGGCATGATCAGCAGAATTTTCATCTTTTCTGACAAGCTTTGCTCATCTCTTTATGATCCAATCTCCGTTCTGAATCTGCGTCCCTCTGCGAAATCTGCGGTTTGGTTTTGACTTCGGAACAATCATGGCCTTGGTCGATTTTATTTCGCCTGTCCACAAACGCACGAGCCGGGATTACCGGCAGCGCGTCCTCGAATACGACAAAGCCGAGTGCGCCGAAATCGCCGGACGCTTCGGCCGCGAGTATTGGGACGGCGAGCGGCAGCACGGCTACGGCGGCTATCGCTACGACGGCCGCTGGCGGCCGGTCGCCGCCGCGATCGCGGCCCATTACGGGTTGAAAGCCGGCTCGAAGATCCTGGATGTCGGGTGCGGGAAGGCATTCCTGTTGTACGAATTCACCCAGGTTGTGCCCGGCATCGAAGTCACCGGGCTCGATATTTCCGAGTATGCCCTCGAGCACGCCAAGGAAGAAGTGCGTCCCCGCTTGATTTCCGGGACGGCGGCCAAGCTGCCCTTCGACGACGGCTCGTTCGATCTGGTGATTTCAATCACCACGCTGCACAATCTGTATCTGTTCGATTTGTGGTCGGCGCTCCAGGAGATCGAACGGGTCGGCCGGGGCGGCAAATACGTCTGCGTCGAGGCCTACCGCAACGAGCGCGAGAAAGTCAATTTGATGTATTGGCAGTTGACGTGCCGGGCGTTTCACACGCCGCAGGAATGGGCCTGGCTGTTTCAGCAGTCGGGCTACACGGGCGACTACGACTACATCTTTTTCGAATAACAGGATATGGCCGCCGATTTTCTTGGTTCCGATGCTGCGACCGTGGTCGTGCTGGGCGCGAATTCGTTTTCCGGCCAGGATTTGGTCGATTTGCTGCTCGACAACCCGCGCTACCGCGTGATCGGCATCAGCCGCTCGCCGGAGCGGTCGCCGCTGTTTCTGAAATACCGTCAGCGGCCCGATCTGTCGCGGTATGTCTATCATCCGCTCGACATGAACCGGCAATTCGACGAACTGGCGGCCGTGCTCGACGCCGAGCGGCCGGCGGCGATCGTCAACTTCGCGGCGTTGAGCGAAGTCGCGCCGAGTTGGGACCATCCGGAGCACTGGTTCGAGACGAACACAGTCGCGCTGGCCAAGCTGGTGAATCATTTGCGGCGGCAGAGCTACCTGCAGCGGTATGTGCACATCTCGTCGCCGGAAGTTTACGGGACGTGCGTGGGCCGCGTGATGGAAGATGCGCCGCTGAATCCGAGCACGCCGTACGCAGCGTCCAAGGCGGCCGCCGACTTGCTCCTCGCCACGTATCGCAAGCAATTTCAGTTTCCGGTGCTGTGGGTGCGGGCGACGAACGTCTACGGCGCCGGGCAGCAGTTGTTCAAGATCATTCCCCGCTCGGCGATCTACGCGTTGACGGGCCGCACGATCGAGCTGCACGGCGGCGGCCGCGCGGTGAAATCGTACATCCATATCCGCGACGTCTCGCGCGGCGAACTCGCCATCCTGGAACGGGGCGAACCGGGCCAGATCTATCACCTTTCGCCCGATGCGGGTTCGTCGGTTCGCGACCTCGTCGCCCAAATCTGCGGGATCATCGGTGTCGATATCGCCGCGGCCACGAAAACGGTGGACGAGCGCCCCGGGCAGGATGCGGCCTATGTCATCGACTCGACCCGCGCGCGGACGCAGTTCGGCTGGCGTCCGGCCGTCGGTCTCGATGAGGGACTGAAGGAAGTCGTCGAATGGGTCCGGGCGAACCTGGACGAAATTCGCGGCTTGCCGTTGAACTACGAACATCGGGCGTAGTCGAAATGGAACGCCTGGAATCCTGCGAAGGCAAGTTTCTGTGTCCACGCTGACAGCCATCGTCTGCAACTACAACCACGGACGTTTCGTCCAGCGGGCCATCGAGGCTTTGTTGAGCCAGGAGCGCCCCGCCGATCAGCTCATCATCGTCGACGACGCCTCGACCGACGACAGCGTCCGCGTGATCGAAAGTTGTGCCGCGAAGTCCCCCGCCATTCACTTCTTGCGCAACGAGAAAAATCTCGGCTGGCACGCTTCGACGGCCAAGGCGCTGACGGTTGCCACCGGAGACTACCTTTACAGCGGCGCCGCCGACGACTACGTGTTGCCCGGCTTCTTCGAGGCGGTGTGCGGACTGATGGACCGGTATCCCGCGGCCGGAATCGGCTGCGCCCAGATGGTCACGGCATCCCCCGACGGACAACCGCTGCGAACCGAGGGCTATTCGAACTGGCGCGACTCGCGCTATGTCTCGGCCGAGGAGTTCCTGCGCCAGGGCCTGGAGGCCGAGCCGCCGACGCATTCGCTGTCCGCGGCGACGATCTACCGCCGCGAACGGGTGCTCAAGATCGGAGGCTTTCGCTCGGAACTCGGGCCGTGGAGCGACACGTTTGCCCTGCGGGCGGTGGGGTTGGAGTCGGGCATGTGCTATGTGGCGCAACCCGGCATGGTCTGGGTGCGAGCGCCGCTGGGCATGTCGCAATCTGCGATGCGGGATCCTTCGCGATCCTTGCGAATGCTGCGTCAGGCCGCGGCGCTAATGCGTTCGCCGGAGTTCCGGGCCGTCTTTCCGCCGGACTATGTGGATCGATGGGAGCAAGCGTATTGGGACACGCTCGTCCTGCGACCGCTGCAACCGTCGATGGAAGCCTACCAGACGATCCAGCAATGCTGCCTCGAAACCGCCGCACAAGCCAGTTGGCCGATGCGCTGCCTCCTGGGGATCAGTCGCCGCTGCATGACGGCGTGTTACTTGGCCACGCATTGGTTGCAGCGAATCGCCATTCGTCGAACCCTGCGCCAGTTGGAACCACCGTCGAATTCCGGGGAACGCAGATAGCAGACCGGCGTGAACGTCATGCGGTTCGAGGCGATTTCCAATTGGCGGCAATCCGCGGCAAGAGGGCGCGCAGCGGGGTGAAGGCCGTTCCCGTTTCCTGGCTCAGTCGCCGGCACACCATGCTCGTATTCAACGGCCGGGATTCCATGCCGGGGAGTTCCTGTAAGCGGACCGGTCTCACGCGAGAGGCATCGACCTGCATGGCCTCCGCCAAGGCCCGTGCAATGTCGTAGCGAGACCAGCATTCGGGACTGCAGACGTTGAGGATGCCGGTCAAATTCCTGGCCTGGATCGCCAGGACGGCACGAATCAGGTCGTCAATATACGTCGGACAGAAAATCTGATCTGTCGCGGCTTGCACTTCCTGGCCCGAAGCCAGCAGGCCCGCCATTTCGTCCAGCAGCGTCCGGTCGTTTTTCTGCACGCCAAACGTTTTGCTGAGACGCAAGATGAGATAGTTGTCCGTGAGGGAAGGGAGTTCTCGTTCGACCAACGCTTTCTGCCGGCCGTACTCGGTGGTCGGACGGGGTTCGTCGGCGTCTTCATACCGGGCGGCGCGCCCCTCAAAGACATAATCCGACGAAAGAAAAATGACCTGCAACGAGGTGCGGCCCAGTTGGCGGATCAGCTCGAGAGTCCCGCCCACATTCACGAGAGATGCCGCTTCCCGGTTTTGCTCGCAATAACCCACATGCGGCTTGGCGGCGGCGATCAACACGGCGCGATAGCCATCCTGCTCGAGCTGCAGCGGACGGATTTCCGGCTGACGAATATCGAAAAACGCGAGCTCCGGATTCCGCGCCGAGAACGTCGTCCCGATGCAATCGCGATACGTGCGGCGATAGGCCTCCCAGAAATGGCGTCCGATAAACCCGCTCGCGCCGATCACCGCTGTCTTGACCGCGCCACCCGGAGTTTGTCCGCTGGCGCCGCCGTGCACGCCGCTCGAATCCGAGTTCTCGGCCGGGGAAGGTGTTTGATCGTGCATTGTTCACTCAGCCGGCTTGCCGGCACGGGCCAGGTCCTTCCGCCAGATCTCTTCGCTGAGTCGCAGATCCTCCAACGCATCGGCCCCCGGACTGAGGGGCGATTCTTCGTCAATGATCCCGCGGATAAATGCCTCGGCCTGTCTGCGGAAAGACCACGTCCAGTTGCATTGCGGCAAGATGATCTGCTGTGTGGTCCCCGCTTTATACAATTCCACCGTGGCGGGCACATTTCTGAGCAACGCGGGGGGTGTTCGCAGCACCAGCCGGCCATCCGCGAAATAGACTTCGGTCACCTCGTCCCAGCCCCGCTGGGAAGCGCGGCCCGTTTCCAGCGTGGCTGAAAAGTCGCCAAAATTCAGGACGGTGATCTGTGCCTGTGGATGGCCGAGGTTCGCATACTCAACGACAGGCGTTTTGTCGAACAAGTACCTCAGCAAGTTGGTGTTGTGGGAGTAAGTGTTCACAAAGGCCGCGTAGGATCTCTGCCGCTCGGCGGGCAGCCAATCTGGCGCCGTCGGCCAGCCCGCATCGCTGTATTCCGCCTTTTCTTCTGTGACGATGTGTCCGTCGGCTCGGCAATAGGAATCTCCCATGTAGCAGTGCGCGCGGGCAAACAGCAAGGGCCCCAGGCTGCCATCGGAAATTGCTTCGTTCAATAAACGCTTCGCCGTCTGCACTCCTTCGTCATGACGCTTCATGTATCCGACCGCGTAATGCCGTTGGCGAACCCGGGCGGCCTCCACCAGTCGCAGTCCCTGTTCCACCGTTCCCGCCATCGGTTTTTCCGAGAGCACGTGCTTGCCGGCCTCGAGGCAGTCGAGGACCACCGGCGCTGTGTAGGCCCGCGGCGTGACGACGACCACTGCCTCAATCTCCGGATCCTGCAACAGTTCGCGATGTGTCGCATAGGTGCGCAAAATCCCGTAACGTTCGGCTACCTTCCGCCGTAGTTCCGGACGGAATTCGGCCAGACCCGCCAAGCGGCATCCCGGAATTTCGACGTAATTCATCAGATGGCCGATCTGGCCGATGAATCCCGCCCCGATCATGCCGACGTTGACTTTTCGCGACGACATTTTTCCTACTCGCGATCGCGTCTGAGACCACGGGACGACTAGCCGAGCGGCGGCGAACTCGCGCTGATCACCCGGACTTCCGGGCAACAGAGCACAAAACATCCACCCTGTTCGAGATATTCCCGATTGGCCGCGACGATTTTCTTGGCGTGAATCCAGGCCAGAATGATCACGTAGTCCGGCCGACGCCGGCACAATTCGGCGGTGGGGACCACGGGGATGCGGTGACCTGGCGAATACCGATTCACCTTTTGGGGGTGGTCGTCAAAGATGCATTCAATGACCTCTTCCAATCCGAATTGCACGATCAGCGTCGGGCCGCTCCGCGCCGCTCCATATCCCGCGACGGTCGCGCCGCGATGCTTCCAGTCGGCGATCAGTTCCGCGACCTGACATTTCAGCTGTTCGAGCCGAACCGAGAATTGTCGAATCGTTGCGGGCTGATCGAGGCGGCGCTCGGTCTCGAGCGCCAGCAGTTGATCCACGGACCGTTCGACGACGCGCCCGCCCCCGCTGGGCTGCGCGGTCCCGATGATCGAGCCCATCTGGATCGTCACGCGCTCGACGTCGATCAGTTCCAACTCGTGACGCAGCAGAAATTTTTGCAGCGGTTTGAGGGAGTGGTGCGACAGGTGTTCGTGAAAGATCGTGCCGAGCAGCAGTTTGTCGAGAATGTCGAACAGATATTGGGCCTCGAACTGGAAGACGCCGTCGGGGGCCAGCAAGATGCGAATACTCTCCGCCATGCCGTTCATGTCGTCCGCATGGGCAAACACGTTGAAAGCCGTAATGATCGTGGCGGGGCCGAACTGGTCCCGGATCCGGCGAGCGAGGTCCGGCGTCATCAGTTCCGGCAGCGTTTCGATGCCGGAATCTGTGGCTCGGCGGGCGATTTCCCGCGCGGGATCGATTCCCAACACGCGATATCCGCGCCGCTGGAAAGGGCGCAGCAGACTCCCGTCGTTGCTGCCGACGTCGATGACCAGGCTGCCCGCGGCAGGCTGATATTGGGAAATCAGCCGCTGCGCCACCTGTTCGAAATGCTCGACGATTCCCTTGGTTTGACCGGAATGGTACGTATAGTCCGCCCAGAGCAGGCCGGGATCAACCACATCCAGCAACTGAACGTGCCCGCAATCCCGGCAGAGATAGAGATCCACGGGATACAGTTTCTCGTCGCCAGGCTCATCGAGCGTCGAATACTTCTCGGCGAGTGGAATCGGCTCGAGCTTGACCACGAGTTCCAACCGGGGGCTCAAGCACAGACGGCAATTCTCCCGGTGCGTGCAATCGGACTGCATGATTCTTGATTTCGACAGGTGAAAGAATTGCCGCCGCCCGGAACTCAGGGACGCCGCCCGGCAGCGCGACCTCGGAATGCGTGATATGCGCCCTTCTTCTACTTCTTGCGCAGTTGCAGCCGGTCGTCGCGCTCCTCGTACGGCCGCACAGAGAGATACCACTTCTTCCACGCCGCCTCCGCGAGGACTTTCCACGTTTTGACGTGGTCCGCGATGGCTTCCTCCGACAGCTCTTCGTCCAGCCCATCAACCGGGTCGACTTCGATGAGCTTGCCGTTGCCGTCGACCAGACCGGTCGGCTTCCGCGACAGCACGGTCAACGCGAAGCTCGCCTCGCGGACGACGTCGGTGTCGGGATCGCGCAGCCCGGCGATCAACAGCGGCGCCAGGCGAACCTCTCCCGTCCGGCCGATGGCCCATAGCGCCGTGGCGCGGACTTCGGCGCGCGGATCGACGGCAAGCCGCTTCAACCGCTCGATCTCGCCGACGAGCTTCTCCGGATCGTCGAGATTCACGCTTTCCACGATGGCCTTTTGCACGTCGGCAACGGCGACGTCCTGAGTTTTTTCGAGTTCGGCGAGCAGGTCGTCGACGGCCCCTTTGCTTTTCCGTTCCGTGGCTTGACCGTCCTTCAACTGCAGTTTGGACAGGTCCGACGGCAGCCCTCGCGCGCCAGCCAGCAGACCGCCTCCGAGCTTTTTCGCGTTCGGCGGCTTGCCCAGAATGGCCGCCGTCGTCCGGCTCAGGCAGAGAATCCCGAAACTCGTGGCCGCCACGTCACCACCGGCGTCTGTCCAGGACCCGTTGGCCGTCTGGAGTCGAAGCAACTCATCGCTGGCATACTCGTACCAGTTGCGGTCGCCGATGGTATCGGTATCCAACAGCGCGGCCAGGCGTTCCATGGCATAGAACAGATAGATCTGGAAATGCGAAGTCTGCGTGAAACGATTGGTGATGGTTTTGACGGAACGCACCAGGCTCTTGTCGACGACCGTTAGGGGAATGGTGATCGAGTCGACCTTCCGCTGTTGTTCCTGTTGATCCTGAATACGGTCCAGCACGCCGTGTTTCTTTTTCTGCGGTTTTTCCGCCGGGACGATTCCGTCTCCCAATTTGCTGCCGGGATAAAATATGTGCCGGACCAGCAGCAGGCTTCCGGTGCCCGCCAGCGTCGTCGAGAGCGTGACCTCCTTGTTCTTCGGCTCAGAGCCGGCCCACGGCTGGTAGGCGTATCCGCCGTCGTCGCGTTGGGTATTCAGGAACCATTGGCCCCCTTTTTGCCACGTCTCAGACGGAATCTCCACATCCGCCCGCTGCGCAGCCCACAATCCGAGCAAGGCGAATTGCGTCTGGCTGGTGTCGCTGGCATCGGTCGATGGAACTTCCGTGTAGAACCACGACCCGTTTTCCTGCTGATGCTCGACGAGGTATGCCGCGGCCGCCTCCAGTTGAGGCTTGTATAGCACCGGATCGACGGCCTCCAGCAGAAACATGTGGCAGGGAAGCGTGTAAGAGAATTCGTGCCCGAACCGCGGCATGCCGGAACTGTAATGCTCCTCAATGAGATCGAGAGCGGTTTTCACGGCGTCCTGAATGCCGGCGTCCGCTTTGTTGGTGCCCGTCTTCACCAGAGCGTACGCCGCCAGCGACTTGGGCCCCCCCTTGGAACCGGCCAGCTTATCGGCGAGATAAGCGCGGCCCTTTTCGATCGCCGCCCGGATTCTCGCATCATCCGCCGCCACGAGCGCCTGAGCGCTCGCCAGCAGCAGCACGAAGCCGGCCGATCGAACTGCCATCCCACGCGCCATGCTCATCCTCGGTGCGGTGCGGAACCGTCAACGGAAAGCGATCCCCAGATTTCATGGTAGGTGGCGGAAAGGAAGGAATCAATGTTCTCGCCGGGCGTCTTCGGTCTTGGGGTGTGGCCGACTTAACCGGACAACGCCGTCCAAACCATGCCCACAAGGATGTAGGGCGCTAACCAGAGAGAGACGAGCGCCAGCAGCGTCAACATTCCACGCCAGCCGCGCGACCAAAGACAATACCAGGGGACGGCGAGGGGCAGGAAGATGCCGCACAGATAACCGAACTCGAAGCAAGGCGTGATTTTTCTCCGGCGAGCGTCGGTGATGATCCAGACGACCAGCAGCAACGACCAGCCGAACATCCCCAGGAACTCAAACTCGGTCGACGGCGCCGCACCCGCCAATGGGTAAGCGACAAGCAGGGTGGAGAATGCGGCGGAAAACAGTAACTGCGGGGTGAGTGGATGTGCCAGAAATTTGATCACGGCACACGCCTCAAAAAGTGCCCGGTGGATGCCATCGTTTCTCGCGAATGTAACAAGCAGGCGAGTTGCTATGGGTGACTTGATGGGTATTGCGGCTTCCCGCTTTGAGACGTGAGTTCAGCAAGTTTGTTTTTCCCGTCCTCTGTGATCGAATAGTCGCCGTGGCGACGGGAGAACCATCCGAAATCAACAAGTAAGTCCGCAAGCCAAGTTAAACCAAAGGACGCGAAACCGTACCAGCCGAATGGTTGATCACAACTGGCGACGCCATCCAGCATCCAATGAGCAAGTTTTTGTTCTCGCTCCGACAGCGACTCGAATGATTTCGGGAGTTTAGACACCGCAAGACTCCGAAACGCCCCGTACCAACGCCCGGTCGTGATCTCCAATCCGCTTTGGATCGTTAAATGGCGCTGGGGTCAATTACATCGGCCCGAAAAGGAATTCCATCAAGTCTTCCTGCCAGTCGAAGAGTTGTCGAAACGTTTCCGATTTCAGGTAGAGCCACTGGACCGGCGCAAAGTAGATCGCGACCAAAAGGAAGTGTCGCTGCGTAATACCCAGTCGGTGCAGCAGGTACGCGAACGGTTCTGCCGAAATTAGATAAGCAACTGCCATCGAAAAAGTAACCGCACACCACACCCACCACTTCCACCGCCAGACGGCGAACACGGAAGGCTTCAGAGGGGAATTATTCATAGACGGTTCCGTCAACAAGCCATTCAAGCATGTTCAATTGCCAACCGAGAAATTGAGATACGGCGGGGATATTTTCGGAGGCGTAAATAACCGGTGCATATGCAATGGTGGTGAACGAGGCGACTTCCGGGTCGGAGAATCCCGCACGTAGCGCGAAAAAAATAAACGGCATAGCCGTCAGCGGATAGATCACGCAAGCAACGGCGATTGAAACCCACACCCACCGCGGCCAGTGCCACACGGCGAGAATCGAACGCCGGGAAACAGGCTTCTCGTCCATGCCGCCACTATAGCGGATTTCCGGCGGAGTCTTGTTTTCCCCGGTTGACGCGCGCCGCGCCGAGCGCGAGGATGGGGGGCATGAGCGAAGCAACCCGTCGCCTTCTGGTGTCCGGCCTGCTTGGCGGACTCGCCGGCGCGGCGCTGCCAGTCGCTTTTGCCGTGATTACTTTTGACGGCCTGGAGCACGCACGGCAGGCGCATCCTGACGGTTTCGTCTGCGGCAATGGTGGAATACCGGCGGTTGTCGCCCTGTTCATCGGTTGTCCGCTTTTCGGCGGTGCGGGCGCGTTGCTCGCCATGCTCATCTCCCTCTATCAGAACGAGAATTACTCGCCGCTAGCGGCTTGGCATTGGCCACGGTCGGCATGGCTGACGGTTGCGGTGGTCTGGATTCTGATGTTGTCCCGGCTATTTCATGGGCCGTTCAGCTGATTCCCCGGACTTTTCCCGTTTTGCCGCAGGTTGACGAAAATACTACGCTGGTCACATGACACCTGATCCCGCCGCTCGCGTTCCCTTCCGCCGCCTCGCGCTGATGCCGTGGCGGTGGAGTCGATGGATGTGGGTGGCTCTTTTGCCTCTGGCGGTCCTCGCTTACCCGCTCAGTGTCGGTCCATTGTGGTGGCTCGACCGGCATGACCTGTTGCCGTTTTGGTCAATGGACTACATCCACGCAGTCTACAGTCCCTTGAGTTGGGCTTATGGCAGTTCAGAATGGTGTCAGGCTGCTTTTGATCGCTATGCCGAATTCTGGGACTCACTGCCTTAAGGGGCCGCTGCGGAAACCCGCTGACTGATGCCCCAACCCGATTGACGCCCGCCGCGCCGAGCGCGAGGATGGGGCATGGACGACGAGAACACATTCGAGCGCCTCACAGCCTGGTACACCCGACAGTGCAACGGCTTGTGGGAGCACCAGCAGGGAGTATCCATTGAAAGTTGTGATAACCCAGGCTGGTGGGTGAAAGTGCAACTCAGAGGAACGGCACTCGAATCGGTTCCCTTCGACCGAGTCGCCGAGGGCGTTGATGACCAAGGATCGCCGCGAGGTGCGCGCTGGCTGCATTGCCAGGTCTCAGACCGCGTCTGGCAGGGAGCGGGTGATGAGACCACGCTTCAGCGCCTTCTCAACCTCTTCTTGGACTGGGCCGAGCGTCACGACAGCTAGCGTGTGTCACCATATCTCGCTGTTCAATAAACCCACACGGTGACGCTAGTCTCGTGAATCCTGCGCCATGGCCCCTCAGATTTTTTGAAGTGGTAACAGTTGCCGCCGCTTGCTCGCACAGAACCGAAGCCCGTCGTAACTTGTACCTGCCCGCTGCCAGTGCGCTCCATCTTGATGATCGGATCGCTGGTGATCCCCTTGATCATTATTTCAATTTGCTCGCGATCGACTTGTGTAAGTAAGGGTGTGGGCAAGGGTTCAAGAGGCAGCCGCGGTATCGTCGCGACACAGCACAGCCAAAGCGAGACGGCCACACACACGAGCCCGGCGCGAATCATTTAGCGACTCCTTTCGCATAAACGAAAACATCCGGCAATTATCCGGGGCGTTCGCGTTGGCGGCAACGTCAATCACATCATCTCGCACACGTTCAACATTTCTGGGTGTGGTCGTGAATTGGTGGAGTACGAAGATCACAGATTAGCCCGCAGGGCGACAGAACATAGCCCAGGGCGTCAGCCCTGGGACGGGGATGATCGACAACAAGTCAGCCCGTAGGGCGACAGAAACTTCTGCCGCCCTACGGGCTCAATCTGGTGTGAGCCACTTCTATCCCAGGACTCACGTCCTGGGCTAAGTTCTAGCGCCCTCCGGGCTGCAATCGGCGAACCGTATGGGGTGTGAACAAACTTAGTCCACCGATTAAAGACCACACCTAACATTTTTTCCAGCGACCAGCGATTGACGCCC
>CAZDGB010000210.1:0-13611 GCA_964504645.1 uncultured Planctomycetaceae bacterium | reverse complement strand
GGTCATACCGAGCGGCGACCGCGTCGACGATCAGCCGCGAGGCTACGCCGACTTCTTTCCGGTCGCGCGAAGCCTTAAGCTTTCCGCGCTGGTAGACGTATTTGCTGGGCCGCCATTGGTCGCGATGATTCATATTCAGAATGCCGATCGGCAATGGGAAGCGCTGCAGGTCGGTTGCCGGCATTCGCGCGCCCGGCAGGAAATCGAGCCCCCGTTTCGATGAGCGCACGAGCGCAGACGGTTTACTTCGGAGTCCGCAATATCTCAAGAGAGAAACGTGCCGCGGGGGCCTTCACCCGCGGAAATCGGCCTTGTCCCTTCGAGCGATCGTCACTAATATCCGCGGTCCTTTGGGGGCCTTCAGGGAGGAAAGCGACGCTGGGCGGCGCACGCGCCGCAGCGCCGCCATGCTGAGAGGGGGACGTAAGATGAAGGTTCTATTCGCGTGTCCAGACCTGCTGCTCACCCGCGAGAGCGGCCTGCAAACCCAGGTGCTGCGCACCATCGACGAGCTGCGCGCCAAGGGCTGCCGGATTTCGCTGTTCAACTCGTGGGACGATTATCGCCGCAGCGATTTTGACCTGGCCCATTGCTTCTCGATGACTTCGCACATGTACTTCAAGGCGAAGGCCATCGCCGACTACGGCATCCCCATCGTCTTCTCTTCGGTCATGTGGCGCGTCGGCAGCGTGCCCGCGATTCGTCTGACGGTCGAATTCCTCCGCCGCTTTCCGAAGCGGCTGCTCAACGACGTCGGTTGCTGCCGCGAACTGTCGGCGCTGGCCCGACGGATTCTGCCCAACACCGGCGCGGAAGCGAAGTGGCTGGAGCGCGCCATCGGCGTCGATCGGGACAAATGCAGCGTCGTTCCCAACGGCGTCGACGATTTGATCGAGGATGCCTCCGTCTCTATTCCCGGCGACTGGCCCCAGGGCGATTTTGTCCTCTGCGTGGCCTCGCTGTCGCGGCGGAAGAATCTGACATTACTCGCCAAAGTCGCCACGGAGTGCGGCTACCCCGTCGTGCTCGTCGGCCCTTACGCCGACGCGGACGTGGTCTCGGAGTTGCGGGCCATTCAACAGTCGCGGCCGGGGCTGCTGCATCTGCCGGGCCCGTTGTCGCAGTCCGATCCGCGGTTGGCCGCCGCCTATCGCCGCTGCCGGGTTTTCTGTCTCCCCTCCAACTATGAAACCCCTGGAATTGCGGCGTTGGAAGCCGCGCTGAAGGGCGCACGGATCGTGATCACCGAAGTCGGCGGGACGCGCGAATACTTCGGCGACGATGCCTTGTATGTCAAACCGCAATCACCGCGCTCGCTGCGCGACGCCTTGACGGCCGGTTGGCAACTCGGACGTCCGCACGACGCCGAGCGAATTCGGCGGCAATTGCTCACCGAGTTCTCCTGGCAGGCTGTCGCCGACAAGACGATCCGCCAGTACGAGCAGTCGCTCGGCGCCTGTCAGAAAATGTCGGCGTGATGCGATTCCTGCAGTTCTGGCACGCTTAGCTCGCAGGGAGTCGACGTGGATCCGAAGTTCCGGACAACCTCTCGCGGCTCGGCGGGCATGACGCGCACGGCGGTTCCCAGAAGGACCGGAGTATCGGCCTCGGGGCTATCAGCCGCGCAGATCTCGGGCGTTTTGCCGTCCCAACGTCCGGCGGCCGCATCGATCTTCGCGACCTTGTTCTGCTGGCAGACGCTGTTGATCCTGCTGGTGCTGCTCTTCCCCACCGCGTTCTTTCACCAATACTTCATCGCGCTGACGGTCGCCGTTCTCTGTTGTTGCTGGAGGACCCGACCCTGTCACAATCCGACGAGCAGCCTGTTCATCGGCTTCGGATTTTTTCTCCTGGGAACGTCGATCATCCGCTCGCTGACCTACACCTCGGCCGGGGTGGTCATGAACGACAATCTGCGGGACTACTTCGAAATCGTCCGCATTTTCCCGCTCACGATCATGTTCGTGCTGCGCGATCGCTGGCGGAGCCTGCTCCCGGAGCATTTTCTTTGGGCGATCGTCATTTTCCTGTCGCTCGACGGGGTGGTCACGCTGCTGCAGACCACCCACACCGATTTTTATGGAATTCAGGAGATCGTTTCCACTTATTACAACTCCGAGCATCATCGCGCCACGTCGTTGGACAAGGACGGCCGCGCGCTCGGATTGTCCGGCGGGCCGGGCCAGCACGCCACGGTTCTCGCCATCTCGGCGGTGATCATGTTGAATGGCGCCTTCGTCTTCCTGCGTTTCTGGATCATCGGACTAGCCGGCGCCGGTCTGGCCGCCGTCCTGCTGGTCTGCTCTCAGTCGCAGACAGGTTTGATCGTCGTCAGCGCCGCCGTCTGCGGCCTGCTGGCGATTCAGATTCTCCATGGAACGGCTCAACAGCGAACCTTGGCCATCACCATCACGGCCGTGCTGGGATTCAGCGTCACTTCGCTGATCGCCATCATCACTCAATTCTCCTATCTCAATTCGTTGTTCACGCACGGCCTGAATCGCAACTCCTACCTGGTACGGCACGAGACCCGGCAATATGTGCTCGGACTCATGGCCGAAACGCCTCAATGGTATTTGATCGGACATGGCAAGGAATATTTCGGCGCCCAATCCACCACGATGGACAACGAGTATTTATACGCCTTGGCGGTTTACGGCGCTCCGATTGCGATCTTCCTGGTCTGCTCCGCGCTGTTGCTTCTGATTCGACTCGCCCTGTTCACTCCCCAAATCACGACAAACTATTGGGACGTCACCTTGCTGGGGCTTTTGGCGCTCGGCCTGGGATTTGCTTGGCCGATTTCGTTCTTCACCGAACCCCGGTCGATGGCGATGTTCTGCCTGGTGATGGCGGCCCAGCAGGCCCATCGGAGCGCTCCGGTTCCGGCCGGACCGCTGAGACGGCCGAACCCCACGGCGCCGCGGCCGATCCGCGCGATCCCGCAGCAAGCCGCCAGGACGCCCAGTTTGTCCCGAAGATGAAGCCGACTGGCCGAAAAAGCCCAAACTGTGCTTGGCAGTTTGCCGGGCTTTCCCCTAAATTCCCGGCCGCTGCGGGAAGTTTCCAAAGCCGCGGTTGGCAACCGCGGTCTTCTGAACAACGCCGATGACGAAAAACCGCGGTTGCCAACCGCGGCTGTGGAGCCTTCCGACCCAATCTGCGCAAGGAAGCACAGATGGCCCTGGATCATTCCCTCACCTATCGCCAACGGAAGCTGCGCCATCTTCCGCATCGGCTCCGGCTGCGGCACATCCGGTCCTGCTTGCGCGGACTGTCGCTGAAACAGCAACCAAGCTATGCCGACTTCGGCTGCAGCAACGGATTTCTCACGTCGATCGTCGCGGCACAGGTCGGAGCTGCGAACGTCGTCGGGCTGGACCATAACGTCGAGAACCTGGCGAACGCACGGGCCGCACATCCGGAGTTCCAGTTCGCATCGATCGACCTCAACGCGGCCCCCGATCGATCCGCCGCAAAATACGATCTCGTCACCTGCTTCGAGACGTTGGAGCACGTCGGTTGCCTGCCCAGCGCGATCGAGAATCTCTGGCAGGCGATCCAGCCGGGCGGTACGGCCCTCGTGACGGTCCCCATCGAAATCGGACCGCGAGGGTTGCTGAAGTTCTTGGTCAAGACGCTGATCTACGGCTACCGGCTGGACGAACTCCAGCCCGCTCCCTCATGGCGAACCTACTTCGCGGCACTCGTGCGGGGAGAACGCATCGGCCGCTTCCGCGACAAACACGCCGCCGGTTGGGGAACGCACTTCGGCTTCGACTATCGCGACGTCGACGGTTGCCTGACCGCGGCGGAGATCCCCTACTCCGCACACGTCCGCGGTTTCACTCGCTTCTATCTCATTCGCCGCCCCGCCGAGAGACGAGAACTGGCGCGGGCCGCCTGACGCCAACGAGGACTCAACCATGCGTGTCGCCCTGCTCTCCGGACAGAATTCGATCCACACCGTCCGGTGGGCCAACGCGCTGGCGGAACGCGGCCTGGACGTGCACGTGCTGACGCAGCACGATCCCGGCGACGTGCTGCGCTCCGACGTCGCGGTCTATCGCCTGCGTGCCCAGGGTTCGCTGGGCTACTTCGCGAACGTGTTCGAACTGAAAAAGCTGATGCGTCAAATTCGCCCCGATCTGCTGAATGCGCATTTTGCGTCCGGTTACGGGACCCTGGCCCGGCTGAGCGGCTTCCGTCCGCTGTTGCTCTCGGTGTGGGGCTCCGACGTCTACGATGTGCCGCGGCGGTCGTTCTGGCATCGCCGATTGGTGCGCAAGAATCTCCTGGCCGCCGATCGCGTCGTCTCGATCAGCCATTGCATGGCGCGGCAAACGCGGTCGATCGCGCCTGCCCTCGGCGACGTGAGCATCGTTCCCTGGGGCGTCGATCTCAAAAAATTCCGCCCTCTCCCCGCGGCCGCGCAAACCGACGTGATCACGCTGGGAACGGTCAAAACCCTGCTGCCGAAATACGGTATCGACATATTGATTCGCGGCTTTGCCCATTGCCGGGAACTCCTGCGCTCGGAGCCGCGGCGGCGGCAGTTGAGGATCGTCGGCGGCGGCGCACAGCGTGACGAATTGATCGCGCTGACGAAGCAACTGCAACTGACGAATTGCGTCGAGTTCGTCGGACACGTGCCGCATGCCCGCGTCTGCGAAGAGTTGAACCGGCTGGACATCTATTGCGCGGCGAGCCGCCTGGCCAGCGAGAGTTTCGGCGTCGCCGTGGTCGAAGCCTCCGCCTGCGAGCGCCCGGTCATCGTCTCCGACATCGGCGGGCTGCCGGAAGTCGTCGAACACGGGCAGACAGGACTTCTGGTTCCACCGGAAGACCCCGCAAGCCTCGGCCGGGCGATGTGCCGCCTCGTGAACGACGCAGCGCTGCGGCGCTCCATGGGGCAAGCGGGACGCAAGTTGGTCGAGGAGCGCTACGACTGGAACGACAACGTTCGCCAGATGATCCAGCTTTACGAGGAAGTGATCCAGGGCGCGAAACGCCAGGCATACCGCCAGTCGGCTTGAACAGGAATGAATCATGCCGGAACAGGTCTCCATCATCACGCCGTCGTATAATTCCGCCCGGTTCATCGCGGAGACCATCCAGTCGGCGCAACGGCAAACATTCGGCGACTGGAAAATGTATATCGTCGACGACGCCTCGACAGACGCTTCCTGCGAGATCGCCGGTCAGTTTGCGCGCGACGACAATCGCATCACGTTGATCCCCTTGCGGGAAAATGCCGGCCCGGCCGTCTGCCGGAACACGGCCATCTCCGCCGCGAACGGGCGGTACATCGCTTTCCTCGACAGCGACGACCTTTGGCTGCCGGAAAAATTGGAGCGGCAACTGGAACTGATGCAGCGCCGGAATGCCGTCTTTTCCTACACGGCCTATCGCAAGATGGACGAAGACGGCCGGAAACTGCGGGGCCTCGTGCAAGTCCCCGAGCAAACCGACTATCGCCGCTTGCTGCGTACGTGCGTGATCGGCTGTCTGACGGCGATTTACGATGTCGACCGGATCGGAAAAATGTACATGCCCCTGATGCGGAAGCGCCAGGATTACGGCCTGTGGCTGCAGATTCTCCGGCAGGGCCACATCGCGTATGGCCTGAACGAATGCCTGGCCCATTACCGCGTACGCGGGGAATCGATCTCCAGCAACAAGATGCTGGCCGCCCGCTACCAGTGGCAAATCTACCGCGAAGTGGAACACTTGCCGCTGTGGACGACGATGCTCTGCTTCGCGTCGTACGCCTGGTTCGGGTTGCGCAAGCACATGATCTGACAGCGGCTCTGGACACGTTCTCAGCGCGTCGTCCCGATTTGTCAAAGATTGCGATTGACTGCGGACGATCTTATGATACGATTGTTTCAAACAAACGTTTGATTCAACAGTTCTGAGTCAGAATCATGATCGACGACACCAGGCAACGATTGATCGACGCCGACGGAACTATCTTTGCCGAAAAAGGTTACGAAGCGGCGAGCATTCGAGACATCTGCCAGCAAGGCAAAGCCAACTTGGCCGCGGTCAACTACCATTTCGGGGGAAAACGGCAGCTTTACGTCACCGCAGTGCGTCATGCCCAATGCTGCCGGCAGGAAGACGTCCCCTTCCCGGAGTTTCCTCCCGACATCCCCGCCGCCGACCGGCTGCGGGCGTTTATTGGCATGATGTTTGAGCGGATGCTGTCGGCCCATCGGCCGCGGTGGCATCTGGAAATCATGTTGCGGGAACTCGCCCGGCCGACCGAAGCTTGCGAAGCGGTCGTCGAGGACTACATCCGTCCGATGGCCGAGGCGCTGCGCACGATCCTGAATGACCTGCTGCCGGCCGATCTCCCGGAAGACGAACGTTGGCGGATCGGCTTCAGCACCGTCGCGCAAGTCCTCTTCTACTATGTCCATCAGCCGATCATCCGGCTGTTAACGCGGAATCCAGCGGACAACGTCTTTCCGCTGGACGAACTGGCCGATCATGTGACGCGGTTTACGCTCGCCGCGATCGGCGCCGGCCCACCGGTCGTCGCCCATCCGAAAGATCTCGCGACCTCTGCGGAGGGCGCGCCATGAACTGGATCGCCTGGAAGATGCTGACCGGAGACCCCGCCAAGTATCTGGGCACGGTGTTCGGCGTCGCATTCGGGGTGCTGTTGATCTCGCAGCAGACGTCGATCTTTGTCGGGCTGATGCGGCGGACGGCGCACGCGGCGATTGACGTGCGCGACGCCTCGGTGTGGGTGATGGATCCGTTCCAGCAGAACGCGGATGAGATCAAGCCTTTGTCCGACAGCGATCTGACGCGGGTCCGCGGCGTAGAAGGCGTGGCGTGGGCCGTGCGGCATTTCAAAAGCCTCGCGCGGGCCAAGATCGAGAGCGGCAATTTCCGTCAGGTGATTCTCGTCGGCCTGGACGATCAGACCTTGGTCGGCGCGCCGGCGAAACTGATCGAGGGTTCGCTCGCCAATCTGCGGCGGCCGGATGCGATCATCGTCGATAAGGCCGGCTACGAATATCTGTGGGGCCAGGAGCCGATCCGGTTGGGACGCACGCTGGAGATGAACGATCGCCGCGCGGTGCTTGTCGGCATCTGCGAAGCGACGGCGCCGTTCCAGACGTTTCCGGTGGTGTATGCGCGGTATTCGCAGGCGGTGCAATTCGTCGCCGGCGAGCGGAACGTGATGTCGTTCGTGCTGGCGCAGCCGCAAGGCGGCGTTTCGCCGGAAACGCTGGCCCGCAGCATCGAATCGCAGACGGGGCTGATGGCGAAGACGCGAATGGAGTTCGTGTGGTTCATCGTCGGCTATTACATGCGCAGCACGGGCATCCCCGTGAACTTCGGCATCACGATCGCGCTGGGATTCATCGTGGGAACAGCCATCGCCGGGCAGACGTTTTACTTGTTCACGCTGGAAAACCTCAAACAATTCGGCGCGCTGAAGGCGATGGGCGTGACCGACGGGCGCTTGACGGCGATGGTCCTGCTGCAGGCGACCATTGTGGGGCTGATCGGCTACGGGATCGGCATCGGCATGACGGCGGCGTTCTTCGAGTCGACGCGGAACGTCACGGCGCTCGCCGGTTTCTTCCTGCCGTGGCAAGTCGCCGTCGGCGCGGCTGCGGCGGTCGCTCTAATCATCGTCTTGGCGAGCTTTCTGAGTCTGCGGAAGGTGTTGCTGCTCGAACCGGCCATTGTTTTTCGGGGGTAGTTCGCCGCCGCTTCCGGGCGGGGGAGGACCGAATCGAAGGAGGAACCGATGCCGGCCGCATGGATCGAAAAACCTGCGAACATTGCGGAGGATCGCGACGTCGTGATCTCCTGCCGCGGAATCATCAAGGATTTCGGCGCTGCGAATACCAAAGTTCGCGCGCTGCACGGGATCGACGTCGACATCTACGCCAGCCAGTTGACGCTGCTGGTCGGGCCGAGCGGCTGCGGCAAAACCACGCTGATCTCGATCATCGCCGGCCTGTTGAACGCGACGGAAGGAGACCTCGATCTGTTCGGCGCGTCGCAAGCGGAACTCCGCGGACGCAAGCTGGTCGAATTCCGGGCGCAGTCGGTCGGGTTCGTCTTCCAGCAGTACAATCTGCTGCCCGCGCTGACGGCGACGGAAAACGTGGCCGTCCCGCTCTTGATTCAAGGCTGGAGCCGCCCGAAAGCGTTCGCGGCCGCTTTGGCAGCACTGGAGGCCGTCGACCTGGCGTCGCGGGCACGGCAGTTGCCGAACCAGTTGTCGGGCGGGCAGCAGCAGCGAGTGGCGATCGCGCGGGCGCTGGTCCATCAGCCGCGGCTGTTGGTCTGCGATGAGCCGACCGCCGCGCTCGACGCCGGTTCGGGCCAGCGAGTGATGGAATTGCTGAAACGCGTGGCGGTGCAACCCGGCCGCGCGGTGATCGTGGTGACGCATGACGACCGGGTGTTTCGGTACGGCGATCGGATCATCGCCATGGCGGACGGACGAGTCGTGTCGGTGTCGGAAGGAGCCGGCGCGCGATTCACCGAAGAACGGGCGGAATCATGAACCGGAACCTGCTCCTGCCGCTGTTGGCGGCGATCGCCTTCAGTTTCATGTCGTGGCATCTGGCGAAGTCGTACCAGCCGGAGCCGGACGTCGAGCCCCCGATTGCGCCGAGCCGCAATCCGTACACGGCGACCATCGCCGGCGCGGGGCTGGTGGAACCGCGGTCGGAGAACATCAAGGTCGCGGCGATCGTTCCGGGCCTGGTGACGACGGTCCACGTTCGCGTCGGCCAGAAAGTGGGGGCTGGCGACGTGTTGTTCTCGTTGGACGACCGGCAGCGGAAAGCAGACTTGGCCGTGCAGCAAGCTTCGGTCGCCGAGGCCAGAGCCTCCCTCGAGCGCGCCCGGCGGGCGCCGCGTGCCGAGGATTTACCGCCCAGCACGGCCCGCGTCGAAAAAGCCCGCGCCGAAGCCGCCGCGCAGAAAGACGTGTGGGAGCGCACTCGGGAGCTAGTCTCCCGCAAAGTGCTCGGCCAGGAAGAATTTGTGCAACGGCAACAGGCGTTTTTAGCCGCCAAAGCGACGCTGGCCCAGACCGAAGCGGAAGACGCAAAATTGCGGGCCGGAACGTGGCGGGAAGATCTCGCGGTGCTCGAAGCGCAGTTGGCGCGGGCCGAATCGTTGCGGGAACAAGCGGCCATCGAAATCGACCGGCTGCACATCCGCGCGCCGATCGACGGCACCGTGCTCAAGGTCGACGTCCGTCCGGGGGAGTACGTCGGCACGCCGCCGGGGCAGACGCTGCTGGTTCTGGGCGATCTCTCGGAACTGCACGTCCGGGTCGACATCGACGAACAGGACTTGCCGCGGTTCCGTCCCGGCCTGCCCGGCGCCGGCTATGTCCGCGGCGACGCGAACACCGCGATTCCGCTGCGGTTCGTCCGCGTCGAGCCGTATGCCGAGCCAAAGAAATCGCTGACGAACGCGGGGAACGAACGGGTCGACACCCGCGTGCTGCAAGTCCTCTATGCGCTCGAATCGCCGCCGTCGACGATCTATGTCGGGCAACAGCTTGACGTCTTTCTGGACGGCGGAGAGTAACGCCGTGCGAGTTGTCGGTTAGGATGGGAGCCGCTGCGCCGCGAAGCGCAAGCGATAAAATCGATCACAACTCTCCATCCATCATGCCCGCCCCGCTGATCGAATTCGCGCAGTTCTCTCATCCGCAGCGGTGGTGGCTGCGGCGCAGGCCGCCGCCGTGGCTGGACGATCCCCGCTGGACGGCGCGGGCGTTTCGGGCCTCGTTCGCGCTGGGCGCGATGGGCGTTCTGTCGGGCTGGCTGACGATCGCGAGTCTGTTCGTCTCCGGTCTCGTCGAACCTCTGCTCGGCAATCAAGCCCGAGAAGCGATCTGGCTGTTCGGCGCGCCGGGGTTCTGCTTCGCCGCGGGCGTGTTGATGCCCCTCTCGCGCTGGCTCGGACGCGGCTGGATACTGACGCTCCTGGCGATCCCGGCGTCGATGCTCGCCTGCTACGCCGGCATGATGACCTGCTTCTTCGTCGGCCCGATTCTCGCCGATGGCCCAAGTTGGGTGCCCGGCGGCAAGCCGTTTGCATTCGTCTACGCGTCGGTCGTCGGCGCAGCGATCGTCGGCGTCTGGATGGGAAACCCGCTCCGTCCAAGCGCCTGGCTGGCCGCTCTCGCCGCCGCCGTGCTGGCCAGCGCCGCCTTCTGGCCTCTGTGGAACGTGAACGCGAACCTGGGTCCCGTTCCCTCGCAAGTTCGAGAGCTAATGAACATGGCCCGCATTTACGTCAGCTTCCAATGCCTGACCTCCATCGGCCTCGGCGTGCGGCTGTGGTGGCCGCCGGCTGCGATAGCCGGTTAGCCGCGACGCGCAGGGTTTCCGAGCGGAGCGCGATTCCCGCCTGTTGACATGGATTACGCAGTGCTACAAGGGAGCAGCAGCAGACGCGCTCCGCTCGGAAACCCTCCGCGTCGCGGCTAACCGCAGAAAATTCCTGATGAACCACCTCGGCACGATCCTGAAGCGCTCCGCCGCGAACTGGTGGAATCACGACGCCCTGCTGCACGGGGCGGCGCTCGCGTTCTATGCGATTCTGTCCGTCGCGCCGCTCCTGGTGATCGCCACCGTCGTTGCCGGGACCGTGGTCGGCGAAGAAGCCGCGCGCGGGGAGTTGGAGACGCAGATGCGGCATTACGTCGGCCCGAAAGGAGCCGAGGCGATTCACGAAATCCTCGCGCACGCCGGGCAACCCACGGGAGGCACGCTGGCCACGACGCTGGGCATCCTCGCGCTGCTGATCGGCGCGTCGGGTGTAGTGGCCCAATTGCAATCGTCGCTCAACGCGCTCTGGCACGTCCGGCTGAAGCCGTCGCATTCCGTGTTCGGGTTCTTTCAATCGCGGCTCATGTCGATGGGCGTCGTGCTCGGCCTGGGCCTACTCTTGCTCGCGCTGTTCGGCGTCAATACGGTGCGGGTGACGGTCGGCGGATTCGTCGGCACCAAAAGCCCGTTGTGGACGTCGCTCTCCGGCGGCGCCGATTCGCTGATTTCCTTCGCCGTCGTCTGCGCACTGGTCGCGATCAGTTTCAAGTGGCTGCCCGCCGCGAAAGTCCCGTGGATCGCCGTCGCCTGGGGAGCCGTGCTGACGACCGTGCTCTTGTCGCTCGGCAAGTTCGCCATCGGACGCTACTTGGCGACGGCGGCCATCACGTCGGTCTACGGCGCCGCCGGTTCGCTGGTGATGCTCGTCTTATGGATTTATTACTCGGCCCAGATCCTCTTCTTCGGCGCCGAGTTCACGCGGGTCTACGCCGAACACATCGGCCGGCCGATCGAACCGTCGGCGAACGCCGAACGTGTCCCCTGTTAGCCGCGACGCCCGAGCTCTTGGGCGAGCCCGATGAGAATTCCTTCCGGCCCGCGAATGTAGCAGAGCCGATACGCATCTTCGTACTGGACCACTGCGCCAACGAGTTCCGCGCCGCGTTTTTCGAGCCGGGCGAGCGTCTCGTCGATGTCCTCCACGGTGAACATGACGCGCAGGTAACCGAGCGCGTTCACCGGGGCGCGGCGGTGATCGGCCATCACCGGCGGCGCGAGGAAGCGGGACAGCTCGAGCCGGCTGTGACCGTCCGGCGTGCGCAGCATGGCAATCTCGACGCGCAGGCCGCGCAATCCGGTGCAGCCATCCGCCCAGTCCCCTTCGATCGGAGCGCGCCCCTCAAGTTCGAGCCCCAGTTCGGTGAAAAACTCAATCGCGGCATCGAGGTCTGCCACCACGATGCCGACGTTGTCCATCCGCTTGAGCGACATGATGTCTCCAGGGCGTTTGACGGATATTCGGCTGCCGAACGCCGAGCGCGTCCCCGGTTAGCCGCGACGCGAAAGGTTTTCGAGCGGAGCGCGTTTCAACCTCGCTATTCGATTCTAATCTTCCGTGGTACTGCCACCGGATAGCACAGGTTGTCTCAACCTTGTGTCGCGTCCGCGATCAGAAGCCCTTGATGACGGCTTCAACAGTTCAACCGTTGTCTCAATGAACGCGGCCTCCTCGGCTTCCAACCGCTTCGCGGCACCGATTGGGACAATCGGTGCTACCCGGTTAGTCGGCATCGTACTCTCGTAATCTGTCCTCGATCTCGCTGCCGACAGCAATGACAACGTCGTGATGATTCTCGCAGATGAGCCAGCGGAAATGCTGCTGGATGACATAGTACTCGAAGCCGTAACACTCGCCGATTACTGCCTGAATATCGCGCACGCTCGCCTCCCAAACCGAATACCCCGGTGCAACGAAACTTTCGGCAATGAACCAAACGCGCTCGTCGGCGTCCGGGACAAGCTCGATGAGATGCTGCCAGCCGTCGCCATCTCTGAAGTCAACGCCGGTCCTCGACGGGAAATGCTCCCACCACCAGCGGGGGTGGCCGCGTGGCACGAAGTGGCGCAAGGCCGACTCATAAACGCGCTGCGCCTCGTCTGGTGGCAGAGGGCGAAAACGCTCCGGCGAGAATCCGAGCGTCACTGTCGCGCGTTGGATTTCATTGGCGTTGTTGTCCACGGTGTGCGCAACTTGAGAATTTCTGCGATCGACCGTACGCGTCTCGTCTCGTAGGCGATCACCACCACGCTTCTGCGAAGCGTCGCGAAGGTCACGCCTTCTCTGCGTCGAAGCCCTTCAGCAGTTCATCGTCCCACTGGTCCAAGAGCGGCCAGTCGACGGCGCAGGTGCCGAAGTCAGCCATGTGTTGGTACTCGGCCAGCCGGTCGATCGTCTTCTGGATCATCTTCGCGTTCTTGCGGAAGATCGGGCCGTGGCTGGGGAGGAGCCATTTCACGTCGGCGTCGCGGATGCGTTCCAGCGACGTGATGAAATCGGGAATGTCCGAGCCGTGATGGGCGTCGATGTTTCCCACGCAACCGTCGCGGTAGATGTTGTCGCCGGAAAAGAGCAAGTCGCCCATCTGGAACGACAACTGGCTCGCCGTGTGGCCGGGCGTATTCCAGACGGCGAGCTTCAAGCCGCCGAGTTCGAGCGTATCGCCTTCGTTGATCGTCCGGTCGATGCGGATCGGCGGCAGGTCGATCGAGATGCCTTGCGCGGAGATCTCCGCGTAGGACGTGATCCGGTCATTCGCGGCGAGCACCCGTTGGCAATCGGGATGGCCGACCGTGACGGCGGACGGCAACAACTCCTGGGCCCGCTTCAGCCCCTGGATGTGATCGACGTCGGCGTGCGTCGCGACGAGGTATTTGCAGTTCGCCAGCGAGAAATCCATCTGGCGGATCATCTCGATGATTTCTTCGGCAGTGTCCTCGAACCCGATGTCGATCAGCAGCCAATCGCCGGCGTCGTGAATCAGATAGACCGAACACCCGAGCCGTTGCCGGGCCTGGTAGTTCATTTCGATGACATGAGGAAACACCTCTCGACGAGGCAGCATGGGCGTCGACTCCGGGTTGAAACGTGGGGGAATGCCGCATTTTAGACCGGCCGCGCGCGACCGGCAAGCAGGTCGAATTTGGAGTGCCGATTGCCTTTGCCATTCTCCCCTCTCCCCTGGCGGGAGAGGGGCCGGGGGTGAGGGGGATGTCCTCGACG
>CAZDGB010000209.1:0-13711 GCA_964504645.1 uncultured Planctomycetaceae bacterium | reverse complement strand
TCCCCGACATCACGCCCGATGAAGACCCGCGGTTGAAGCTCGCCGATTGGATGAGTACGAAGACCAACCCGTTCTTTGCGAAGTCGCTGGTCAACCGCTATTGGAAACATTTCTTCCAGCGCGGCCTGATCGAACCGGAAGACGACATCCGCGACTCCAACCCGCCGACGAACCCCGAATTGCTCGCGGCGCTGGAACGGCAGTTTATCGCGAGCAAGTTCAATCTCCGCGATCTGGTCCGCGAGATCACGCGCTCGAGCACCTACCAACTCAGCTCGACACCGAACGAATTCAACCTGGTCGACCGCCAGAACTATTCGCGGTACTACCCGCGGCGTTTGCCGGCGGAAGTGCTGCTCGATGCGATCGACCGCATGGCGGAAACGCAGACTGATTTCGGCAACCTGCCGCAGGGAACGCGGGCGGTGAGCCTGCCGGACAACAGTTACAATCGGGCGGTTCCGTTCCTGCGCGTTTTCGGCCGGCCAGAAGGAGAAAGCGTCTGCGAATGCGAGCGAGTCCAGTCATCGAGCCTCGCGCAGAGTCTGCACCTTATCAACGCCGACGACATCAAAAAGAAACTGGCGCACGAAAACGGCCGAGCCGAGCGACTGGCCAAAGACGAGCGACCGCTCGAGGAACGCGTGCGAGAGCTTTATCTGGCCGCATTTGCCCGCGAGCCGAAGCCGGAGGAATTCCAGACGGCGCTCTCGTATCTCAACGAGCCGCGGACCGATGCGAACGGCAATCCCGTGGAGGCGTTGGCCGCGGGCCGCGAGAATTTCCAGGACTTGATCTGGGCGCTGATCAATACCAAAGAATTCCTGTTCAACCATTAGACTGATGATGATGGTCAAACATACCTTCCTCCGATCGGTGATTTGCCGCGTCGCGTTGCTGTCAGCGTTGTGCTGCCCGCCGGCGTCGAATCTGCTCGCCCAATCGGTCTGCCTCCCCGCGCCGCGTCTGTTGACGACCATGCCGATGGGCGGCCGGGCCGGAACCGAGGTGGAAGTCACGATCAGCGGCGAGTCGCTCGAAGACGTCGGCGACCTGCTGTTCTCCGATCCGCGCATCACGGCGACGCCGAAACTCGATGCCAACGGCAAGCCGGCGCCGAATGTTTACGTGGTGAAAATCGCCGCCGATTGTCCCATCGGCGTGTACGACGCTTACGTGTTGACACGGTTGGGAATTTCGTCGGCCCGCGCGTTCTCCGTCGGCAACCTGCCCGAAACGAGTCGGACCGAACCCAACAACACGCTGGCGTCGGCAAAGCGGCTCGAAGTGAATTCCGTCTGCAACGCCGTGATGACGCCGCGCGGCGTCGATCACTATGCGTTCGAGGCCAAGCAGGGCCAGCGGATCATCGTCGATTGCGCGACGCGCGGCATCGACTCCAAACTCGACGCCGTGCTGATCGTCGCCGACGCCGCCGGACGCGATCTCGTCGTCGAGCGCCGCGGCGGCGCGCTCGATTTTTCCGTTCCCTCGGATGGCCGGTTCGTGATCAAGGTCCACGAACTGACGTTCCAGGGTGGGACGCCCAATTTCTATCGCCTGGCGCTGTGGGAGCAGCCGAAAGACGCGCCGGTCGCACGGCTGCCGTCGACTCGGACCGTAAATTCGTTCTCCTGGCCGCCGACGGGGCTGGCCCAACACCCCGCCGCCGCGGAGCAGGAACCGAACAACGCTCCCGCGCAAGCACAGAAGATCGCGCTGCCGTGCGACATATCCGGCAGCTTCTTCCCGGCGGCGGACGTCGATCTGTTTGAGTTCGAGGCGAAGCAGGGCGAGGAATGGTGGATCGAAGTCGCTTCCGAGCGATTCGCCTTGCCGACCGACCCGGCCGTGCTCGTGCAACACGTCGTCGGTGACAAAGTGACCGACGTGGTCGAGCTGAGCGACATCCCCAGCCCCGTCAAAACTTCCTCGAACGGCTACGCTTACGATGGCCCGCCGTTCAACGCCGGCAGCGCCGACGTGCTCGGCAAACTGGTCATCAAGGAAGACGGTTTATATCGCTTGCAGTTGCTCGATCTGTTCGGCGGCACGCGCAAAGACCCCCGCAACGTCTACCGACTGGTCATCCGCAAAGCGTCGCCCGATTTCGCCCTTGTCGCCTGGGCCATGCACATGGAACTTCGCAACGGCGACCGCAACGCTCTCTCCAAACCGATTTCGCTGCGCGGCGGAGCGACGATGGCACTGGAAGTGATTGCCATCCGCCGCGACGGTTTCGACGGCGACATCGACATCGCGCTGGAAAATCTGCCCGAAGGCGTCACGGCGAAAGGTTTGAAGATCGCCGCCGGCCAATCACGCGGGCTGATGCTGGTCACCGCCGATCAGAATGCGCCGCGCGGCTGGACGAACGCGGCATTCACCGGCCGGGCCAAGATCAACGGCGAAGACGTCGTCCGCCCGTGCCGGCTGGCATCGCACGCCTGGCCGATCCCCGATTCCTGGGGCGAAATTCCGAAGCCGCGCCTCATGGCCGATGTCCCCGTTTCCGTCAGCGGCTTCGATTTCGCTCCGCTCACCATCGCCCCCGTGAATCGGCAAGTGATCGAAGCGGCCGCCGGCGAGAAAGTGACGATCCCGCTCATCCACACGCGGCGCAGCGAATTCTCGGGCGCGACGCTGCAGTTGCGCACGATGGGCGCCGTTTTCGATCGAAACGCGATGTTCGACGTCGCGCTGACGGCCGACGGCTCGCAGGCCGTCCTCGATCTCGCCGCGCTCAAGCTGGCGCCGGGCGATTATCTCCTCGCGTTTTACGGCAGTGCCGTGGCGAAATACCGGCATCGACTCGATGACGTCACCGCGGCGGAAGCTGCCGTCCGCAAAGCCGAAGCCGACGTGAAAGCCCTCGCAGCAGAAGCGGATCAGGGAGCCGAGGGGCTGGCCGAACGGAAGAAGGCCGCCGAAGCGGCGCTCGCCGCGGCGCAGAACCAACTCCAGCAGGCGACCGCGGTGGCCCAGCCCCGCGACATCGTCGATATTGTCGTTTCCGAACCGATTGCCATTCGCGTAAAACCCGCGGAGTCCAAATGAACCTTCACTCCTCATCGGTTGCCCGCTATTGCCCCGGTCCATCCGGCCTGATCGGACCGCGCCGTACGTTTTTGCAGGCAGGACTGGCCGGCATGGCGACGTTGAGCCTGCCGGGAATCTTCAAGCTCCGCGCGCAACATTCGCTGCTGGCCGGCGAAGGTGCGCCGTCGAGCCGCGCCAAGACGGCCGTCATCATGATCTGGCAGCCCGGCGGCATGTCGCATTTGGAATCGTACGATCCCAAGCCGAATTCCGGGGTCGAATATTCCGGGCCGTTCGGCACGATTGAGACCAAAGTTCCCGGCCTGAACTTCTGCGAGCTGCTGCCGAAGCAGGCGGCCATTGCCGACAAGTTCACGATCCTGCGTTCGATGTATCAGCGGGCGGGGGGCCACCCGGCCGGTTCGATGCAGCTCCTCACCGGCGATCCGGACACGCGCGACAAACCCAAACCGCGCTATCCCGACTGGATGTCGATCAGCCATTATCTCCGCTCGAAAGAAAAGACTCGCGACAATCCGTTGCCAGGGTACGTCGGCATTAACCCGCCGCTGGAGTACAACGGCCCGGCGTATCTGGGAGACGCCTATTCGCCGTTCTCCGTGTACGGCGATCCCGATTCGCCGAAATTTTCGGTCCCGAACATCGGCCTGGCCGATCAGCGCGAGGTCAACCGCCTGGCGCGGCGTGCAACGCTGCGGCAGAATCTCGACACGTTGGAACGGACGTTCGATCAGCAGCGCGAACTGGCGGCGCTCGACGAGTTCGAATCGCAGGCCATGACGCTCCTCACGAATCCCAAAACGAAGGAAGCGTTCGATCTGAGCCAGGAAGACGCGCGGCTGCGCGACAAGTACGGCCGCAATTCCTGGGGTCAGCAGTTGCTCCTCGCGCGCCGGCTGGTCGAAGCCGGCGTCGACGTGTTGACGACCAGCCTCAGCGGCCCGTTATGCGGCCGCGTGCAGAACTGGGACGACCACGCGGTGAACATGAATCAGTTCGAAGGGATGAAATTCCGCTGCGGCGCGTTCGACCAGGCCGTCAGCGCGCTGGTGGAAGACATCTACGACCGCGGCCTCGGTGAGCGCGTCCTCGTGGTGCTGACCGGCGAATTCGGACGAACGCCGAAGATCAGCTATGCCGCCAGCACCGGCGCCGGCGAAGGGAGCGCTCCCGCCGGCACGATCCAACCCGGCCGCGACCATTGGCCGCGGGCCTGGTCGACCCTGTGGTGCGGCGGGGGAATTCAAACCGGTCGATTTATCGGCGCGACCGATAAGCGCGGCGAGGACGCCGTCGAACGCCGCTGCGGCCCCGGCGACTTTCTGTCGACGATCTACCATCATCTTGGCATCGACGCGGCGACCACGCTGATCAACGACTTCAACGGCCGCCCGACACCCATCGTCGACCACGGGCAACCCATTTCGGAATTGATCGGATAGTCGACTGCGCGTAGCTCGATGGCCGATGACTTACGTTTCTCGCATCGACGTCATGCAAAAACGACTGCACACGCAATCCGAGGCACGGTTGTCGCTCTCCGAAACTCGAGGCCCAACGATGAAGCATTTCTGGTTGTGTTCGCTCGTACTGATCATGACCGGCATCTCTTCCGCCGCGGATCCGGAGATTGCGCCGGATGTCGTGTATGGCCATAAAGACGGCTTGGCCATGACGTGCGACGTCTTCACGCCTCATGAGGCTAACGGCGCGGGAGTTCTCTTCATGGTCAGCGGCGGCTGGTATTCCCAATGGACGCCGCCCGAACAGATGCGGCCGTTTGTCCTGCCGCTCACGAACAAGGGCTTCACCGTCTTCGCCGTCCGGCACGGCAGCAGCCCGCGCTACTCCATCCCGGAGGCCGTGTCGGACGTCCGTCGAAGCGTCCGCTTTATTCGCCTGAATGCGGAGAAGTTCGGCATCGACCCGAATCGTCTCGGCGTGTATGGCATGAGTGCGGGAGGCCATCTCTCGCTGATGCTCGGCACGACCCCGGACGAAGGGAATCCCGACGATCAGGATCCCGTGCAACGCGTCAGCGATCGAGTTCAGGCCGTGGTGGCCTACGTCGCTCCTACGGACTTGACCATTATGGTGAAAGACGCACCGGACCGGTTGCCTGCCTATGCCCGGTTTCCGGCGCTGAATCTTGATCTCCCGAACGCGAAACTCCACTCCCCTCTACTGCAGGTGACGGAAGACGATGCCCCGACACTGCTGCTGGCAGGAGTGAAGGACGACCTGGTGCCGATCGACCACAATCGCAAGATTCGCGACATCTTCGACCAACAAAAGGTCGAGCACAAACTGGTTGAATTCGAGAATGCGGGCCACGGCTTCGGACCGGAAGACGCGAAAAGGGCCGTTGCGGAAATGGTGGATTGGTTCGAGGCTCATCTGAAGAAGAAATGATCCTGCGGGTTGCATCGATGCTTATCGATCAATGTTCTGCATCTGCGGATACCTTCGGCTGGCTCAGGGAGCATGTCACAACCCGTTGTTCTCCCAAAAACAGGCCATTACAGCGCTGGGGATAGACTCGTCGCTTTTTAGCAACGGGCGAATCGTAAGGCTCATCCGCAGGGGCGTTCCGTTCGTGCCGGCGAATGTTACAGCGGTATCCACCGCCAGTCCGCCGTTTGAAAATGCGGCCATCACCGGGTGTCGGCCGGCGGGAATCTCGGCGCCATCGGCATCCTGCAATGTCCCCAAAGGCGTCTGAGCAATGTGCGGCAACGGGGAAGAAGGATCGAGATTCAGTCTACGGCTTGCGGGAGCGTTGGCAAACTGGATGACGCCGTCAGGACCGACCACGACGAGCGCTTGAGGCATCAGCTCCATGACCACCTGGTGGCGTTGCTCCACTTCCCGCAGCCGCTGCTCGGTCCTTCGGCGCTCGGTCACGTCGACGTGCGAACCGGCCATGCGATAGGCCTTGCCGGCGGCATCGCGCAAGGCCACTCCGCGGGCGAGAATCCATCGGTAGGTTCCATCCTTGTGACGCAGCCGGTATTCGTACTCGTAATGATCGGTCGTGCCGTTGATGTGCGCATAATTCGCGGCCAGAACGCGCTCTCGCTCGTCGGGGTGCAATCGCGAGTCCCACTCTTCGATGCGATTAGCGATTTCGTGGTCATCATAGCCGAGCAGGCTCTTCCAGCGCGGGGAGAAATACACGTCGCCGGTCGTCAGATCCCAATCCCACAGGCCGTCCTGCGAGCCGCGGACAGCCAACTCGAAACGCTCCCGACTCGCGCGCAGTTCCGTTTCCGCCGCTTGTCTTTGTGATTCTTGCCAGCGCTGCACCTCCCGTGCGAGTTCCGACGCGGAGGAGTAACGCTCCTCACGGTCGCGAGCGAGCGCACGCAGGCAGATCGATTCCAGGATCTGAGGAATGTCTTTGACGAACTGGCTGGGAGGAACCGGTTCCGCCTGCTGAGCGGCCAGCAGCACCTCGATTGTCGTCGAACCGACAAACGGAGGCCGCCCGGCGAGAATTTCGTATAGAATCGCTCCCAGCCCGTAGATGTCCGTGCGATGATCGAGCAAATCGAGTCGTCCGGAGGCCTGTTCGGGCGACATGTAAGCGGGCGTCCCGATGACCTGGCCCTGCATCGTCAGGCCGGCGTCCGTTTCGTCGAGCGCGGCGGGCATCGAGTCGATCCCATCGTGCTCGACGCTGGCGATCGTTTTTGCGAGGCCCCAGTCGGCCACGACGACTTCGCCAAAGTCGCCGAGGAGCACGTTCTGTCCCTTGAGGTCGCGATGAACGATGCCGTGGGAATGCGCATACGCCACCGTGTTGCACGTCGCCACAAACGCGGCCAGGAGATTGACCAGTGTCAGCTCGTCCGCCTCCCGGGTGCCGCGGTTGCGATGGTAGTCGTCGATCGCCTCCTTCAGCGTTCTCCCCTCCATCAGCCGCATGGCATAAAACGGGCCGGCGGCATCGGCACTGGAAAGATCGTGAACGGAGATGATCCCCGGATGTTCCAACTGACCTGTCAGCCTCGCTTCGCGCAGGAATCGCTCGACAATCTTCGAACTCCGGCCGACATCGGGACGCAGCTCTTTGAGGGCGACGTCGCGCTGAAGTTGCTCGTCCCACGCGCGCCACACGCGCCCCATGCCGCCCACCGCATGGACCGTCTTGAGCCGATAGCGGAATGCGCGCAGTGCCGACTCTGCCTCCTGCACCGGGAGCGGCGTTGACTCGCGGGGCGAGAATTTTGTGACGGCCTCCTCGGGTGCCCAGGGCTCGATAATCGTCCGCGCGCCCTCCTCGCCATCACCGTCTCCAGAGCCACTGGAAGGGGGCTGCAGGCGGCGTTCGATCAGATGTTCGATGACACGGCGGTCCTCAAGGGACAGCCAGCCTCGCTCGACGACGATATCGGCAAAGGATCGCTGAGAATTGCGCAGACCGGCCTCGGCCTCGTCGACTTGCGAGGGGCTCAAGATGCCGAGTTGCCGTGCCAAGTCAGCGAACAGCAGGTTTTGGGAAGGAATCATCGGGCAGCAGTGGATGCAAAGCGTGGAGCAAGTGTCGCTCGATTCTAGCACGACACTCGATGACGCGTCATCATTTCAAGTTGCAGCGCGAATCAAATTGATTGTGCGCCGCAACTGAGGGCATTTGCCAGGGGGCGCTGCGGAGTGAGCGGTTCGGCGGAGGTGCACAAGACTGACGTGGTTTTGACGATCACGGCTTTTTTGTGACCGTTCGCCAACGAGTTAGGTGCGTCTGTTTGCCCTCAGTCAGCCTGGCTTTTGCCAGACGGCGCTTCACTGAGTCGATCTGGAATGGACCGGCATGTTCTGAAAATAGAACAATCACAGCGATCGAAATTGCGCCTGGCACTTGGTCCAGCGGCCGCGCTTGCAGACGGAGATCGGCGTCAGGAATTCCGACGCGGTGCGGGCCTGATCTTCCGAGTCGACCAGCGCGAACTGTCCGCGTTGCCGTTTCATCAGCACGATGTCCGCCTGGCGGCCGAGTTGCAGGCTGCCGAATACGGTGTCTTTGCCCATGGCCGCGGCGGGAGCCGAAGTCGACGCGCGGATTACCTGTTCGAGCGGCATGCCCAGATGGAGGAATTTGCTCATCGTCGTGGGCATGTCCACGACGGGGCTCTGCAAGTTGAACTGGTGCAGGTCGGTGCTGATGGTGTCCGGCCAGAATCCGTATTTCTGACACGCCGGCTCGGCGACGCGCCAGGCGAACGCGCCCGAGCCGTGGCCGACGTCGAAGATCACGCCGCGGGCGCGGGCTTCGAGCAGCGCGTCGAGCGGTTCGCCGTGCTCATGAAACCCGTGGTCGGGATGCGGGTTGTAAAGGTGCGTGTAGATGTCCCCGGCGCGCAGGGTCTGGAACACCTTCGTATTGGGAATGCGGGATGCGGCGTGATGAATCATGCAGGGGCGTTTGGTCAGCGTCGCGGCTTCGAAGACGCCGTGGAATCCTGCCCATTCGTTCTTCTCATCGAAATTGGCGAGGCCGGACGTCAGGCGAACCTTCATCCCCACGATCCGGCCGGGATGGTTCTCGACGCAGGCGACGGCGGACGGCACGTGCGCGTGCCGCCCGTCGTTCAAATCGCCAATGAACGGGGGGTGATCGGGATGCCCTTGAATCGCGCCGATCATCGAAATATTGAGGAGCGCGTAGATGTCTTCCTCGGCGGGATCGAGGATGAATCGCTCGAAGTTGCGATAGGTGAGGGAGCCCGCCGTGCCCGTGTCGAGCATGGCGGTCACGCCCGTCTTCAATCCGGCATCAACGGGATCGACCGAATACAGGCCGACGCCGCTGAAGACGTGCGTATGCAGGTCCACAAGTCCCGGCGCGACGATCAACCCATCGGCTTCCATCCGCTCTTCGCCGCGGGAAACGAGGCGCGGCCCGATTTCAACGATCTTCCCCTCGGCGATCCGAATATCGACGCGTTGCGCGGCATTTCCCAGGCCGTCGTAGACTTCGCCATTCTGAATCAGGCATCCGCCGGGCTGGTTCATGAAGATCGCCGTACGAGAGAGGACGAAACAATCTGCCGGAAAGACTGCACGATGTACTCGACGTCGCCGGGCAACAGGCATTGCGCAAAGAGATAGGCGCGATCGGGCGTGCGTTCGTCCTCCGCGAGCAGAATCTTGCGGGGAAGCGCGCGGAAGCCGAGCAACAGCGCGCGGACGGACAGTTGCGGCCCGGAGTCGATCTGCAACAGCGGATACGGCTGGCCGTTGGACGCTTGAGCCAGGCGGGTGATCCGCACTCCGCCGAGATCATGGAGACCGTCGTTGAGAGCGTCGATCGCCTGCTGCCAGGCCGCGTACTCGGCCGCGTGATCGCGCTGCGTATAGCGGTCCAGCGCGGTCATTAAGCCGATCATTCCTTCCTTGCTGATTTTCATCGAACGGCCGATGCCGTGGCGCGGCGCGCGGCGGATCCAGCCGTCTTCCACCCAGCGTTGTAAAGACCAAGTGCCGTCGCGGACATCCATGTCGACCATTTGCACCCAGGCGCTGCGGATCAGATCCGCTCGCCCGCACAGCATTCCCGAGGCCTGCGGTCCCCCGAGATGTTTGCCGCCGCTGTAGGCGATCAGATCGGCGCCCGTCCGACTGATGGCCGTCAGATTCGTGATCGGCGGCAGCGAAAACGCCCCGTCAACGATCACCGGCAGATCGTGGCGATGGGCCAATTCCACGAGTTGCCGCAACGGCGGTTGCTCTTCGACTCCGTACCAGACGAAGCCGATGGCCGCGGTTTTCGGCGTGATGGCGCGTTCGATCCGTGCAAGGGCGTCCGCACCTCGATAGTCGAGAGAGATCAACTTCGCCCCGGACAAGCGGATCGCGTGGTCGTAGTCGAACGGGCCGGGTTGCGGGTAAATGATCTCGGACCGCGGACACCGGGAAACGTCGGGCAACTGGTCCATCAAATCGGGATCGTTGCCGGTCAGGCACGCCGCCGCGGCGAGCGTGAGGGCGGCCCCGGCGCCGCTGGTGATCAAGCCGGCCTCCGCCGTCGTGCAGCGGGCGATCAATTCGCTGGCGGCGTGCAGCAGATCGTCGATCTCGACGAACTGTGCACTGGCGGCCGCCATCGCGGCGATCACGTCGGGGTGAGGACAACTGCCGCCGACGCGCGTCGCATAGCCGACGCCATTCACCACGGGACGAACGCCGAACCGCTCATAAATCTCAACCGGCATGGCGCAGCTTCCGGGAAAAGACGCGGGCCGGGTTGACCACGAGCATCTGATGGATCTGCTCTTCCGTGATTCCCCGCTCGCGCAGCATTGGCACGAAGACTTCCAGCAGGTAGCCGTACCCTTTACCCCCTGCGTACTTCAGATGCTTCAACGTGCAAATGTCCTCAGACAACAGGACGCGGTCGCCGAATCCTTCCTTGACCAGTCCGGCGACATTGTCGGCCCGCACCCATTCCGGCTGATAATCGAGATAGCCAATGTTGTCGACTTCGAGGTAGACCCCTTTCTCCGCAATGGGGAGCAGATGATGCACGCCGATGCGGTCGCCGAGGTGGCCGATAATGACCCGCGACAGGTCAGCTCCAAACTCGTCGAGTACGGCGATCTGCTCCATCGCCAGCGTGCCCCAGCGGGTGGTGTGCGTGGTGATCGCCACGCCGGTCAATTTCTGGGCCAGCGCCGAGGCGCGGAACACACGCTCTTCAGCCGGCTTGATGTAATGCCGGCCGGTCCCGATCTCGCCGATGAACCCCGCGCGGACCCCCGTGTCGCGCACGCCGACTTCGATCTCGCGGACGAGGACCGCCGCCAGTTCGCGGCTGGTCAGTTCCTCCACGATTGTCGGATAGCCGAACTCGCGGTACCAGCCGCAACCCATCAGGACGTTCAGACCGGTGCGCTGCGACAGGCGGGCCAAGGCCTCAGGATTGCGGCCGATCTCGTCGAGCGTCGTGTCGCAGATCGTCTGGCCACCGAGCTTGATGTATTCCTGCACTTCCCGGGCGACCAGATCCTCGTCATCGACCACGTATTCGTAGCCGGGGTAGTGGTCCATCGCATCGAGGAAGAGATGCTCGTGCGTCTGGGTGATCCCCATCTGTTCGGGCCGGATGGCGCCGAGCACCGTAATCACTTCGCGCGCGGACGGTTCATCGTTCACGAAGAATCTCGCTGATCAATACTTGTTGGGAACCCATGGTCTCGCCGGACACGTGGTGCGAGTCGAAGTATACTGACGGCGGCGGCGTCTCAAGGGCCGACATTCGAGAGACGAGTCTTCGACCGGGTCGAAGAGTGTTGTCTCAAATCCGGACGAATCGTCGCGGCGGACCGCTGCTAGAATCAGCGCCGCGTCGACGCCCGGCAATCTCGATACCCCAGAAACAATGGGCTCGGATGGCTCGAACTTACCGCTACAAAGACATGCAGTTGGCCCAACTGCGGAGCTTCTGTCTGGCGGCCCGCGAGCGGAATTTCACCGTCGCGGCCCGGCAACTGGGTTTGTCGGCGTCGACCGTCTGGGAACAGTTGCGGGCGCTCGAGCGGACGCTCGGCTGCTCCTTGCTCCATCGCAAAGGGCGGGCGATCGAACTGACGCCGGAGGGGAAGATCCTGCTGGACCTGGTCCAGCCGCATATCGAAGCGCTCGATTCACTCAAGCGGCTGTTCGAAGAGGGGCGGTCGCAACTGGCGCCGAAGCTGACGATCGCCTCGTCGCAATACCTGCTCCGTTTTCATCTCCCCGGACCGATCCAGGATTTCACGTCGACGTACCCCAACGTGCATTTGAACATTCAGCTTCCCACGGCGCAGGACCAGGTCTCGGTCGTCGAGAACCGTATGGCGGATATTGCCATTTGCGCGTTCGAACCCGATGCGCCGCGGCGGGAGGTCCTCAGCTATGAGACGATTCTGAAATTGCCGCTGCAAGTCCTCACGTCGCAGAAGCACCCGCTGGCCCGGAAGAAGTCGATCGAATTGACCGACTTGCTCCCCTATCCCGTCATTCTGCCGGGCGTCGGCGCCATCACGCGCGGACTGATCGACCGCCTGCTGCTGCGCCATAACCTGGCGGGTCGGCTGCAAGTGATCATGGAGGCCCCCGTGTTCGACACCACGCAGTTGTACGTCGAAATGGGCGTCGGCGTCGGCCTGATGCACATTCAGGTTCCACCGAAGACGCTGGCGAACATCCACCTGCGGCCGATCCCGGAATCCGACACGCCGCTGCATATTGCAATGGTGGTTCGTAAGCATGGCAAATTGCCGCAAACCGTGCTCGATTTTCAGGAGATCGTGCGGCGCGCGCTGGGCGACGGCGCGGATTGATGGCCAGAACGCCGTCTATTTGAGGACGGCCGCGATCGGCTGGCCGTCGCAAATCGTGAAGGGGCGGCCCTGCAGATCGTGTACTTCGCGGCCGGAATCCAACCCGCAGGCCGAGCAGATCGTGGCGAGATAGTCACCCGGTGTGACCGGATTCTCTTTCACATAGGCGGCCATCTTGTCGCTGGCGCCGTACGTGCTGCCGCCTGCAATGCCGGCGCCGGCCAGCACGCCCGAATAGCAGAAGGGCCAGTGATCACGGCCGTTCACGCCGTTGATCTGCGGGGTGCGTCCGAACTCGCCGACGCAGGCCACGACGGTGTCTTCCAGCAAACCGCTCTGCGAAAGATCGGCCAGCAACGCGGAAAATGCCTGATCAAACGACGGCAGACAGTAATGTGCCTTCAGCATCCCGTAGCCGGTCGCGCCGTGCTCCAGATCGCCGATGCCGCCGTGCACGTCCCAGGCGTTGTACACTTTGGCGGCGGGCGTGATGACCATCCAGTTCACCGTCACGATGCGGACGCCCGCTTCGATCAGCCGCCGTGCGGTGAGGAAACTCTCGCCGTACTCGTTGCGGCCGTAGGCGTCACGCAGCACCGGGGATTCGTGGTCTAGATCGAGCGCGTCCTTTACCGCGGTGGAATGCAACAGGCGATAAGCGTCTTCGCGGATGCCGCTGTATGCTTGCGTGTTGTGGCTGAGTTGCATCGCGCGATCTTGCGCTTCGATCCGGCTGAGCAGACTCCGCCGAGACTCGAAGCGGCCGGCGGCGACGTCGCCCGGCAGGCTCAGCGGCACCGTGGCGAGATCGGCATTGGCCCGCGGGCCGACTTCCACATGGTTGAAGACCTTCCCCAACTCGACCGAATCGTGCTTCGACCCCAGAAATCCGGCGTGCGTGCCGGCGTACAACACGCCGTCGTGCGCAACGGGGCGGGGGATGCTGAAGCTCGCCGGAACGGACGATTCCCCGCCAAGGTACGAGAAAATTGACCCGACGGAAGGAAAGTCGGTGCGCCGCCGGGCGTTCGCCGGGAACGTCCGCGGCGGAACCATGGCCCGGCCGGTGAGCGCGTGGTGCACGCCGACGCCATGATCGGCCTCGGTGTGGTTGAGCGAGCGGATGATCGACAGCTTGTCGGTGTGCCGCGCGATCTGAGGCATCTGGTCGCTGAGCAGAATTCCGGGGACGGCCGTCTCGATCGGCTCGAAGAGGCTACGGACGCCGGCGGGCGACTCCGGCTTCATATCCCACATGTCCTGCTGAGGCTGGCCGCCCCACATGAACAGGAAGATGCACGACTTGGCGGAGGATTTCCGCGCCACGG
>CAZDGB010000208.1:0-13714 GCA_964504645.1 uncultured Planctomycetaceae bacterium | reverse complement strand
GAGACCACACCCCATGCAACGCATCGGCGTCTATTGCGGTTCAAGCAGCGGGCGGGATCCGCAGTATCGCCTGGCTGCCGCTCAGTTCGGCCGTTTGCTGGCCGAGCGCGGTTTTGCACTCGTCTTCGGGGGCGGCAAAGTGGGGATGATGGGGGCCGTCGCCAATGCCGCGCTGGCGGCCGGCGGCGAGGTCATCGGCGTGATTCCGGAGTTTCTCGCCACCAAGGAACTGCTGCATCCCGACGTGCCCGACATGCGCTGCGTCGCCGACATGCACACTCGCAAGGCGCTCATCGCCGAGCTCTCCGACGCGTTCGTCGCTTTGCCCGGCGGCCTGGGAACGCTCGACGAATTGTTCGAGACGCTGACGTGGAGCCAACTCGGTTTGCACGCCAAGCCGGTCGGGCTGCTCAACGTCGACGGCTATTTCGATCCGTTGATCGAATTCGTCGACCGGTCGGTGCGCGACGGCTTCTGCCTGCCGGACCACCGCGAATTGTTCTTCGCCGAACCCGACCCGGCAACGCTCCTCGACCGCCTGCCGCACGTCCACCCGCCGCGGCAACCGAAGTGGCTGACGCCGGATGAGTTGTGATGAGGATGTGAACGATGATTCGTGTACTGCCTTTTACCCCAACGGGGTTGCGCCTTATAGCCCAGGGTTGCCCGGCTCGGCGGGCTACCCTGGGTGAGATGCGGAGCCAAACAATCAACCCCAACGGGGTTGTGCCATGAATGCAGTAGCGCAAGCTCTCTCCGTCAGTTCACACCTGGCCACCCGCGCGTCATACTTGCGACTCAAGTCCTCCTGAGGCCGGGTGTGCCATGTCGCAATCCCTGTCCAATGTCCTCGTGCATCTTGTCTTTTCGACCAAAGATCGCCAGCCGTGGCTGGAAGAGCGACCGTTCCGCGAGCGATTGCATGCCGAGCTCGGCAGCATCTCGAAACAACTCGATTGCCCGCCGCTGATCACGGGCGGCGTCGCGGACCATGTGCATCTGCTAGCGAAACAGTCGCGTACCCTCTCCCTCGCCGAGTGGGTCAAGGAGTTGAAACGCGTCTCCTCGCAGTGGATCAAACATCACGACGCGCAGCGGCAAGAGTTTTCCTGGCAAGCCGGTTACGGGGCGTTTTCGGTCAGCCAATCGATGACTCCGCAGGTGGCGGACTACATCCGGCGCCAGGAGGAGCACCACCGTCAACGCGATTTCCAGTCGGAGTTTTTGGAACTCCTTCAACGCCATCAGATCGAGTATGACGAACGGTATCTTTGGGATTGAAACGGATCACCGGCGATCCGAATGGCACAACCCCGTTGGGGCCCCGTTGGGGTAGATGTATTTGCATCCGCACCCTACCCAGGGTAGCCCGCCGAGCCGGGCAACCCTGGGCTATAGGACGCAACCCCGTTGGGGTACAAAGCAGAAAGCCCGTAGCGCCGGCCAGGAGCATTGGACAGCGTTCATCGAACGGCCGGCTTCCTTTTTCGTAGCCCGCACTCTCCGAGTGTGGAACTTCAGCACTCGGAGAGTGCCGACTACGAATGGGGAAGCCCGGCTTTCCAACGCCCGGCCTTGTTCGTTTAACGGCGCGATGTCTGCGGCGCGACGTCCTCGTCGGTCGTCGGGATGGGGACGATGCGGTTGGTGTCGTCCTCGTGGGCGATCTTCAGCACGTCGCGGCAATAGTCGTGGCAACTGATGCACGTCGTGACGGCGTGAATGTACGCATACGCTGCCCCGTCCAGATTTTCCGCGATCGCCGCCCCCTTCAGCTTCTCCGCCTGCAACATCAGTTCGCGGCGGTGATGGCCGTAAATGTCGTCTGCGTGCGACTTCCAGTCTTCGGCCTGGCAGATTTTCAGCAGTTCTTCCGCACCCTTATGGATGTCGCTGAAATCTTTGGAGACGAGTCCGTCGACGATGCGTTGCGTGCTGGCGAGCTTGGCCCGCATCAGCGCGGTTTGTTGCGAGTCGTTCTGGACATTCGGGACGTTCGGCTCGCCGTGGACCATCGTCCAACTGATCCACAGGCAGATTATGCCGAACGACGTGATGGCTGTGTTTCGGAGCATTCCTTTTCTCCATCAGCGGTTGCGAAAAATGCCGGCTGGGCGCGGTTTGTCTGCCTATTATCGACAATCCGTTCGAGCGAACTTGTTTCAAGTTTCGCCGCAGCCGCGCCGGATCGGGCGTTCACAACGACTTCAGATATTCCAAGAGCGCGTCGATGTCGTCCGCGGTCAGGCCTTCGGCTCCGAACGCGGGGCCGTCGTGGCCGGCGTTGGAGTTGCCCGTCTGCTGTGTGTCGACACGTTCGCGGCTGGAAACGCCGCTCATGTCGGTCGGCTGCGCATAGCCCACGTTGAGCGGGTCGTACTCGCGCGGGCCGACGCGAAAGGCCGCGGGGCGCTCGGCAGCCGGTTTCAGCAGGTCCCGCAGCGTCGGCACGGAATTGTTGTGCAGATACGGCGCCGTCGCCCACACGCCGGCGAGCGGCAACGCGGCGTAGACCTTCGCATCGAGACTCTGCGACAAAGGATCCTGCCACACCGCCGGCAAGCGGGCCGGGCCGCCGCCCCACTGGATTTGCGTCGCCCGCGGCACCGGCCGGCGCGGATCGCGGCGGAGGAAATACCAGTTCTGCAACTGCGTCGCCTGCTCGGAAAGGGCCTGCGCGAACGGCTTGTGGCCGACCGGCTGATGAAAGTTCAACGCATGATTCGGATCGGTCCCGGTCTCGGAGAGCGAGAACAGCGGATAGACGAATAGCCCGGATGCCGGTTCTCGTTGACCGGCGTCATGGCACGACGCGCAGCGGGCGTCGTAGAGTTCCTCGCCGCGCGCGAGCAGCGTGGGATCGAGCGGTCCGAACACGGCTTCCGGCCACGGCGGAGCGGTGATCCGCTCGGCGACGATTTCGAGCTCGTGCAAATTCGGCAAAAGCACGTTATTCACCGCGCCGCGTGCCGCCAGCGCGCCGAGTCCCAGCGACTGAATGATGTTCCGCTGCAGCGTGGAATTCGTGTTGGCGTTCCAGTGCAGCCATTTCTTGTCGCGCGTGCCCCACAAATGCGGCACGCTGACGGGCGCCGTGAACGGCAAATGGGCCGATTCGCGCGGAAACAGCAGGAACCGTTCCGTCCCGAACGCATCGAGCCGCCCGAACCCTTCACGCGTCGCCAGCGGAAACTGGCCTTGCGCGGTGAAGTAGTTCAGTTCGGCGATCAGCAGCGCGAGATTGTTGAGCAGCGTGTTGTCGGGCGGCTTCGCCTTCTTGCGATTGCGCCGCAGGGCCAGCAGGTCTCGTAAATCGTCGGGTGGTTCTGCCTCGAACGGAAGTTGGATTTCGGCCTGCGTGGAATGGGACGGAGAGAGTCGCGCCAGCAGCAGGCGCCGCGAGAGTTCGCTGAGAAACGCCGCCGCGTCTGCGCTGCCGGGGCGATAGTTGAAGCGTCCCTCCGGGAGCAGCGGCAAAGCCTCGAGCGCCGCGACCGTTTCCGCGTCGAGCCGATCCAGCCGCACCAGCAACCGCAGCAAGCGGCCCGGTTCCAGGAGCACGGCGACAATCGAGTGATACACGTCCTGCGAGAAATCGCGCACGTCCGCGAGATTCGGCCCGCCGAGGATCCGCAGTTGGTTTCCCTGGTAATGAATCTCGCCGACGTGGCACGCGGCGCAGTTGACGCTCAGTCCCTTCAGCCCGCCGAGAAACTCCAGCGACACGACCCCGAACCCGACCGGCAAATCGTGATCTTCATCGTCGAGAAAACCGTAAGCGGCAATCCGTTCTTCAAACGATTGCCCCGTGAATTGCCCTGTATGCGAGTCGACGACCTCCAGGTCGCGATAGAAGGCGAGCGGCATCACCGCCCCTCCTTCCGGCAGATGAAACAGCGTCGCCTGTTGAGCGGCCGGAAGCGGATTGACGGTTGTCTGGGCCAATGATTCCGCAGCGGCCAGCAACGGCACACACGTAGCGAGACAAAGGACTCGGACAACTGTGGCCACGGAAAAGTCCCCGAGGGGATGCGCCGGCGACGGGATCAAAGATCACACTACCCCGCTCATGCACCGCTGGCCAGTGCAATCAGTCGCTTGCGGTTTCGCACGCCGCTATCATGACGGCATGTCTCTCACCGCGAAAATCGGCATCGTCACCGTTTCCGACCGCGCCAGCCAAGGCGTCTACGAAGACCGCGGGGGGCCGGCGATTCGGGAGTATCTCGCTGAAATCCTGACGTCGCCGTTCGAGGTCGACGCCCGCATCATTCCCGACGAGCGGCCGTTCATCGAAGAGACCCTTAAAATTTTGTGCGACGAGTCGCAATGCTGCCTCGTCGTCACGACCGGCGGCACCGGGCCGGCCGTGCGCGACGTGACGCCCGAGGCCACGCTCGCCGTCTGCGAGAAAGAGATGCCGGGCTTCGGCGAATTGATGCGGAAAGTGTCGCTGGAAAAAGTGCCGACGGCGATTTTGTCGCGACAGACGGCGGGCATCCGCGGCCACGCGCTGATCGTCAATTTGCCCGGCCAACCGAAGGCGATTCGCGAATGCCTTGCCGCGGTTTTTCCGGCGATCCCCTACTGCATCGACCTCTTGAACGGGCCGTATCTCACCACGGACGAATCGAAGCTCGTGGCGTTCCGTCCGAAGAAGTGAGGGCCGTATGCAGACGCAACAGGCAAAGACAATCCAAGCCGCAAATCTGCGGTTCCTGTCTTTTCTGATCGCTGTCGCGGCGACACCCACGGCGTTCGGACTTGAGCCAGCGAATGTGTTTGTCGTGTCGAACAAGTTTCTGCCTGATTCGCAGCGAGTGGCGAAGCATTACCTGGTGATGCGGAACATTCCGGCGGAGAACCACATCGCGCTGGAGTTGCCGGCGACGGAGGAGATGTCGCGGGCCGATTATCAGGCCAAGCTGGTGAAGCCGTTGCGCAAGGCGCTGATTCTCCGCCGCAACGAGGTGAAGGTGCTGCTGATGGTCTACGGCGTGCCGCTGCGCGTCGGGCCGAAGGTGCAGACGCCGGACGAGCAAGCCGAGGAAGCGGACCTCAAAGTGAAACTCAAAGCCGTCGATCTGGCAAAGGATCCCCAGGCGGCGGAGTGGAACGCGCGATTGCAGAAATTGACGACGGCGGAAACGAGTGCCGCCGTCGACAGCGAGCTGATGCTCCTGTGGTGGCCCGAGTATCCTCTCGCGCGGTGGGTCGTGAATACGAACTACTTTCCGATTCCCGAAGTGCACCGCCGGAATACGCCGACGACGCTGATGACCGCGCGGCTCGACGGTCCGTCGCCCGACATCGCGCTGCGGTTGATCAACGACGCCGTCGCCGTGGAAGGCCGCGGGCTGAAAGGCAAAGCGTACATCGACGCCCGCGGCATCGGCTTCGATCCAAAAAAACAAGGAGAAACAGGGACCGGTTACGAAGGCTACGACGAATCGTTCCGCGAAGCTGCCGAGTTGCTGAAAGCCGGCGGCATGGACGTCACGCTGGACAACGAGGCGGCGTTATTCCCGCCGAACAGTTGCGGCGACTGTGCGATTTACGCCGGCTGGTACAGCCTTGCGAACTACGTTCCGTCGTGCACGTTCAATCAAGGGGCGGTGGCGTGGCATCTGGCAAGCAGCGAAGCCGTCAGTCTGCGGGCGCCGAGAGCGCCGTACTGGTGTCCGAACCTGCTGAAGGACGGCGTCGCGGTGACGCTCGGCCCCGTCGCCGAGCCGTACACCGTCGGCTTTCCCAAGCCGGCCGAGTTCTTCGGCTTCCTGGCGACGGGCAAATACACGGTCGTCGAGTGCTACGCGAAGACCGTGATGTTCGCGAGCTGGATGGGCGTCCTCGTCGGCGACCCGCTCTACAACCCGTTCGCGAAAAATCCGCTGCTCAAAGAGACGGACATTCATACCAGCCCGAAAGGGATCGGCGTGCAATTCTTGCCGCAGAAGTGAGCGGGTGAACGTTGATATCGGATATGGGATGGTGGATAGCGGATGGGAAAACAGATCCGCCATCCATCCGCCATCCGATATCGAATGGTTCGCCCCGCAGGACCTGCGGCTTGAGGCTGAAAAATCGCTTGCGCTTCGACTCTCGCTCATTCTTCCCTGTTGCCGAAACGCAACATCCCGGCGCGATCCCGGAGTGCGGCCGTCAATTTGCCTGACGTTGCCGCAAGACCTCTGGCTTTCGGCCCACTCGAAGCGTAAGCTTGAAAGTGGACCGGCGTCTGCCGGTTGCCTGCGTTTCCGCCTCGTCTGCGCCGTTCGGAGCCAGCTTTCCATGGACAAGAAATTCCTGACCGCCGAAGAAGCCGTCGCTCAATTCGGGATTGATCCCGCCGAATTTCAGCGGCTGGTCGACGAGAACCAATTGCGGTCGTTGGCCGACCGCGGCAGCTGGAAATTCCGCCGCGACGAAATCGAACAGCTCATTTCCGACGGAACGCTCTCCGCGATGTTTCCCGGCGGCGACGGCACGGCTCAAGAGGGTCAGACGCTGGAGCTTGAACCCGAGACCGAAGAAGCCGGTCCGTCCGACTTCGCGTTTCTGGATGAGAACGACGAAGCGGCTCACGAAGGGGCCACGATGATCAAGCCGACGGCCGACTTCGAAGTGCCGTCGGACGAAGCGGCCGGCGCTCCGCTGGCACTTTTCCCCAGCGACAGCGAAATTCTGATGGTCGATGACGAAGCGGTCGCGGCGGACGCCGGCTCGTCCCCGACTCCCTCGGCCGAGATCCCCGTCGCGGAATCGTTGAGCGAATTTGACCTGGTCACCCTTCCCGGCGACGGCAAGTCGGACTCGAGCCTGACGAACGATTCGTCGATGATCGTCGGCGGCGAATCGTCGGTGATCGTCGGCGAAACGGAATCGGACAGCGACGTCAAAGTCATGCCGAACGCGCCGGTCGATTCGGGCATTCTGCTCGCCGATAGCGCCGTGAACATGGGAACGGAAGAGCACGTGATCGTTTCCGCCGGCCCGATCAGCGGCATCAGCGGCTCCGACAGCGACGTGAAGATTGCCGATAGCGGCATCAGTCTGGAGCATCCGGACAGCGGCATTACCCTGGAAGCCGACAGCGGTATCACGCTCGAAGCCGACAGCGGCCTGACACTGGAATCGTCCGCCGTCATTCCGCGCGACTCGGACCAGACGGACAGCGGCTTCACCCTGGAGGCCGACAGCGGCATTTCGTTGGAGCCGGGCGACAGCGGCATCGCGCTCGAAAGCGACAGCGGCCTGTCGCTCGAAGACGACAGCGGCATCGCCGTCGCCGGCGCGAGAGCTGCCGGCCGCGCCGACCTGGCCGACGACACCCAGGCCGAATTCGAGCAGTTGGGCGACTCCGGCGATCACACGGCGGTTTTCGCGGCCGCCGACAGCTCCGAGCTCGAAACGCTGCCCCCCACGAAGGGGATGAAAGCCAAGGCGAAGGCCCTGTCGGAAACGTTCGAGACGGCGGAGGTCGAAGAGCTGGAGATCGCCGAGGACCTCGACGCCGGCGAACTCGAGGTGGACGAACTCGACGAAGACGAGGACCTGGAAGACGTCCTCGAAGCGAGCGACGACGCGTTTTCGATGGAGGAATCGGGCGAATCGAGCGAGGCCAGCATCGCCAGCCTGCCGTCGGTGAAAGGGGTCACCTACTCGGAACCGTCGTGGGGCATGGTCGCCGTGATTCCCGTCGCCCTCGGCGCGGCGTTGTGCCTGGTGCAGGCGCTCATCCTCTGGGACGGCGTCAGCACCATGTGGACCGGCGAAACCGCCAAAGCCATCAGCGCCCCGATCATCTCCGCCCTCGGCGGTTGAGCTCACGAATCGGGATGGCTCGACAGAAGCCCGGCGTTCGCAACGCCGGGCCCCTTCCAAGTCACGCCACCCGATACATCCGGTTCTGCACGCCGTCCAGCCGGACCGATTGCGTGTAGTGATACACCTTCAGGCCCGACGGCGCGTCGGTCGGAACGCGGACGACGGCTTCGATCCACTCCGGGCAGTTGAATGCCGTGAAGGCAAGGTTCAAGCCGGCGATCAGGTCAGCGGGTTCCCGAGACAGATCGGGCCACAGGACCGGGCCGGTGTCGGTCTGGTAGACGTTGTCCCGCTCGTTGACGTTGAACGTCTTCACCGGGTACTGCAGCAGCACGCGGTAGCGGCCCGACGTGTATTCCGTCGCGGCGCTCAGCGGCTGGTGCGCATATGTCGCGGCGATGATGGCTTCCGGCGTCGTCAACAGTTCGCCGGGGACTTCGGCGACGTGGATCTTCAGCGAATCGAACGCGTCGTGCGTACTGCCCGTCTGGCGGTCGGGCTGCTGCCGGTTGTGGCCGTAGAGCGTGACTCCGGTCTCCTGTCCGATCCAGGCGTACGTCTTGAGATTCAAGAACCGGTCCTGCGAGACGATTGGCACAAAGTCGGCGTTGGGGACGAGCCAAATGTCGCCGGGGACGCCGACGCGCTCCGTCTTGCAGTTGACGCCGAGCACGAACCGTTGCGTTTGGTTCGTCGCGATTTCGGTGACGTCGCACACGCAGTCGAGTTGAATGCGGGCATTGTTGAGCGAATACGGCGGCTGATGCGACACCGTCTGCGGCGGCTTCTTCAGCGTGTCGATGCGAAAGGTGAGGAACGAACGGGAGAAATCGATGGTGGGCATGGAGAACTCTGTTGGGGACAAAGTGAGTCGATGATTTGTCGGTGTGGGTGGTGGGTTGTTGGTTGGGATTTTGTTTTTCCAATCGACAACCCACCACCCACAAACTACCTCTTCGGCCGATACACGTGGGTCGCTTGCCCGAAGATCGCCTCCGACGCTTCCATCAGCGTTTCGGACAGCGTCGGGTGGGCGTGGATGCTGTCGGCAAGATCGCGGGCCACGGCGGCGGTCTCCACCGCAAGCACGGCCTCGGCGATAAGTTCTCCCGCATTCACGCCGACGATGCCCACGCCGAGAATCCGTTCGGTCTCCGGATCGCAGATCAGTTTCGTCATCCCCTCGTTGCGGCCCAGCGTCGTCGCGCGGCCTGACGCAGCCCACGGATAGCGGACGACTTTCACGTCGCGGTTCTGCGCCTTGGCTTCGTGTTCCTGCAAGCCGCACCACGCGACTTCGGGATCGGTAAAGACCACGGCCGGAATGGCGATGCTGTCGAAGATCGTCGGCTTGCCGAGAATCGCCTCGGCGGCGACCTTCGCCTCGCGCGTCGCTTTGTGGGCCAGCATCGGCTCGCCGGCGACGTCGCCGATGGCGAAGATGTGCGGCACGTTCGTCCGCCGCTGCGGATCAATCGCGATGAAGCCCTTCTCGTTGACGCCGACGCCCGTCGTCTCCAGACCGAATCCCTTGCTGTTCGGCCGGCGGCCGATGGAGATCAGCACGCGGTCGAATGTCTGTTTCGGCTCGATCCCTTCGCCGGCGAGCGTGACCACAATGCCGCCTCGCGTCGCCTGCAGGCTCTCGACTTTCGTGTTGAGATGAATCGCCGCGAACTGATGCTCCAGCCGCTTCTGCAACGGCCGCACGAGATCGCGGTCCGCGCCGGGAAGCAGGCCGCCTGTCAGTTCGACGACGGTGACTTTCGATCCCAGCGCGGCGTAGACGCTCCCCATCTCCAGCCCGATATAGCCGCCGCCCACGACGAGGAGCGAGCCGGGGATGTCGGCGAGTTCCAGCGCGCCGGTCGAATCCATCACCCGCGGATCGCCGATGTTGAACGCCGGCGGCATCGCGGGGGACGACCCGGTGGCAATGATGGCATGCTTGAAGCGCAGCTTGTCGACGGAGCCGTCCGACTTCTTGACTTCCAACGTGTGATCGTCGAGGAACGTGCCGCGGCCCTGCACGAGCGTGACGCCGCGCAGCTTGCACAGTTCGCCGATGCCGCCGGCCATTTTGCCGATGACGTTGTTCTTGAACTCGCGGAGTTTGTTGAGATCGATCTTCGGTTTGGTGAAGTTCAAGCCCCAGTCGGCGGCTTCCTTGGACTCGTTGATCAGCTTGGCGACATGCAGCAAAGCTTTGGACGGAATGCAGCCGCGGTTGAGGCACACGCCGCCCGGCTTGGCCCCTTCATCGATGAGAGTGACTTTGAGGCCATGATCGGCGGCCTCGAACGCCGCCGGATATCCGCCGGGCCCGCCTCCCAGGACGACGACTTCGACCTCGGAATCTGCCATGTTTCACCAGCTTTACGGTGCGAATCGATGAGAACTCAAGAAGCCCAGGGAGAGCGATCCCTGGGCTTCCGATGAATCACGGACTCTATCGCAGTCGGGGCCTGAATTCAACGCTTCTGCGAAGCGTCGCTCGGCGCTAGACTTCGATGAGCAGCCGGAACGAATCGGTCAGCAAACCGCAGAGCTTGCTGGCGAAGCGGGCGGCGTCGGCGCCGTTGACCACGCGGTGATCGTACGACAGCGAGATCGGCAGCATCAGACGCTCCGAGACCTGGCCGTTGACGAGCTGCAACTGCTTCTGCGTCCGCGACAGGCCGAGGATGGCGACTTCCGGATAATTCACGATGGGGGTGAACGCCGTGCCGCCGATGCCGCCCAGGTTCGTGATCGTGAATGTGCCGCCTTGCATGTCCTTCAGTTCGAGCTTGCGGTTGCGGGCTTTCTCCGCGGCTTCCGCCAGCTCCTTGGCGAGTTGCAGCACCGTTTTCTGATCGACGTCGCGAATCACCGGGACGACGAGACCGTTCGGCGTGTCGACCGCTACGCCGATGTGGTAGTACCGCTTCAAGACAACTTCGCCCTTGGCGGCGTCGTAGCTCGAATTGAAGTTCGGGTATTCCTTCAGACAGGCGACGACGGCCTTCATGGCGATCGACGTCATTGTCACTTTCGGCGTGTCCTTGGCATGCTCGGTGAACCGCCGGCGAACCCCTTCGACTTCCGTGACGTCGGCGAGATCGTGCTGCGTGACGTGCGGAACGATCTGCCAAGCCAGGCTGAGATTGTTCGCCGAGGTCTTTTGCAGCTTGGAGAACGCCTGGCGTTCGACCGGACCGTACTGCGTGAAATCGGGAAGGGGCGGAATCGATATCCCGCCGCCACCGCCGCCGGCGGAGCCGTTGCTGTTCGCGTAAGCGCGGGCGACGTCTTCCTGCAGGATGCGTCCGCCGGGACCGCTGCCGCGGAGGCGATCGAGGGCGACGCCCAATTCACGGGCGAGCCGCCGCGTCGCCGGCCCCGCCGGAACCGGAACTTGAGGATTGGTGACCGTAATGGTCGTTGTCGCTGCCGGCGCCGCTGCGGTCTTCGTCGGAGCGGGCTTCGCCGCCGCCGGCGCACTCACGGCTGGCGCTTGCGGTTTCGCAGGAACTTCCGGCGCTTTGGCCCCGTTCGAGGCCGCCGGCGCGCCGACCGCTTCGAGCGACAGAATCGGCTGCCCGGTCTTCACCGTGTCGCCCGTCTTCACGAGGATCTTGGCGACCTTGCCGGCGTGCGGGCAGGGCAGCTCCATCACGGCCTTGTCGGTTTCGAGTTCCATCACAACCTGGCCGGACGCGACCGTATCGCCTTCGGACACGAGAATGTCCGCCACATCGGCGGATTCGACGCCTTCAGCCAACTGCGGGAGTTTGAATTCGAGGGGCATGGGGGAGGAACCGTAGGGGGACGATTGGAATAGGAAACGTGGATTGTTGTGATTGGTTAGCCGCGACGCGAAGGCTTTGCGGAGCGCTCCGCTGCGCGGAGCCTTCGCGTCGCGGCTAACCATTAAACATCAACTACGCGATCGCCGGATCGACTTTGTCCGGGTCGAGGCCGAGATCCTTCAAAGCTTGCGGGAGTTTCTGCGCGTCGAACTTGCCTTCCTTCGCCAGGGCCGACAGTGTGGCGAAGGCGACGCATTCACCGTCGATTTCGAAGTGCCGGCGCAGTTCCGCCCGCGAGGCGCTGCGGCCGAAACCGTCGCAGCCCAGAACGACGTACTGGCCGGGAACGTACTGGCGAATCTGCTCGGCGACGAGGCGGACATTGTCGCTCGACGAGATGATCGGCCCTTTCACGCCGGCCAGCGCCTTCTGCAAATAGCTCTGCTTTGGCGCCGCGCCCGGATGGAGCGTGTTCCACCGCTGCGCCGCTTGCGCGTCGCGGGTCAATTCGGTGTAGCTCGTCGCGCTCCAGACGTCGGCGATCACGCCGAATTTCTCGGCGAGGAGTTTTTGCCCGCGGATGACTTCGCGGAGGATCGAGCCGCTGCCGAAGAGTTGCGGGCGTTCGCCGCGCTTGTCGGCCGGGATCGATTGATCGAGCGGATAGAGTCCCTTCAGCACGCCTTCCAGCACGCCGTCGGCGGTCGGCAGTTCGGGCATCTGATACGATTCATTGTAGACGGCGAGGTAGTAGAGCACGTCCTCGCCCTCGGCGTACATCCGCCGCAAGCCATCGTGCACGATGGCCGCGACTTCATAGCCGTAGGCGGGATCGTAGGAAATCATGTTCGGCACGTAACTGGCCATCAGCAGGCTTTGGCCGTCTTCGTGCTGGAGCCCCTCACCGTTCAGCGTGGTGCGGCCCGACGTGCCGCCGCACAGAAAGCCTTTGCAGCGCGAGTCGGCGGCAAGCCAGATCAAGTCGCCGACGCGCTGGAAGCCGAACATCGAATAGTAGATGTAGAACGGCACCATCGGGAAACTGAGATTGGCGTAGGCCGTCCCGGCTGCAATGAACGACGACATCGCGCCGGCCTCGTTGATCCCTTCCATCAATACCTGGCCTTGGCGGTCTTCCTTGTAGTAGACCATGCTGCCGGCGTCGACGGGGGTGTAGAGCTGGCCTTTGCTGGAATAGATGCCGAACTTGGCAAACAGCGTCTGCAAACCGAACGTCTGCGCCTCGTCGGGAATGATGGGGACGACGCGCTGACCGACGTTCTTGTCGACCATCAGCGCCTTCATCGTCTCGCCGAGCGCCATCGTCGTCGACCAGTCGATGGGAACTTTCTCGCTGGTTTTCTTGTTGATCTTCCAATCCGTGATGCCGCGGACGAAATCAACGAGCCACGGCAACTCGAACCGTTCGGCGGTCGGTTTTCGCGCCGGAATGTAACCGCCGAGAGCCTGGCGCCGCTCCTGCAGGTACTTCAGTTCCGGCGAGTCGGCGGCCGGGCGATAGAACTTCGCGGCCTTGGCGTCTTCGTCGCTAAGGGGCAACCCGGCGCGGCGGCAGATTTTCAGCAGCGTTTCCTCTTCCAGCCCTTTCTTCTGATGGGCCGTGTTCTTCCCTTCCGCTTCGGCGCCCAGGCCGTGGCCTTTGACGGTCTTCGCCAGAATCACGGTCGGCGCGCCTTTGAACTCGATGGCGGCCTGGTAAGCGGCATAAATCTTCGTCACGTCGTGACCGCCGCGGCGGAGATTCTGCAATTGCTCGTCGCTCAAATTCTCGACGAGTTTCAGCAATTCGGGATACTTGCCAAAGAAGTCGTTGCGGATGTATTCGCCGGTTTCGACGGAGTATTTCTGATACTGCCCATCGACGACTTCTTCCATGCGGCGGATGAGGACGCCCGTGTTGTCGGCTTCGAGGAGCGGATCCCAGTCGGAGCTCCAGACGACCTTGAGGACGTTCCAGCCGGCGCCGCGGAAGATCCCTTCGAGTTCCTGAATGATCTTGCCGTTGCCGCGCACCGGGCCATCGAGCCGCTGCAGGTTGCAGTTCACGATCCAGGTCAGGTTGTCGAGATGTTCCC
>CAZDGB010000207.1:0-13741 GCA_964504645.1 uncultured Planctomycetaceae bacterium | reverse complement strand
GGGCAAGCGGTACATCGCCGACGCATTCTTTGGATCGCTCAATTTCACGCAGAACTCGGTCGCGTCGAGCCAACAGGTCGTTTCCACGGGATGATTCGACGTATCTTTCCCCTCGACGGCCGCTTTCGTCCGTGCGTTTTCGGATTTGGCCGAGAACGCCGACGGGTTGACGCCCATCACTTGTTCGTACTGTTTCTGTGTGACTTCGTGCATGCCCAGATAGAAGGGTTTGGTCACACGAACTGTATGCTGCGGTCCTTCCGCGCGCGCCCGCACCTGGGCATCCTGATTGTCCGCGGCGAAGGTCGCGCTCCACTCTTTGATCTCCTCCGGCGTGCTCCCCCGCACATATTCCCCCGGCGGGATCAGACGGAACTTCATGCCAATCGAATTCGTGAACTCCACCGGCACGCCGAGGCGCTTGGCCCAGGCTTCCTGATGGGCTTTGGCCTGCGCGGAGTCGAACGGAGCGACGGCAAGCGATGGGGTTGAAGCCGGCTTCGCCGCTTCCACCGGCAACGCCAGGCGGAAGCCAACCACATGCACGGGCCGCGTCGCCTCATCCTTATCACGCCGCGCGGAACGGCAACCGCTCGGCGCAGTGCTCCAGGCGCCGCCGCGGGTAATGCGCAGGGGGCCTTGGGCCGGGCCTTGCGGATCCTCGGCAGGCGATGACTTGTAATAACCACCGTCATAGAAGTCGGCGCACCATTCCCACAGATTGCCGGTGATATCTAAGAGTCCGTAAGGATTTGGCGGTTTTTGACCGACACGGCGCGGATATTTAATTCCCTTCTGTTCCGAATTTTCGGCGTTCCAAGCGTACTGCTGAACGTCTCCTGCCGAGTCTCCAAAATAATAGAACGTGGTCGTTCCGGCACGGCACGCCATTTCCCATTCGGCCTCGCTCGGCAAACGATACTTCCGTCCCTCGTCCCGGCTTCGAAGTTTCTCGCAAAACGCCGTCGCGTCGTTCCAATTGACATAGTTCGCTCCCGCATCGTCTCCTTCAGGCGGAAATGGCTGGCCCGACCACGGCTGCGATCCCATCACGTCGCTCCACTGTTTTGCAGTGACTTCCGTGACGCCGAGATAGAACGGCTTCGTGATGCGGACTTTGTGTTGCGGCGATTCATCGGGAAAGGCGTCTGGCTCGCCGGGCGCGCTCCCCATCAGAAACTCTCCCGGCGGGATCAACCGGAATTTCATGCCGAGCGAATTCGTGAACTCGACCGGCACGCCGAGATGTTTCGCCCAGGCTTCCTGGTGAGCTTTGGCTTGCGCGGCGTCAAAGGGAGCGACAGCGAGCGGCGGGGTGTTGCCGTTTGACGCGTCGCCGGGCGTTTCGAACTGGATGAGATACGGCGGATCGGACTTGTTGCAAGAGAGTGCGAATTTTTCTCCCTTGCGGACGAATTTCACGAAAAATGTTTGCAGCCGCTTGTGAGGCGCGGCGTACAGCCGGCCTCCGACTTCCGTTTCGGAGAGCTGCTTCCAACCGTTGGCGACGAACTGCTCCGCGGTCCACCGCTTATCCAGCCAGCCGCCGCTATCATTGCCCTGATTGTCGTAATTGCAGGTGAGAATCACGAAACCGTCCTCGACGACGTCGAAGGCGGCGATGTTATCCTCGCCGATAAAGATTTTGGTCGGCACTTCAGTCAGCCGCGGGGGAATTTCGGTGAACATGCCGTTGAATGCCGTTGCATTGAGGCTCTCCGCCTGATTCTTGATATTCGCCAACTTCGCTTGCCGAGACCGCGCGAGTGCCCACGTGAATTCAGGAGCGGGTCCGGAAGCACTCGCGGACAAGTTCTCGCCGGGCTTCGGATTCGTCGTGATGACGAGTTTGTTCTGGCCATCCTTGGTGACGGTGAACTTGCCGGGATTGAGGACGACTGTGCCGTCCTTTTCGACGGTGTATTCGTGATCGCCGAGCGTGAGCTTCACGTTGCCGGTCTGCTGGCCGCTGATCAGCACCGTCTGGCCGTCGACTTTGACGGTCGCCGTCGGGTCGTCGATTTCGATCGCGACCTCCTGCATCGAGCCTTTGATGTAGACGACGACGGCGTAGCTCATGCCGGCGAAGAGCAGCAGCACGGCGGCCGCGGCGACGCCGATTTTCCACGGTTCGAGCGCGAAGCCGCCGCCGTGGTAGTTGCCTTCTTCCTTGAGAATGGTGACGAGGCCGCGCTTGCCATACTGGCCCATCGCCTTCTTGAGTTCTTTCGCGCGCGGGTGCGACGGGTGAATCTTCAGGAGCTTGTCGATCGTTTTCTTCAACTGCGGCAGATCGAGCTGATTGAGATATTTTTCGAGGTGGCGCTCCAGCTTTTCGACAGTTCCCTTCAGGTCGAGCGCCTCGCCGAGCAGCATCCGCAACTGCGGCGTCCGCTGGTAATCGGGGATGCCTTCCAGGATTTGAATGGCCTCGGCGTAGTCGTTTCGCGCGAGGAGTTGTTCGACGAGATCGCCGAGTTCCTTTAGCTGCTGCGGCGTGCGCTCGGGGACTTTTTTCGCCGGCGAAATCGTCTGCTTCCCGGTTGGCAATTTCGTCGACGTCGGGTTGATCGTCTGGCCGCCCGGACGCAGCTTCGATTCGACGGTTTTGACTTCGCCCGCTAGCGCCAATTTCGATGTTGCCGCATTCGCGGCCGACGGATTCTTGATCCATTCGCCGAGCGCCTGGGCGACTTCCTGCATCGACTGATAGCGGTCCTTCGGCTTCTTCGCCATCATCTTGTCGCAGATGGCGGCCAGGCCGGGATCGATGTCGGGTTTCAATTCGCGAACCGTCTTCGGGGCCTTCATCAGCACGCTGGCGAGGACTTCAACCACCGAACCGCGGAACGGGACGTCGCCCGTGAGGAGTTCATAGAGCACGACGCCAAGAGAATAAATATCGCTGGTCGGCCCCATGTCAGAGAGATTGCCGGCGGCCTGTTCCGGCGGCATGTAGGCCGGCGAGCCGAGAATGACGCCATCCTGCGTCGCCGTGGCGTTCCCCTTCGAGGTTTCCCGCGCAAGACCGAAGTCCGTGAGAACCGGCTCGCCGTTCTTGTTGACGAGGATATTGTCGGGCTTCAGATCGCGATGCAGGATGCCGCGCTGGTGCGCTTCGGCGAGTCCCTGCGCGAGCTTGCGGATGACGGTCGCGGCCTGTTTCGGCTGGACGTTTTTGGCGGCGACGAAACTGGAGAGCGCCTTCCCCTCGATGTATTCCATCGCGATATAGCGCACGCCCTGATGTTCGCTCACGTCGTAGACGCGGCAAATGTTCGGGTGCGCGAGGACAGCCGCCGAGCGGGCCTCGCGGAGGAACCGCGCGATCAAGTCGGGGTTTTCCTCACCGGAGAACTTGGGAATCTTCAGCGCGACGGGGCGGTCGAGTTCGGAGTCGTGGGCCAGATACACGGCTCCCATCGCGCCGCGGCCGAGTTCCTTGTCGATGCGGTAGCGGCCCATCATTACCGGCAACTTGAGCGCACCCGCCGGCCCGATGAGCGCGGCGGCGTTCACGCTCGATGGCGGAATCGTCGGGATGCCTTCCTTCTGCGCGGTGTCTTTCGACGCGGGCGATTCGGCCGTCCATTGCCGCATCAGTTGCTCGTTGGCGAAGAACGACCGCAACGCCGGAGCCACGGAGGCGTGTTCCGACAGGAACGCTTCCTGATCGATGTTTTCCCCGGCGTCGACCCGGCGGAGATACTCCTCGACTACAGCGTCAACTTCCGCCGTCGGAAGGGGTTCGGGCGATTTGTTCATAGAGAAGCACCATCCGAAGAGGGGAACCGAGCGAAGTCTCAGTATGGTCAGGAATGGATTTCCGAGCCAGTGCGCGCGCGGAATCCGGGATTTTTCGGATATTTGCGAACTCGCAGTCGTTCTCCTGCGGCGAGGTGCAGTGCGGGGACTGCGGTTCGCCGAGATCGCTGCGAACCCGCAAGCGACCGGCGGGACCGAGGGTGTTGCCGCGGCGGGAGTTCGGGCGATTCGTGACTCGTCGCTTCCTTCGCGGCACGAGGAATGTATTGGCTGCTCCCAAACGACAACTCACCACACTCGGAGCTTCCCATGGCCAGCCAAAGTGAACCGCGGTCTCGCTTCGTGCAGTTCCTGGATGCGTTTCTCCAGGAGGAGAACATTAAATGGCTGCTGGGCCTCGGCGTATGCATCCTGCTGGGATCGTCGCTGCGGCTCGTCACGTCGCATTGGAACGAGTGCACGCCGGTCTGGAAGTATCTCATCCTGCTCGGTTACAGCGGCGCGGTCTTCGGGCTGGGGCGGTTCAGTTACCATCGCCTCGGGCTGCGGAAGACCGGGACCGTGCTGATGGCGCTGACGGTGCTGCTGATCCCCATCAGCTTCTTCGCGCTGCACTGGGTCCGTCCGACGGGCGACGCGGCGGAGTTCGACTGGTGGCGCAACACGGGGCTGACGGCACTGCTCGCCGTGAACTTCGCGTGGAGCGCGTACGCGGCCCGGCAGATTTTCCAACACTTCCTGCGGCGGACGCAGCCGACGTTTCTGGTGGCGTATCTCCTGCTCTGCGTGGCCGGAGCCGTTGTCCCGGGATTGCCGGCGGCGTGGGCGCCGGTCCTCGCACTGGCGTTGTGGGCCGTGTTCGCGGCGGGAACGGTGAAAGTCAATCGGCATGTTTTCTGGCTGACGGAAGAGTATCAACTCCCGCGGATTTTCGGATTCTTTCCGATCGCACTCCTCGGGGCACAGTTCGCCGCGGTGTGCGGCTTCGCGTTGGTGGAGCAACTGACGATTCCGTGGATGGGCCTGTTGTGCACACTGATCGCGCTACCGATTCTGCTGACGGCCGACGCCGTGGCCCGTGTGTTCGAACAGCGCACGGGAGGCCTCGTGCGGCCGATTCCCTTCAGCATCATCGGCCCGATTGCCCTCGGCACGGTGCTGTGCGCAGCTGGTGTGGTGCTGGCCCTCACCACCTGGCCGGCGAATCCGACCGTGGTGCCGACGGCCGTGCTCGCGGCGGTCGCGATGGGCGTGGTCGCGCAGCGGACGCAGAAGACAGGCTTCGTGTGGGGGATGGTGTTCTGCATTCTGATCGCGTACCAGACGGCGCCGGCGTTCTTCAAGGAACTGGTGCTGTATGTCCGCGATCAGGCCGCGGCGGCGGTGCGGGAAGAGAAACTGCCGTATGCGTTTTACGGATTGACGTACGCTCCGTTGATCCTGGCGTTCTCGTTCGCCGCGACGATTTTGAAGCGACGCCAACTAGAACTGTTTTCCGGGCCGTTGCGGATCGTGGCGAACACGTTGCCGTGGGTATTGATGGCGGCGGCGTTCCTGCACGTCAAAGCCGTGTTGCCGGTGTCGCTCGTGTTGTGCCCGCTGTTCTTATTGCAGGCACATCTGTTCCGGCAGCCGTTGTCGGTGTTGCCGGGAGCGCTGGCATTCCTGTCGATCGCATTTGGTTTGCCGGGATTCTGCCGGCAGGTGCTAGGAATCGAAGTGACCACCGAAATGGCGTTGATGCTCTGGACGGCTGCCGCGGCGCTGCTGTTCTTTCCGGGACGATTCGTGGATCGCTGGAGCCGCACGCAGCTCCGCGGCGATTTTCAGACGACGGGCTTTGCGTTCACGGACAAGTTCTGCGAACTCGTTAGTCTGATCGCGGGGTGCGTCGGGGCCCAGGCGTGGATCTATCAGTTCAGCCTAGTGACGGGACCGTTCGGCTTCACGGTTGCGGCGTTCATCATCGCTTTGATGGCCACTCACGCCCTGCAATCCGTTCGACCGGGGCTCAGTGAAGCGACAGTGGCGTTCGCCGTGTTCGTCGCGCAGCGATTCTTGGTGCCGTTCAACTCGCCGCTCGCGATGCACATCGACGCTCTCAGCTTCCTGCTGCTGGGATTGTGGGGACTGAGCTACGTCCTCGAACGCTTGCCCCGCGTTCGCTTCGCGATGACGTTCGGCGAACCGGCGAAGGATGTCAGTGTGTTCGGTCTGGCGCCGTTGTTCGCGTGGGCCGCGTGGTCGTGGCTGATGTCGCACGCCGGGATGGGTTACTGCGGTTGGATGACCGGCGGGTTGTTGATGGTCTGGGCGCTGGACGCGACGCGGCGTCTCGGCAACCCGCTCTGTGCCGGCTGCGCGTGGAGCGCCCTGTTCCTTTGCGGCAGCGCGGCCGTCTCGGAACTCTATGGCGTGCAGGCCGCGAGTTCTTGGTGGCTGATGATCTGGACCGTGATCGGCCTGGCGTTGTTCGCTTTGCAACGTGGATTTATCTCGCGATTCCCGAATTGGCTGTCGCCGCTCGTGGAGATCGTGCCGGTCGTGTGGTTGGCGATCGCCGTCGTCAGCCTGCCGATTCTCGATGAACCGCAGCAATTCGCCGGATTGTTGGCTCTCGCCGGCTTGGCCGTCGCGTCACAAGTCGAACGTAAGAATCGCCATTTCGACCTGTTGTGGCCGCTCGCCAACTGGCATCTGATTGCCGGCTATGTGACTTGGATGCTCGGCGCGCCGCGGTTCGTTCTGCAAATCACGCCGACGGAATTGGCGACGTTCGGTTTGCCGTTGGCGGCGCTCGCTGGACTGAGCGCCCTGCTCTTCGAGGCGCCCGCGTTGCGGCGTCGGTTTCAGCATGACGAAGTCGCGACGTGCCATCAATTCCTGTTGTTCGTCCTGGCCGGGTTGATGCTCGCCGGGGCTGTCTCGTGGCATGCCGCACGCGGTTGGACGGGCTTCGAACTCGGCTGCGTCTTGGGTGTCTGGATCGCGGCGGCGACAACGCTGTGGACCAACGCCGCACGGCGGCAACAGCGGGACCTTGTGTGGTTCGGACTGATGGCCGTATTCGCCACGTGGATTTACTTCGTGGTGATCGGCGTCTGCACGATCCACACGCCGGCGCTGGCGTACTGGGCGTTCGGCATCGCCGTGACGTGCTGGTGCGCCGGCCGCGCCGCCGCGAAGAGTGAACGGTACGCGATCTTCTCCGAGCCGTTCCAACAGACGGGGTTCTGGCTGCCGTTGGCCGTCGTGCCGATCGCGTTGCTGCGGCATCTGCACGCCGAGGTCGTTTGGGCCGGCGCGAACAGCCTGCCGCTGCTGCTCACCGCGGCGTTCTACTTCTGGCGCGGGCTGAAGGACCGCAGCCTCGGCGTGACAGTGTTGTCGGCGTGCATCCTGAACCTCGCGTTCGTACTGCTGTGGACGAATCTGCATTGGACCGACCCGCAGTTGTTCCTGATGCCGATCGGCATCTCAATCCTCGTGATCACGGAACTGCTGGAACGCGAGATTCCCGCCGCGCATCACAACGAGCTGCGATTCGTCGGAGCGCTGACGATTCTCGTCTCACCGACGTTCCACATCGTCACGGGAAGCTGGCTGCACATGCTGACGCTGATGATCGCGGCGGTCGCGGTGGCTTTAGTCTCCATCGGCCTGCGGATTCGCGTGCTGCTCTACACGAGCACGGCGTTTCTGTTGGCCGACCTCGTCGCGGTGGTCGCCCGCGGCAGCGTCGATCATCCAAATCTATTGTGGATCGTCGGCGTGATCCTCGGCTCGCTGGTGATCACACTCGGCGCCATCTGCGAGAACCACCGCGAAACTCTGCTGGCCAGAATTCGTGTCCTCGCCGCGGCGATGGAGCAGTGGCGGTAGGAAATTCGTCTCTCGCAAAGGCGCGAAGACGCCAAGTTCGCAGAGAAGATTGTTGCGCACAGAGGCACAGAGATCACAGAGACAAAACACAAAAGAAAGAGAGTAGTAGAGGAAATATGCATTAAAGCATCGCCCGATTATTCCTATCTGTGTGCCCTCTGTGTCTCTGTGCGAAAACTCTCTTTGCTTCTTTGCGAACTTGGCGTCTTCGCGCCTTTGCGAGAGATGCCTAAAGAAACCCCCGCTGCCAGCGGGTAATCAGAACAGAGCCGCATGCTGGCAGTTTGCGGCTAACACACGAAAGCGAGACTCATCATGGGTTGGATGGAACGGTTTTCTTTGGTGATGCGAACGAATTTGTCGGTGATTTGCGAGCGGTTCGAGAACCCCGAGCGGATGGTGCATCAACTCTTGATCGACATGGAGGAGGAACTAGCTGCCGTGCGCCGCAGCGTGGCGGAGGCGATGGCCGACGAGATTCAACTGCGCCACAAGGTCGATGCGGCGCGGAAGGAAGCGGAGCAGTGGCTGGAGCACGCCAAGTCGGCCATCGAACGGAAGGACAATGCGAATGCCGAGGCGGCGCTCCAGCAAAAGCTCCTCGCCGCGGAGCGTGCCGACGATTTGACGAAGGAGTACGACCGCCAGAAGCAGCAAACAGCGAAGCTCCGCGACTCGGTGCGGAACCTGGAGGACAAAATCCGCCAGGCCCGGCAACGACAGACGCTGCTGCTGGCCCGGATGCGGCGGGCCGATTCGACGCGGCGCATCAATTCGGCGCTGGGCCGCGCGCAGGACGTGTCGGCGTTCGCGGAGTTCGACCGAATGGAGACCCGCGTCGAACGGGCCGAAGCCCTCGCCGAGGCGTACGATCGGCTCGACGGCAAGGAACCCGAAGTCGAGGAACTGGAACGCCGCTTCCAGGAGCAGCAGCGGGCCGACCGGTTGAAGCAGGAGCTGGAATCGCTGCGGCAACAAGTCGGCGACGCGGGGACTTCGACGTGAAACTCCTCCGCGACATCGGCCGGCAACTTCGCTCGTGGTGGCGCCGCGACCGCATCCGTACATCGCCGCGCGATGGAGAACCGCTCCGCGTTCAACCCGGCGACCTGCTGACGGTCGCCGGTGTCACGGCGGAGGTGACGTCGCGGCAAGTGGAGGAACTACCGAATGGGACGAGAATCCATCTGGAATGCGGCGCGGCGATGGCGATTGATCTGGAATTGGTGGCCGAAGGAACGATCACACGGATGGTATGGAGTGCGGAGAATACAAGCCGAGAACTCACGCCCGCCGACTTGCAAATCTGGCCGCGCGGCTGAATGGAACAAACAACCGAACGGGACCGTACCATGCAAGAGATCGTCGATCCGTCGCAGCCGATGAGTCAGCCGTCAGGAACTTCTCAGAAAAGTTCGTCGCGACGCATCCTGCTCGCGCTGGCGATTGCAACTATTGTTGGTGCGTCCCGGTGGATCTACGAATGCCGGTTCGTCGTCCCTTTGGTTCCCGACCCGCAAAGCCCGATCTGGATCATGTTTTCAACCGTCACGAGTGTCGTGATCACACTAATGACGATACCTTTCGCTTGGATTGCGCTGCGCGGGTTGGAATCGAAATCGTTAGGTGTCCGGCTTGCAGCGCTGGCGCCGTTTGTCTTGCTGCTCGCGTGGTTTTCAACTGGTTTCACCAATCTGGCGCGGATGCGCAGCGCGCTGCTCGATTCGGCCAATCCCAATACAAACCCCGATCGCTTGCGAGAACTGGCGAGCTATACGGGCGGTCCCGGCTATGAGATCGACAATCGGATTGCGAAAAACCCGAACACTCCGTCCGACGTGCTGCGTTCGCTGCACGGAAGACCCGACCAGGTCGGCACGGAAATGTGCCTGGCGGCCAATCCTAATACGCCCGATGACATTCTGGTTGAACTGTCCCACAGAAATGATGAATGGGCCAAGTACATCCACGATGCACTCCGAAGAAATCCGAAATACAGTAGGCTATTCGAGAATCGGAAATAGCGATCTCTAATCCCTTCGAAACAGCGGCTTCATTTTTGCGCCTCTTTGCGGCCCATCTTCTTTCGAGACGATAACCGTTGACCGATCCCGTCCAGCTCTGGAGTTTTGGCGTCGCCGCGCTGGTGGACACGGTACTGCTGTTGGCGTTCGTCGAACGGCCCAATCGGCGGGCCGTGACGGTGTGGATGTTGCTCTTGGCGTTCGGCGTGTGGTGCTGGCATTCAGGGACGTTCGTGCGACTGCTGGTGGATCGGTCGGTCGGACCGCTCGCCGATCCGGTACGGTGGGCATCGACGGTGGTGATGACGTTCGGATTGCTCCTCATGCCGAGCGCAACGCTGCACGGCACGTGGCGTTTGTTTCGCCACGGCGAATTTCGCGTGGCTCCGCAGACCGATCCGCGGCTGGCGCTGTGTTATCTGCCGTTACTCGCTCTGATTCCCATGAGCCGCGCGCTGGCCGTTGATCCGAGCGAATCGTATTTGAGTCTGTTGGCCGGATATCGCCTGCCGTATGTGACCTGGCTATGTGTGGTCAGTGGATTGGCGATTGGGGCGTTGATTCGTTCGGCTCGACTTTCGCCGCATCTGCCGACGCGGCGGTTTTACTGGCTGCTCGCGGGGAGCCTGCTGTTGATCGCCGTCACGACGACGTCGTTTGTGGCATCGCTGCCTGCGCCACCGATTGGTTTCACAAGTCAAGGCGGTGATTCACCGGCAGCCTTCGACCCGCCGAAGTTGCAGACCGTGATTGCATTGTCCCCACTCCTTCCGTCGCTGTTGTTCGCGTATTTCATCATGCGGTTCCAACTGTTGCCGCTGGTGCTGGAAGGAACCCTGGTCTACGGAGCGTTGTTGATGGGGGCCGTACTCTTTCATCAGGTGGTGCTGCGGGAGTTTCTGTCGCCGGTGGAGGACCGGTATCGGCTGAACGTCGGCGTGCTGGAGGGGATCGCGTTGTTCGCGGCGATCGTGCTTTACCAACCGCTGCGGCAGCGGTTCTCCGAGGCATTGCAATCGCTGTTCGATTCGCCGTTCGGTCGCCGCGGCGAACGGCAGCGGCTCGCCGTGCAGCTTGCCGCGCGGGCCGGGGATTCGCCGGCAAACTTGATGAATTGGTTCGCCGCGGCGACGCGGCAATCGTTCGATACGCCGCTGGAAGCCGCATGGCTGTGCCAGCCGGACGGCCGCGTACTCGAACGATCCGGACATGCGGAATTACTCCCCGATGCCGACGTCGCATCGATCTTGAAAGCTATCGGACGCGAACCGTTCGTGACGCGGCACTCGGCCCGCGATCCGCGGTTGATGGCGTTTCTCGACGAAGTCCGCGCCGGGGCGCTGCTGAAATTCGAGCATCCGGAGCTCTCGGGCCTCTTCCTCGTCGGCTGTCGCGGCTGGGGCCAGCCGCCGAGCGATGAAGACCTGCACTCGCTGTCGCTCCTAGTCGAGCAGTTCGGCGTGACGCTGCACAATTCGCAGTTGTTGGCGTTGCAGGTCGCCGCCGAGCATCGCGTCTTGCAACAAGACAAACTGTCGACGCTCGGACTGCTCGCCGGTTCGCTGGCGCACGAGATCAAGAATCCGCTGTCGTCGATCAAGACGATCACGCGGGTTCTCGCGGAGGAACTTGGCCCGCAGAGTCCGCACGCCGAGGATTTGCGGATGATCGGCGACGAAGTCGAACGGCTGACGGCCTCGACATCGGAACTGCTCGATGCCGCGCGTCCGCCGCGGACCGATCGCCCACCGGCGCCGCTCGATGCGTTGCTGTCGCCGACCCTGCGGCTCTTGCAGCATCTGGCCCGCGAGCGGCGGGCGAATCTCGACGTCGTCTTGCCGGAGAGCGAGGTGCAATTGTCCGTCGATCAGATCGGCTTGCGGGAGATCGTGTTCAATCTCACGTCGAACGCGCTGGAAGCCGCCGGCGCGGGAGGCCGCGTGCGTCTGAGTTGCCGTTCCAACGGCGACGGCGTGCTGATCGAAATCGACGACAACGGCCCGGGCTTTCCGCCGGAGCAACTCGCCACGCTGTTCCAACCGTTCTTCACCACGAAACCGACCGGCACCGGCTTGGGGCTGTATATCGTCGCACGGCGCGTGAAAGAAATCGGCGGCCGTCTCGATTGCCGCTCGCAGCCGAACGAAGGAACGACATTCACAGTACAGTTGCCGCGGTGACGTCGAAAAGACTCGACCGCAGATTTCGCAGATCTACGCAGATTTCAGAAGATGAATTTTGGGTTCAGAACTCGTAAATGGAAACTGTAAAGGCTTCGCCCCTATTGCCGCTTTTGAGTTCTTTGAGCTCCAGCGAATTGATACCAATCTGCGAAATCTGCGGTTCCTGCCTTTTCGGATTCTACAGAGGCAGCAAGTTTCGCGCCATTGCCGGAACCGTCGTTCGAAACCCGATTCGAGTCTTGTCGGCCGGAAAGGCGAGGGATAGGATCATGGTTGGAATCCCTTGTGGATTTCGAGAGACCTCTGCGGTGCGCGATACGGGAATCGTGCGTTGACCCTACAAACGTTTCTAAGGAAGTCTGGTCGGTTCGGCTGCGTGTATATCCACTGAGGTTCGCCTCAGCGGCTCAACACAACCCGGACCATCGGCTTCCCCCTGAATCCCTTGGGTTCAGAACCTCAATTCCCGGCCGGCTCTCGCGGAGGTTTCTTCGTTTGTATCGCTCAGAAACCCGGTTCGACTTCTAACCGGGTTTCGCTTTGGCCCACCGCCGCAAAGCGAATCCCGGTTACTCAGAGCCGGAACCGGGATTCTGTCGTTCGGCTTACATGCGGAAGTAGATCTTCCGCCATTCCATCAGCCGCAGCACCAGGTAGATCAAGGCGAAGTGCAGCGCGAACGCGGCGAGGACGGTCGTCGCAGGGGAGTCTTTCGCCAGCGGCGCGCCAAACTGCGCCATCAGTTTCTGTGTGATCGGTTCGGCGACGTCGGCAAACATGTAGCCGGCCAGCGCGTTGACGCCAAGCGTGCGGAAGACGCCGAGGCGCACGCCCCGGACGTCGGCGAGCCACAGGAAGATCGTGAAGACGAGCAGCGAAAAGCCGGCGGAGAACGTGAGGTACGACAGCGTCCCGCCCCGCTGGCTCATCATCCAGTAGTTCAGCTTGCGCTGCGAGACCGGCGGCGGCGGCGCGAACGGCGGCTCCGCGGGCTTGCGGTTCCACGCAGCGAGGTCCGCCGACGAGGGAATCACCGGATTCACTCCGAACGTGTCGCGCTTCGGATCGTCGAACTTCGGAATGCCCGCTTGATCGGCGGGGACGTCGTAGATCGTCGTGCCGCAGGAAAAAAACCAGCCCAAGCCGGCGATCAGGCTGCCGACGACGAGCATCTTGAGCATTGCGGGGCCGTAGTTCGGACGCTCGCCTGGCGCTGCTGCTTTCCGCGCGGCCTGCACGACGTCGCAAGCCCAAGTGCCGGAGAGTGCGACGAGAGACCACGTGAGGAACCCGAGCGGGCCGCCGTCGATGCCGTTTACACCGCCCGGAATGCCGTTGACCCACAGGAAATTGAACCATGCCGAGAGCGCGACGTGCGCCGCGGCGGAAGCGAGCCCATACGCGATTCGCACCCACAGCGGCGTCCAGATGACGGGCATGATCCACACCGACGTCACGGCGATGTGCAGCAGCGTCTGCATCCAGTTTCGTTTGAGGCAATTGGCGATCGTCGGCCACAGCCCGATTTCGCCGATGCTTTTCTGAATACCGCCCCAATCGCCGATGGAGTACCAGACGATAGCGACCAGCGCCAGGCCGATCGCCCGGCGGAGCATGCGCAGCCAGGCCTCCTTCCCGCCGCCGTGCTCGAGGTGTTTGAGAAAACTCAGCCGCAGCGCGAACCCCGCCGCGAAGAGCGACACCGCCAGGATTCCGCCGCGGGCCCCGGCCTCCAGCCCCGCCTGCAATCCGCTCCCGCTGCCGGTGAGCACGGTAAAGTGATCGCTCTGCGTGCGGATGTAGCCCTTGAGCATGTCGAGCACGCCCGAGCTGTCCTTGATGCCGTTGTTGTTCCGATGGACTGCCAGCTCGGCCACCAACTCTGGC
>CAZDGB010000206.1:0-13929 GCA_964504645.1 uncultured Planctomycetaceae bacterium | reverse complement strand
GCGCTGCGGAGGGCGGCCAGATCGACCACCGCCGGCACGCCGGTGAAGTCCTGCAACACGACGCGGCCCGGCAGGAACGGAACTTCGACCTGGGCCGGCGCGGCGGCCTTCCACGAGGCGACTTGCTTGACGTGTTCTTCCGTGACGACGAAGCCGTCGACGTTCCGCAGACACGATTCCAGCAGCACCCGCAACGAAAACGGCAACCGGTCGATCGCGCCGAGACCTTGTTCGGCGAGTTTCGGCAGGCGGTAAATCGAGAACTCGCCGGCTTGAGTCTTGAGCGGCGACTTTGTTCCGAACGCATTGTCGGCAGGCATGTTACGTCTTTCCTCTGCGGCGATGTGGCTCTCGCGGTCGTGAAACCCGCATCGTAACATAGGCGGGAGAATCCGAGAAGCGAGCGGTGAGTTCGTTCGCGTTCCGCTCTTCGTTGGAGTCCCGCTGGAAATTGCTCCCTCGGGTAAGATACTCTCTGTCAGATTCGTCCGCCGCAATTCTACGATGATCAACAGTGGATCGACCGCAACATGGCCATTGAGTTTCGCTGTGCAAAGTGCGACAAGAAGTTGAAGGTCAAGGACGAACTCGCCGGGAAGAAAATCAAATGCCCGGGCTGCGGTTCGGCGACGGCGGTTCCCGCCGCGGAACAGCAGGAACACGACCCGGACCTCGATACGAGCGAGTCGATCCTCAACCTCAACTTGAAGAAATTCAAGAACCGGGCGGTCGACCTGGAGGAGGATGACGACCTCAACATCGACGAACTCGAAGGAGCTGTCGTCGTGAGGAAGAAGCGGGAGCAGGCGGAACTCGCCGGCCCGCCCAAAGAGCCCCTCACGCCGATGGATTGGGTCTTCAGCCTGTTGTTCGGCGGATTTTTCTTCGTGTACCCGATCGTGCTGATGGTGCAGGGACATCGATCGCGCGGCGTGCGGACGTTGCTGTTGTCGCTGGTTCCGCTGACCGTCGCCGGATTGATCGTCGGCCTGTCCATGTTGGCCGTGACCATGGCGCTGCGATGAGTGCGATGACGCTGGTACGTTTGGTGTGGCACGCCCCTGAGGCTTTGCGAAGGGCGTGGTTGCCAGCGCGCTCGCCACGCCTTTCGCAGACTCAGGGCGTCCCACCCCAGGTGGCGCGAGACCCTCAGCGGCTACGGCGGCATCATCTCGTCATCCTGACGTTGTCGATCGCGGTGGTCGTCTTGTCATCATCTCTCACGACGGTTAACGACAATCGTCAGATCGCCGTGCCGGGGTTCACGCAGTTCCCGTTGCCGGAAGTCTGCCAGAGCCGCGTATGGCTGAAGACGGATTGCCCCGGCTGCGGCCTGACGCGGAGCTTCATCCACTTCTTCCATGGCCGCTTCCGGGAGTCGCTCGCGCTGCACCGTTTCGGCTGGCTGCTGGCGCTCGTCGTCGCCGCGCAGATTCCCTATCGCCTCGCCGCCTTGATGTCGCCGCGCGGGCTGCCGTTGGGAACCGTGTTTCCCCAGGCAGTGGGCATCGGCTTGATCGTGCTCTTCACCGGCAACTGGCTGGTGAAGCTGGCGGGGTGGTAGTAAGTTCCCGACTGGACCAATTTGGAATCGCCAGCGTTAAGGTTCCAGATGTTTATTCGTAAGGCAAGCGATCGCCAGCCGGCAGATGTGAGCCAATCGTGGAACCGGCTCAAAAACTGGTTTGACGTGAACTTGCCCGAAGTCGTCACCACACTGCGACCGGGCTGCTCGCCCGCGGAGCTGGTTGCCTTTGAACAAGAAACTCGTCTGTCGTTGCCCGAAGACGTACGACAGTCGTTCCTGATTCACGATGGCCAGAAAGACTACACTTCGCCCGGCGTCATCGTAGGACAGGCGCTCGATCGCCTGGAGCGGGTCAAAGGCAGCCTCCTCTTCTGGCGGGAAATGTGACAGATGGAGGATGAATCCGATCACGATTCCGGCATGAAGGATGGCGCCACATCGTATCCAGCGGATGCCATTCAATGCGAATATGTCACGGCAAACTGGATCCCTCTCGGAGATTGGGACGGCAACTGCTTTGGCATCGATCTAAATCCGGGGCCGAATGGCGTGCCGGGACAGGTCATCAATTTCGGACGGGACGAAAATGACAAATACGTACTCGCCTTGAGCTGGGCCCACTTTCTCGAGGACATCGTCGAGGAGTTAGAAGCCGGGCACCTCGTCCCCGCGCGCAGTGCAACCGGCGACGTGGAGTCGTTCGGTCGGCCAGGTCACGACGACCAGGCGATGTTTCGTTTCTTCAAAGAATGGTCTGCCGCAAAACTCCCTGCCGCCTTTCAGCAGGCAAAACCGGTTCGCAAGCCTGCGGCGAATCCCGGTGAGATCATTCGCGATGAAACAGCACGCCGCGTCTCTCAACGGGTAATGCAGTTTGTCGAGGCGATGCATACCTATGAAATGAAGTGGCTGGAAATCCGTCCGATTCACAAACTGGGCTACAGCCTCATCATCGAAAGCGAGAGCGGCTACCGAACGCAGGGGGCGCTCATCGCAGAACGCTACGCCCCCTTGGAGGAACTCGAAATTCACAAGCACACCAAGACGGCGATCGCCGAGAAGAAGGCGATCCTTGAAAGGTTCAGCACGCCGCGCCGGCGTGAAATGGCGGAAGGATTCGTCCAGCGATTTCCACTCGACTACGATCCCCAACGCGATCAAATCAACGAGGTCCGCCGAATCGACGCCGAACACGTGATCGTGTGGATGCACCCGGTGAATGGGAGAACTACTCGGTATCACCTGCGGTCAGACGGCGGGGACTGACTGATCGACTTGAAAGAGGTGACTTCGGATCAGGGCGAGTTCCATAAGACGTCGCTCTAAATTCCTGCCTTCTGATCGTTGGGAATCACACCGTGCACGCCAGCCCGGCGTAGTCGGGCCGGTCGGCCGTCGTTTGATGGCGATACGCTCGCACAATGCATCCGCGGTCGACCAGGAAGACACCGGCCAACTGAAACCCATTGCCAATGATCGGGCCGAAGCCGTAACGGAACACTGTCCCTTCGGCGAGCGCCCGCCAGAAGACGTACGGCCCGGCGAGTTCCGATAACCGCCCCAGTTGCAGTTCGAACGCGCGGAACAAGCGGCGGCCGGGGTCGCTGACGGCGTCGAGATCGTCGCGGCCAGACCACTCCAACAACTTTCGGCCGGATTCTTCCGATCCCATGTGCACGATGATGGGCTTCACTCCGGCTGCATGGATTGCCTCGGTCTGGCGGCCGACGTCGTGGACGGCTTCGCGACAGAACGTGCAGCCGGAGTGCCGGACGAACACGACGAGCAGCGGTTGCCTTTGCGACACGTCCCACAGCGATTCGCCCGCCGATGTTTTCGCCCGTTCCAACTCGTCGCGCAGCGTGCCGAGATCGATCCGCTGCGCATCATGTTGTTTCAGGGCGTAAAGCAGGATTGCGGTGAACGGAAGCCACCAGGCGACGTCATTGGTCAGAATGATGAGGCCGGCGCTCCACGGAAACTCGCCGTGCCACGCCGTCCAGACGAAACCGATCGGCCCGAAGATTTTGCCGAGTAGGCCGACCAGCACGATCGGCCAGTGCCGCACCGGATCGCGGGCTGCAATCGCGTAGCCGACACCGTACACGCCGATGACCATCCCCAGGCATTGCAGAATCGACGGATAATTCGGCAGCGGCAACCCGGCCCAGCGAAACGGCGCCGTCGGAAACAGGACGACGGCGACGCCCCACGCCAGGTTGTAAACCGCCGCGAACCGCAGCACGGCGGGCATCCAACGCGGAACAGCTTCGTGTGGCATGATGGATATCCCGTAGCCACAAGCAGCCTTGCTTGTGGCTTTTATCGTGAACATGGCGGATACAACGCAGGAGTGACAAGCTGGCAGCTTGTCACTACGACAACCGCCTCTCACACCGGTAACTTAACCGGCAAGAGGCGGATTTCGATTAGTTCCGGGACGGCGCTGTCGGTCTGTTCGTGGTCCCAGAAGTCCTGCCAGGCCGACCACGACAGGTCGTGTTCGTGGAAGACCAGATCTGCGAGCGGCAGCGGCGACAGCCCGGCGGCGCGCGCCGCCGAGCGCGGCCGCGGGTGTGACTGCGGCCGTTCGTCGAGCGGATAGGTGATCTCCCGGTCGAAATGGCGATGCGGCCAGAGGACCAGGCCGTTTTCCGCGATGTCGTACGCCAGCTTCGGATCGACGAACCGGCCTTCGATCTGCTCCCGCACCAGGTCGATGGCTCCTTTCTTGTACAACCCGGCGAGCGCCGCCTGCAGCACGCGGCGCTGGCGATCGTCGAGACGGTCCGCCGTCCAACCGGGTTGTGTAATGCCCGCCACGAGCCAGCCCGATTGTTCCGAGATCATGATCTCGAGCGGACGCTCGCCATCCGGATGGCGGATGTCGAGCACCACGCGGTTCGTTGCAAGCCGCACTTCGGACAGAGTCAACGGCACCGCCGCAAACGCGCGGGTGAGTTTCAACAACGCCAGCAGCTCCCGATCGACGAAGTGGCGGACTTCTTCGACGATGTGATGCAGCTTTTCGTCAAACTTCGCGCGGCGGTCGAGCTGCGGCCGGAAGCGGGACTTGCGGGCGTTTCGGCGGCGCTTGGAGTAGAGCTTCGGAATTGTCCCCGAATGAAAGCCCGGCGCGAGCAGCCGCAGCATCGTTTCACCGTGGCTGCCGATGACGACGGGCCGCAGTTTCTGCGACCGGTTCGCGGCGTACAGCTTCCAGTTCTCTTTGAACTCCCACGCCAGAAAACCGAAGATGCCGGGGATGCCCATCACTACCGTGGCGGCGATCGTGTTCGCCGTCTGCACGGGCAGATTCTCGAAAAAGAAGAGGAGCACGCTGGCGAGCAGCGAAGGAACCGTGGTCGGCTTGTTCGTGAGCGCCAGCGGCAACAGCAGCTTGTGCGACACCGTCACCACCGGAAAGTGCTTGATCGGGTTGATCTGTGGCTCGATCAGCAGCGTCACGGCGAACCGAATGACGGCATGCACCACCGACCACACCGCCCCCAACACCGCCTTGATCGCGAGCGTGATCCGCGACTCCCCCGTGCGAAACCGCAGCCATTCGTCGACGGCGTAGAGCACGCGTTCCAGTCCGTCCATCACTTGCCGGAAGACGTCGATAATCAGCGTGAACAACCCGACGATCAGATGCACCCGCACGCGGTACCACGTTTTGCCGACCCAGTCCCAGAAGAGTTCTTCCGTATCCCGGCCCAACCGCGACAGGAACACGGCGATGGTCAGACTCGCGAACACGGCGACCGAAATCAGATGCGGCGGCTGCGTCAGCCCGATCCAAGGCAGAATCTTCCAGTACATCGCCGTCAGGATCAGCGGCGTGAGGAGATAGCGGCGAAACAGCATGATCGGCAGGCTGCGCATCAGCCAGGCGACCGGCGGAAAGCGGAGCACGGCGAGCGGCAAATCGTAGAACGCCCAGCGGACGACGTTCCACACGATCCGCAGCGCGCGGACGACCGCGCTGCGCACTTTCGGAAAGTGCATCAGCACGAAGATCGCCGATCCCAGGAGCAGCACCAGAAACGCCAGTTCCTGCTGCGACAACAGCGTGTGATGCTCGCCCGGCGTCTCCCCTTGCGGTAGAAACGACGTGACGTCGAGGTCCGGCTCCGCGGGATGAGTTCCCTCCGCGGCGACTTCACCGCCCGGTTCCGCCGCGTCTGTCGGCGGAGGCGGTTCTGATTTCGCGATCTCCGCAGAGTTGTCGGCGACAGCATGTTCGCCGGAGTTCGTTTCCTTATGCGGCGGAGCTTGGCCGGTGGCGCTCTGGAACATCGCCACGAGATGTTCAATCCCGCGGATGGCCATGTACGCGCCGCCGTAGGGAACCGCCGCGTACAACGTGATCATGCGGCCCCACGCGGTGCCGAAAGCCAGCGAGCTCAGTCGTTGCAGCCAGCGAAGATAGAACGGCCCGCGCTGATAGACGCCGTCGAGCAAGAGCGCAAATCGCTGATCGGACTGCAGCAGCGGATCGCCGGAGAGAAACTCACGGGCGTCGGCGAGGTCCGGCATCTTGAGCTGGTTGCGGGAAACGGCGTCGCGCACATCACCGAGCGTCAGAAAACCGCGATGCACGACGCCGTCGAGTAGCTCTTGCACCAGCTTCTCGAAGGCGACTTCCTCGACCACGGAATTCGCCGCGAAGCCGGTGTCGTGCAGCGAATGCGATAAGAACGGTTCCAGCCGCCGCCGCAACAACCGCTCGGCGGCTGCCGCCGATTCGTGCAGCAGATGGCTGAGTTCGTCCCGCGCCTCCGGCGAGAGCTGCACCGATCCCAGCCGCTGCGTCGCCGTGTTGAGATGTTTCGACATCAGCACGATGCGTTGATTCGGCAGCGGCCGGCGGAGCGGCGTGCGGCCGAACGACCGCAGCCATTTCCAGAAATCGACGCGGTAGGTTTCTCTTTCGTGGTCGAGACAGACTTTCTGCAGATCGTGCAGCAAGCGGGCGTTGGCATTCCAGAAACCGCGTGTGGCCTGCAATGCCAATTCGCCGGCAATCCTCCGCCACGTCGCCGCGAGGTCATCCGTCAGTTCGAGCGCCGATTGCAGCCGCCTGGCCAAGGCATCGAGTTCCGCCTCCATTCCTTGCCGGGCTTCGGCGAGGAGTTCCGGCGGCGCGAGGAGCGCGGCCTGTTGATACCACAATGCCGAGCGGACCGCGTTCCCCTGCTCGCGAAACCGCTGCGCCCAACGCAACCGCTGGCGGCAGCGCCACTCGGACGGCTTCGTCGCGACGGCCGCCGGGAGATTGTCCGCCGAGGGCGGCGCGGCAGGCAGCGCCTTCGAATTCGGTTCCTGGCCCTGCAACTCCGGCGGCGTCGCGGCCTGGAACAAGCGGTCCGCCGGGCAATCTTCGTCAATCACCCGCCGCACCAGTTCCCGGTCCCGCAGCGAGGGGAAGTAGACTGGCAGCAAGTCGGGAGCGAACTTTTCCAGCTCGCAGTAGACAGCGACGAACTCGGCGTACACGGAGCGCTGATCGTCCGGCTGAAGCAGCATCGACTCCTGCCGCAGCACGGCCCGCACTTCATCGAATTCCGTCTGGCCGATTCGGTCGATCCGTTCGCGCAGCAGCGCCAACGACATCCGCGACGACGCCACGGCGTCCTGCAGATGAAAATCGAGATGGGCGTGGTAGATCAGTTGCCAGTAGTAGCGCAGCAGTTTCTCGCGGTCGAAGCGGGCCAGCGTGTCGTCTTCCGGCCGGGAGATCAGCATCAGCCGCGCGGGCAGCGTGGAATTCGGTTCCGCCCCGAGTTCGTCCCGCGCGGCGAGCCACAGCAGCCGGTCGCGGTCGATGACATACGTTTTGCGATGCGGCAGACGGATGAGGGGACTCGTGATTTCGAGTTCGTTCCGCAGCACGCGCCGCATCACCCGCGCGGCGAGAAAAAACGTCGCTGGGGCCTGCCGGCGGAAAATCTGCTCGACGTCGGCGGAGAAGGAGTCCGCGGCCGCGGGCGTCGTCGACACAGAGCGCGAAGTTTCCACCACGGAGGTCATAGAAGCATCGAAGGCGGGAAGGCAAGTCGATTTCGGGGATTCGGCGCATGGTAAAGCAGACGCGCCGATCCGAACAGGGCACTCTGCTCAAATCGAAGAGGTGCCATTAAGGGTTTGGTTCCGCGGCACGCCGGCGAGTTCGCATCGACATTTCCCGCGCCGCGTTGTGGAGTTGACCGGCCACGTCCGATACAGTGAATGAGCTTTCCGGCCATCATGAGAGTGAAATGCATATCCGCGACGGAATTTTGAGTCCCGAAGTTTGCCTGGCGACCGGCGTGTTGGCGCTCGGGGCGGTCGGTTTCAGCCTGCGGCAGATGCGCCGCGATCTCGCCGATCGCACGGTGCCGTACACCGGCATGACGGCGGCCCTGATCTTCGCCGCGCAAATGGTCAATTTCCCGCTGTTCGTCGCGCCGGTGTCGGGGCACCTCATCGGCGGCGTGCTCGCGGCGGTGCTGCTCGGTCCGTGGGCTGGTTGCGTCGCCGTCACGCTGGTGCTCGTCGTGCAGTCGCTCATGTTCGCGGACGGCGGGCTGCTGTCGCTCGGGGCGAACGTGCTGAACATGGCCGTCGTCGGTGCTTGGCTGGGCGGCGCGATCTATTACGGACTGCGCCGAGTCTTCGGCTCGTCGCCCGGCGCCACGGTGGCGTCCGCGGTGTGCGCGGCGTATCTCTCGGTGCTCGCCGCGGCGGTTTGTTTCTGCCTCGAGTTCGGCCTGTCGCATCGGGCGGAACAATTCGATCTCGGCCAGCTCTTCACGTGGATGCTGTTATTTCACGCCGCCATTGGATTGGGCGAAGGCCTGATCACCGGGCTGGTCGTGCGGTTCCTGCTGATTCGCCGGCCGGAGATGCTCGACACGGCGCTACTCGCGCCGTCGGCGCAATGGTCGCTGCCGCGGTATGTCGGCGTCGGATTAGCCTGTTCGCTGGCGATTGCCGTCTGCCTCGCACCGCTGGCCTCCGCCTGGCCCGATGGTCTGGAGGCCGTCGGCGATCGAGTCCAGTTCAATGAACTCGGCGTCGATCGGGCTTTGGTGTTCAGCGACTACGCTCTGCCGCTGCCCGCTGGAACCTGGGAACCGCTGGCGGTGTCGCTGGCGGGCGCCTTCGGCACGCTCGTGGTGTTCGTCGCGGGCTGGCTGCTCGGTCGGATGGTGAACGTCCCCCGCATCGCGACGAGCGAAACGTGAGTCGTCGATTCCTGCGTTTGCGCTGCGCGGGCCGCAGAGCGCAAGCGAATGTAAAGTCGTTTCTTCGATGTTCCGCCTGTTCGTTGCGATTGGCGCGATTGCCTTCAGCGGGTTCCTCTCGCTGGAATCCTGGCCGTTGCAAGGCCTGTTGATGGTCTCGTTCTGGGCCGCGGCGGCAATGCAAGGCGCGAAACTTGACCAGATGCTGCGCCGTCTCGCTTTGTTTCTGCCGTTTGTATTGGCGATTGGTCTCGGCGTGCCGGCGACGCAAGCGGATGGCGGCGCGTGGAACTGGACGCTGACGATCGTCGGCCGCTCTCTCGTCGCGTTCTTCGCCGGCATCTGGCTCGTGCAGGTCTTGCCGTTTCAGGAACTGCGTGACGTATTGAAACGGCTCGGCACGCCGGCGGTCTTTCTCGACTCGCTGGCCTTCATGCACCGTTACGCCATCGTGCTGTGGGAGGAGTTGTCCCGCTTGCAGACGGCCCGCCGAGCGCGGAGCAGCCGGCTCACCTGGGTCCGCACCTGGACGACGTCGGCCCAACTCATCGGCGAGCTTTTGATCCGCGCCTGGGACCGGGCCGAACACGTCCACCGGGCGATGCTGGCCCGCGGCGGCAACCAGGACTTCGGGGGCTCGTCATGACGGCCTCCCCCGCCATCGCGGTGCACGAACTGACGTTTCGCTATCCCAACGGCCACGCGGCACTGCAGCGGATTTCGCTTTCGATTGCGGCCGGCGAGCGCGTCGCCGTCGTCGGGCCGAACGGCGCCGGGAAATCGACGTTGCTGCTGCATTTGAACGGACTGTTGCCGCAGACGCTGTCGTCGAACGGCGTCGCGTCGGAAGTCGCGATTGGCGGTGTGCCGATCCGCCAGGCGACGGTCCCCGATATTCGCCGGCAGGTGGGGTTCGTCTTTCAGGATCCCGATGACCAACTCTTTTGCAGCACGGTCGCCGAGGACGTCGCGTTCGGACCGAAGAATTTCGGGCTGGCCGAAATTCCCGACCGCGTCCGGCGCTGCCTGGAACAGGTCGGCCTGCCGGATCATGGGCCGCGGATGATCGGCCAGCTCAGCTTCGGCGAGCGGAAGCGAGTCTGCCTCGCCGGTGTTCTGGCCTGCGATCCGTCGGTGCTGGTGCTCGACGAACCGACCGCGAACCTCGATCCCCGCGCCCGGAGGCAACTGTTCACCATCATCCAGCGAACGTCGGCAACGCTGGTGATGGCGACTCATGATCTCGAGTTCGTCCTCGATGCCTGTCCCCGCGTGATCGTGTTGGACGAAGGCCGCGTCGTCGCCGATGGCCCGGCGAACGAGATTCTGGCGGACGAATTGCTGATGGATCGCCACGGCCTGGAAGTCCCCTGGCGGCTGCGGCGAAAGTAGCCGCCTTCAAAACCGCGGATGGCATCCGCGGTTTTTCTTCAGCCGCGTCGTTCAGAAGACCGCGGTTGCCAACCGCGGCTTTGCCAGACCGTCCGCGACCAGCCGCAGAACTTCGTCGCGTTTCGCGTCCGTCCAATCCCATTTCAGCAGCCGCACCGCAGGCCGCAGCGCGATAATCCCCATCGAAGTCAGCGGCTGATTCAGATAACGCTCCGCGGCGAGCGCGTAAATCCCCAATTGCACAGCGTACGGCGCGAGCAGCTCCGCATCGGGAACCGAAGTCGGAAAGAGTCCGGTCTTGTAATCGAGCAAATTCCAACCGCCGTCGCGCGAGCGAAACAACACGTCGATCTGACCGGTGACCAACGCTCGCGGTTTGGCCGTCGCATTGGGCGGCCAGCTCAGCACGAAGTCGATTTCCCGATGCAGCGTTTCGGCGGACGCCAACTGTGCCGCGAGCGGCGCGGCAAGGAAGCGTTCGATCAACTCGCGGGCCGCCAGTGCCAGATCCGCCGTCGCCAACGGTTCATTGCGCAGGCAGTCGGCCAGCACGTCTGGCCAGCGATTCGGATCGCGAAGATCAATCAACTGCAGCGCCCGATGGACGACATTGCCCAGCACGTCTGCCGCGACGCGCGGCCGGTCCTCGACGTCTTCCGGTTCGAACTCGTGCACGGCACGCTCGCCAAGAACCATCTCCTCCAGACGCGAGACGCTGATCATGCCAAGCCAATCCTTCGACGGCGGGACGATCCGCACGCTTTCCGGAAAATCCTCCGGCGCCGCCTGCGACAACAACTCCGGCAACTGATCCAATGGAGTCCGGCGCGGTGTCGAATCTTTTTTCGCGGTGGCTTGCGGTGGGGACGGATGGCACTTGATTTCCGGGATGCGCCGCCGGCCCGCTCCGCCGCCGAGATGCGAGCCTAGCAACGCATCCGTCTTGGGCAGCCCGCTTTCCAGATGGAAGTATTCGCTGAGCAGTGCGATCCATAGCGAATGCCCATCGAAGTCCTGCGTCATGCCCGCCGAGAGAATCAAGCGATCCGCCGCCCGCGTCAACGCGACGTATAAGACGCGCAACAGTTCCTGTTCCTCCGCGGCCTTTTCCTCCTGCTGATGAATCCGCAGACCCAGATGTTCGTATTCCTCTTCGAAATCGTCCGGCGGCTTGGCGAGCACGCCCCAATCCTGGTGCATCACGACGCTCGACGGCCGGGAACGCATGTCGCGGTTCATGTCGGCGACGAACACGACGGGAAACTCCAGCCCCTTCGACTGGTGGATCGTCATCAACCTCACGACATCGCCCGCTTCTTCCAGCGTCACCGCCAGCGCCTCGTCGGTCTGGTCCCGCACGGAACGTTGCAACTGCTGAACGTAATCGCTCAGCGTGAAATGCTCCGCGTCGTCGAATTCCGCCGCCTGGCGGATGAGCTTGTCGAGATTCGCGACTTTCCGCTCGCCGAGAAACTCGTGCAAGAGCGCGGCGTCGTAGCCCGTCCGCTCGACCGCGGTTCGCAGCAACTCCGACGGCGGCAAGCGGTCTTTGGATTGACGCAGTTCCGTCAGCACGGCGCCGGCAAAACGAATGCGCTGCCGATCGAAATCCGAGACTCCGTCCAGCGGCCCTTTTTCCAGGGCTTGCGTCAACGTGTCCGCCGAGAGCCGCAGTGTATGAATCGCATCGTCGCTGAGGTTGAAGAACGGAGATCGCAGACAGCCGACCAGCGGGATCTCATCCGCCGGATCGTCGAGCCATTGGCAGAGATTCAACAGATCGAACACTTCCTGCTGGGCGTAGAACGACTTGCCGCCGACGAGGTAGTAGTCGATGCCATGCCGAGTGAGTGACTCCTCGTAAACGGCGACATCGCCCAGCGTGCGAAATAAGAGGACAATGTCGCCGCGGCTCACGGAACGCAAACGCGGTTGGCCATCAGGGCCTTTCTCGCGAATGGTGGGCGTCGGATCGGCGAGCAATTGGACGATCCGTAAGGCGATCCAATCGGCCTCCCGCCGCCGGAGTTCTTCGGCGCTGGGCTCCGCGGGGGGATTCGGGTTCGGCTGGACGTCGCGCGTCGCCCAGAGGAATTCGATCACCGGGCCGAGCGCCTTGCGCTCCGGTTCCGAAACCTGGTGCTCCTCCGACGGTGTCAGTTCCTGAAAATCTTCGCCCAGCTTCTTTGCAAACAGGTGATTCACGAAATCGAGCACGCCCGGCACGCTGCGGAAGTTCTTCTTCAGCGGCAAACGGCCCCGCTCGGGAATTTCCTGCCGCAACTGCTGAAACACTTTCGGATCGGCCCGGCGGAAACGGTAAATCGACTGTTGCGCGTCGCCGACGAGAAACAGCTTGCCCGATTTCAACGCCGGCCCAGCGATGCGGCGGATGATTTCCGCCTGCACCAAATCGGTGTCCTGAAACTCATCGACCATCAGCAACTGAATGTCCCGCGCTAATCGTCTCGGCACATCGGGATGATCGCGCAATAGATCACGCGTCTTCAACAACAAATCGTCGAAGTCGAGCCCCCCCTGCTCCTGTTTCTGTCGTTCGTAGTCGTCGATGGCCGCGATCGCCAGCCGGGAGGTTTGCTCAGTCAGTTCGGCGGCGACCTGAAGTTTGTCCTGGTCGAACTCGATCGCCTTGCTCACTTTGTCGATGTCTTTACGCAGATCGACCCAAAGATCTCGAAGCGTGACGTGATGTTCCGGGTTGACCCAATCCTCACGCTTGCCTCCCTTGATCATCGCCGCTTCACGAAGCTTACCGAGCCAGGTCAGAGAATCGGCCATCGCGGCCAGCCGGTCGCCGAGCAATCGCCGCACAGATCGGCAGCGATCAGCGATCATGGTTCCCGCTCGGGGAGAATTCTGCTGCAGCCATTTGCGTGTGAGCTCGCAAATCGGCGACTCGTAGAACTCCTGGACGAACTGCGGCTGAAACTCTTCCTGCCAGCGCTTGAGCCAGATGGCTGCACATTTCTTCGAGCTCACGCCGGCGAGTGTGGCGCGCGTGGTCCGAAATCGCTGGCCGATCAAGCCGGCGAGCAGTTCGCGCGACCGCTCCAGGCCGAACAACAGGACGAACCGGAAGGCATCTTCATTTTCCTGTTCCAGCAGCCGATGCAGCGTGTTCCGCGCCGAACGCTGTACCAACGCCTCGGTCTGCGCGGCGTCGGCCACTTCGAAGCGGGGATCGAGACCCGCTTCCACGGCGTGGCTACGCAACAGGCTCGCGCAGAACGAATGAATCGTCGTGATCCGCGCCGCGTCGAGATCGTAGAGCACCTTCCGCCAGTGCGGCACCTGCTCCGCATCGCACGCCTGCAAGCGTTCGCGGCAGACCGACCGGATGCGGTCCCGCATCTCCCGCGCGGCCCGATCAGTGAACGTGATCGCCACGAGTTCCGTCAGCGACGCAGCGTGCGGCCCAGGCTCCAGGTGCGACAGAAACCGCCGCGTCAGAACGAACGTCTTCCCGCAACCGGCCCCCGCCGACAACGCAATCGACACATCGCGCGTCTCGATCGCGGCCCGTTGTTGATCCGTGAGTTTCGTTCGTCCGGCGTCCTGCATGCGGGTATTGTCGGAGAAATCGCCGTTGGCGTCGAGTCGGCGGGCATCGCTTGCAGATTCGCCGTCTTTTCGATGAACGACAACTCAAATCGAAGCCAGATGCCGGTTGACCCACCGCCGGATGGGCGACAAAATAACCAGTGGTGATTCAATTCAGCGGGCGGAAACCGAAGGAACAAATCATGAATGGAAAAT
>CAZDGB010000205.1:0-14005 GCA_964504645.1 uncultured Planctomycetaceae bacterium | reverse complement strand
TCGGCGAAGAACGATTAGAGCCGGTTTACGATCCTTACTACGATCCAGATCACGTCTGCGATTGGTCGCTCGTCAAAACGAAATGGATAGACGATAACGGAAATGTCGTCGTGCTACTCGGCAATAACCCAACTGACGATACCGTCGAGGGTGATCCAAACCGAGACGAGAAAGACACTAAGGGCATTCCCAAATATCTAAACCGCCGCTTTTGGAAGATTCCGGAGGGGCTTGAGGTTTTCGTTGATGAGTTCAGGACCAACGAACGGGCAAACTGGCCGCCATCGGAAGAAATTGCCTATGGCCCTGTTGAGCCCGGTCGTGATCGGCGTATCAACCATCGACAAATTCAAGGCGGTCTCTATCACATCGAGTATCCGATCGCGCGATTTGATAAGGGGGGTATTTCCGGCAAGGGGACCGTGACTCTACGCGATGGTACGGAAATCGACTGGTACTTGTGGGAAGGGGATCGGCCCGCTGTGCATACCCACGCGGCTCAGCAAGGATACATCGCGGCGCTCTATGCCAATGAGCTCTACGACACCTCGACTCACCATTCCACGTTTCGACTGTTCGGGGTTAGCGACGGTACTGTTCGCCAGAAGCTGTGGCTGATTATCCGGCCGGTGGTTGATCCAGCCGGAAAACACGGCGTCTACCCAAAGACTGACCGCAACTCCCTGTTAATCAAGGGTGGCCCGAACGCAGGGGGCGCATTGCCGTTAAACGAGTGGGCGGCAGAGTTTTCGGAGAATATGCCGAATGAGCTCATCGCGGCGCTGGGCTCAGCTCGCCGCAATTCGATTAGTAATCTGGAGGACGACAACTGGCGCGAACGGCTGGCCGAAAAGTTTGAGGCTCGCTGGCGTCTCTCGTGGCTGCGCGCCAAGCCGGGGGCGGACCATAAAACCAATCCGGACAGCGAGGGCTCGCCCCCGATTCGCCGGAGCAAGCGAACTGATCCTGAGCTCAAGCCAAAGCCGGAAGGCGGAGGATCATCCGGCGGGGTTAGGAAACCACCGATCAAGGCAAAAATCTACGGGCAGAGTTCTGCGAACGTTGACGCCGAGATGGCTCACACGACCGGAACTGTTCCGGGATATGAGCCGAGAGGGAAGGATGAGCTCGGAAATTATCTGGCAGCTTGGCAAAAGAACCATCCTCAACATCCAGAAGGGCTCGTGCTGATCAACGTCGACCACCCCGTAATTCGTTCCGTGGTCGAATACTGGCAATCTCAGTACGCGGACCACTACGCGGCTGATATCGAAAAGGACGTGATCACCGTGTACGGCCAGATTGCCGTCAGCAAGGTCGCTCACTCCGAGCACCTGATGAGCATTTTCCCCACCAATACCATTGAGGCTGAGCTCAGGTCCGATGGTGCCCTGACGATGGCGCTATTGGGGCTCGTGGCAGAAGATCATCTGATCGCCACGAAAATCGGCGGAAAATATAGCAAGAAGCGGCACGCTGTCGCGGACAAGGTTCCGAGACACGCTCGCTGAGCTCAGGATTGCTTCTGGGCTCGCGCAGCTGCTTTAAGAAGTGTCTCGCGAGCCCAGGAGGTCATTTCAGCACCGGCGTGCTCGGCAGCGGTGCGGATGGCTTCCTTTTGCGTCGCCGTCAGCGGAATGCGAAGCTGATCCGCTTTTCTGTCACCCTCAGGTTTTGGTTTACGTCCTGCCATGTCAAAATCGTTGCAATAAAATTGCAAAATGTCAACCCGAGGCTCTTGACTCCACCGATTATCATTGCAATAATATTGCCATGTTAATCGCTGAGCTCAAACTTGGGGATGGCGAAATGAACGAACGAGAGCAACGCGGAATGTTGATCGCTGCCACCTGTCGCCTTGATCGTAAAGGCGCAGCTTGGCTTGTGCCGTCATCCACCGGAAATGGCAAATACACGGTCATCCCGGACGAGGAAACGCCGCATTGCACCTGCTTGGACCATGAGACGCGAGGATGCGTGTGCAAGCATATTTTTGCGGTTCGGTTTGCTATGAAGCGTGAGCACAACGCCGACGGCAGCGTCACGACGACGCAAACCATGATGATCACCGAGAAGAAGCCAACCTACGCCCAAAAATGGCCAGCGTACAATCGAGCTCAGGTCAATGAGAAGTCGCAGTTTCGCCACCTACTCCGCGATTTGTGCAAGGGGATCATTGAACCGCCGCAAGTTATGGGGCGTCCCCGAATGCCGTTGGCTGATGCCGTATTCAGCGCCGCGTACAAGGTCTATTCGACTGTCAGCGGACGCCGGTTCATGACCGATTTAACGGAAGCTTTCGACGCTGGATTCAATTCCCGCAAGCCGAGCTACCACGACATATCGACAGTCGTTGAATCCGAAGAGGCTACGCCGCTGCTCAAAGCGATGATCATGGAAAGCGCGCTTCCGCTGAAAGCGGTTGAGGTTGATTTCGCGGTCGATGGCTCCGGCTTCACGTCGTCTCGGTTCCATCGCTGGTACGATCACAAATACGGCGGTGTTCGCCAGCAGCACGAATGGTGCAAGATTCACTTGATGTGCGGCGTCAAAACCAATGTGGTCACGGCGGTTCAGATTCTCGATAAGGACGCGAGCTCAACGCCGCTACTGCCAGAGCTCGTCGCCACAACTGCGCAAAACTTTACGATCCGTGAAGTGTCTGGTGACAAGGAGTTCGGCAGTTACCGAAATTACGACGCGATTGAGGCTGTTGGCGCAACGCCGTTCATCCCCTTCAAATCGATTCATACTGGGCGCGGCGATGGGCTCTGGGCGCAGATGTTCCACTACTTTCACTTCAAGCGGGAAGAATTCTGCCAGCACTATCACAAGCGGTCGAACGTCGAATCAACTTTCAGTATGATCAAGGCGAAGTTCGGCGATTCGGTCCGCAGCCGGACAGACGTTGCCATGCGGAACGAAGCCTTGTGCAAAGTTCTCTGCCACAACATCTGCTGCTTGATTCAGGAGATGCACGAACTCGGAATCGAGCCGGAGTTTTGGAACTCTAAAAACTAGAATCTGCTGCCGACAAAAGTTCGATCGAAACCTTGTCATCAAGAAGAACTTTTTCCGCGACAGCTTGATTGAGCTCTTTGCTGATCGTCTTCATGCCTTCAAAGCGTTTGCGCCGCGACGCCAATGCAGAAAGCAGTTTTTCGCGAAACGTACTCGCCGGCGGCTGGCCTGCTTGTTCAGGATAGGAAACGTAAATTCGAAGCAGTTTGCCGCTGTATTTGCCCTCGCGAATCACCACGCCAGCGCCTTCTTTTTGGTCTACTGAGGCCTGCTCAGTATCTGGGTAGTCGAAAGTTATGACTAGCCTGTTGCTTTTCTTGTCAAAAACGCAGGAAAGCGAGCGAGGAATATCCGTCGGAGACAAGCGCACAGTCACATCTGATCCCTCAAAGAGCATCTGCTTTTCAGCAATGGGATCGCTGTAACTGCTGTTGATGAAAACGTGCCGTTCCATTTTCTGATCTCTATCAGATTAACATGCCCAAAACTGCGGCCGCACGTCCAATATCGGACTCGTGTTGAGGCTTCCCTCTGATGCCCGAGTGCTTCGGGCACATGCTCTCGTCGGTCGTGTCAAGCACCAAGAATCCCCAAAGTTTCCCGTCAGGGCGCTTTATGCCGGTCACGAGAATTACGGAAGATTTCATGTTCATCTTCTCAAATTCTATCTCCGCTAGGCGGCATTCCTGCATGTAGTCCGCTTTTGAAGACACCGGCAACGGATCAGTTTTGACGATCGTCGCGCCTTGCGCGGCGAAGCACACCCCTAGAAGACTCGTTGATTTTTCCGGCTCGTCCCTATCCAGATAAAAGACTGTGCCCGAACGAAGGTACGTTTCACCAGAGCGGCACACAATCCCCATCCACTCTCCGCCGAGCAAAAAGCAACCTCTGATCTTAAATACCGTTGCTCGATAATGATGCGATTTGTGATCTCTTTCGGAGAAGTGCGTATCCACCGCCATTTCCAGTATGGCTTCCGCTTTCTCAAAATCAATCGGACGCAGCACCGACAGAACCCAGATTGCGAAAACGAGTGCAACTTGGACGGTGGCCAAAACAACGCTCACCACGAGTCTGTGGTGGTAAATGAACGCGACGATCGACTTCCACGGCTCGATCAGCGGCTGATCATTCGATTCGCAAAACTGGAGCACCGCCAAGAGAATCGGGATCAAGGCGGCCAAACAATAAAAGACGCGCACAAACCAATCGCTGATTCCGTGATGAGGAACTAGCGCATTCAGCGCCTTGTTCGTCCAGCGATGCAGCTTGTACCACGGATGTTTGCGATCAACCGCTGGCACTTGTCCAATCCGATTTGTTCAGGTGTTTTGGCGAAGTGTGACCTCCTCGCGGTTGAAATGCAAACGCTCGTTGATGAAATTGAGTTGATCAGAAAGTCCCAATGATGATCAGAAAGTCGAACGTGAACGCGACTTTCTAGGCAAAGCCCCCACGGGGGCGAGGGGACAGGAAGAAACGGGCGCAAAAAAGAAGCCCCCGGCATTGCTGCCGGGGGCTCGGTCCTCACACCTTCTTCACCACACACCTACTCTTCGTCAACGTTCTTGACGATGACGAAGCGTTTCCCTTCTTCCGTCCGCAGATGGAGCACGATGCCGTCTTTCAGCGAGTGCTCTTTCACCGCGTTCTGGAATTCCTCGACGGTGGACACGGCGACCGTGCCGACCTTCTCGATCAGATCCCCCTGACGGACGCCGGACTGGGACGCCGGGCCGTCTTCCTTCACGCCGGTCACCACCAGCCCCTTATCGGTTTTGAACCCGAGTTGCTTGGCGAGGTCCGGCGTCAGGGCCTGCAATTCCAGGCCGAGGTCGTTGAACTTCTTGCCCGACGGACTCTGCGATTCGCCGTCCTGTTTCGGGGCGCCGAAGTTCTCCGGCAGTTCTGCGATCGTCACCGTCAGTTCTTGCGGCTTGCCGTCGCGGATGATGTGCATCGCGTACGGTTTGCCGGTTTCCAGGCGTTCGACCAGTTGCTGAATCTCTTTCGGATCGTTCACCTTCTTGCCGTTGATCGACAGGATCACGTCGTTCGGCTCGAGACCGGCCTTCTCGGCGGGCGAATCGGCGAGGACGGCTCCGACGATCACCCCTTCGCGGGCGTTGACCTTGAACGTCTTGGCCAGTTCATCGGTGACAGAGCCGTTGCGGATCCCCAGGTAGCCGCGTTTCACGTTCCCCGTCTTGACGAGTTGGTCGCCTACCCAGCCGGCGATGTGGATCGGGATGGCGAAGCCGATGCCGTCATAGCCGCCGCTGCGGGACGAGATCGCCGTGTTGATGCCGATCACTTCGCCGTCGAGATTGAGCAGCGGGCCGCCGCTGTTGCCGGGATTGATGGCGGCGTCGGTCTGCAGGAAGTCTTCGCGTTCGACGGCGCCGATGCCGCGGCCTTTGGCGCTGATGATGCCCGACGTCACGGTCATGTCGTAGCCGAACGGGCTGCCGACGGCGAGGACCCAGTCTCCCACTTCCATGTCGTGGCTGTTGCCGAGCTTCGCGGCCTTCAGGTTCTTGGCCCCTTCGATGCGCAGAATCGCGACGTCGGTGCGGGGGTCGGTCTTGATGTCCTTGGCGACGAACTTCTGGCCGTCGTGCAGCGTGACGACGACTTCATCGGCGTCTTTGACGACGTGGTTGTTCGTCATGATCACGCCGGATTCATCGATGATGAAGCCGGAGCCCATCCCCTGCTGCTGCGGGAACTGCCGCTTCAGGCCGGGGTTGTTGCGGAACATGTCCTTGAAGCGGGGATCTTTGCGGAGGAGATCGCCGAAGGGCGAATTCTCGTCCATGAGGGGATTCCCCTCCAGCGCTGTTTCGCGGTGCTTCGTTTTCGTGGAGATCGAGACCACGCTCGGCGTGACTTCCTTGGCGACATGACGGAATGAGACCGACAAATCCTGGGCGCTCTTGATCGGCGACACTGCGGCCGCTTCCTGGCGCTGGCTCCAGGTGATGCCGGAGACGACGAGCGCTCCGGCGGAAAAGGCGACAATCAACGTTTGGTTCCAGGCGTGTTTCATACGTTCAACTCCTTGGTGCTGAGGGTCTGCCGTCGGAAGGACTCGTCCCGACGCGGACAAGATCCGCTGGCTGTTCCCCGTGTGGTGCTGGTGAATAAGGGCCGTTCCAGAGAATCCTACGCAGCGAGTGAAGCCCGTGTTGGGTCCCCTGCGGCTTCGACGAAAATTTTCGCCATGCAAAGGGGATGCCACTTTTATTGCGGCGGCGATATGCCGCCGCTACGTTTCTCCAAGTTGCCGATTGACAGGAACTTTCGACGGAAATTAGAGTAACGCCCAGCGGGGTCCCTTTCGGACGCCCCCGGAAAGAGTGGTCTTGTGACGGACGTCGCCGCCAAACTGGCAGATGCGCAGCCGGAAACTCCCGTTTTCGACAGCCTCGCCACGTGCGACGAAGCTCTCGGTTACGTCTTCCAGGACCGCGGCCTGCTCGAACTCTGTCTGACGCACGCGTCGATCGCCCGCACGCGGCTCGAATCCAACGAGCGGCTGGAGTTCCTCGGCGACGCGATTCTCGGCGCGTCGGTCTGCGAAATTCTTTACCGTCAATTCCCTGAAGAGACCGAAGGCGAACTGACCCGCATCAAGTCGGCCGTCGTCAGCCGCACGACGTGCGCCCGCTTCAGCCAGGAACTCGGACTCGAACGGTTTCTGATGCTCGGCAAAGGGCTCGGCGGCTTTCATTCGGTGCCGAGCTCGGTGATGGCCGCCGTGTTCGAGTCGATCGTCGGCGGGATCTTCCTCGACGGCGGCTATGCGGCGGCGTTTCCGTTCGTCGAACGGATGGTGCAGCCGGAGATTCAACGCATCGTCTCGTCGTCGCACGTCGACAACTTCAAGAGCCTGCTGCAGCAGTACGTGCAGAAGACACAGAGCGAGCCGCCGGCGTACACGCTGCTCGACGAGAAAGGCCCCGATCATTCGAAGTGCTTCGAGATCGCCGTGCGCCTGGGCGTGACGCAATATGCGTCGGCCTGGGGCCCCAACAAGAAGGTCGCCGAGCAGCGCGCGGCGGAGAACGCCTGGTGCGAACTGCACGGCCTGCCGGTCCCGCACGGAGCGGAGTGACCTCGGCGTTCGGGTCTTCGGTATTGGGCGTTCGGGTTTCTACCTTTCCGAAGGCCCAGCGACAAACGCCGGCTATAAAACACACGAGGCGACCGGGAAAGCCCGATCGCCTCGAGGGAGTCCAACATCCTTGTGATGTGACATCTCACGGATGCCGGAACGTCAGTCCCAGGCACCACGTTACTTCTTGGCGGCCTTCTTCGTGGTCTTCTTGGCGGCCTTCTTCGCTGCTTTCTTCTTCGCCATGATGCAATCCTCCTTCAGGAGAGAGACCTGGAGGACCGTTTCGACCGCTGGCTGCACCGGGCTAAGCGTGTCGGTCGCAACGAATCACTCCACCGAATCCATTCCGATCTGCCAACCATGGCAGATCGTGTGTTGGCCGAGTGATGTTTTGGTTTTGTCGTTCGTGTCGATCGCGGCAGCGATCAGTTGCACGAGCATTGACAATCAACTCATCACGTGAACCAACACCAAACACGCCGACATCGTATTCATTTCACGAAATACTTCAAGATTATTGTGCGCGTTTGCGCCACTTTCTTCAGATTTTTTTTGCGCGCGCTCGAGCGCGCGCTGATGAGCGCGCGACGACATCGCGCGCGCAACGCGCAGCGCACGCTCTTCTTCGCGCGCGGCATCGCTTACTCGCGCGAATTGCATTTGGCACTTTTCCAGTTGGAAAACGAGATGTTTTTCGTTTCACGCATTTGCTGCGCAACGACTCGTCATCGCGGCGATCACGAATAGCGCGCTCGCGCGGCGCGCTTCGTTCGCGGCGCTATCGTCTGCGCGAGTGACTCGAAAAATTTTTGCGCGCGGAAGAAATTCTCTCGCTGTTCGCCGCTTTCCTGCGCTCGCGCGCTCGCTTGTCGGCATTCATTGCGAACGCGCTGCGCTGCTCAAGACGCACGCCGCGCGTGTTGCTGCAACGTCTGCGCGACGATGGTGCGCGCTGTGTTTTCGACACGCCGTGTGATGCTAAGCACGGCGGCGTTGTGGATTGAATTTGGAAATCGCGAGAGCGCTTCGGAGGGTCGTGTTGAATTTCAGCGCGAACGAAGCGACGCGGTTCCTTTCGTGGGCATTGAACCATCTGGATTGGGTGGCGCGCCCTGAGTCTTCGAAGGGCGTGGCGATGTGGCAATGAACCACGCCCTTCGCCAAGCCTCAGGGACGTGCCACCCAGTTGGTGCCTACTTCCTGCCGCAGCGTCTGGCGGCAGCGCGGCGTCGCATCTTGACCGTTCCCACACGCCGACTTAGCATGAAATGCTGGGCCAAGCGCATGCGTTTTGTTTCCAACCCTTCCGAGCGGTTTTCGCCCCATTCCATGAGCGCCGCGCCTTCACCCGCGAAAAAGCGGCCGTCTGTACCGCGGCCGAATCCGCCGCCGGCGCCGCTGCCGTCGACGTTCGAGCGCCCCAAGATCGATTGGAGCCGGGTGATCGTCGTCAACCTGATCAGCCTGCTGATCCACGCGACGATTCTCGGAGCTTGCGCGTTCATTGTCTTCGACCAGCAAACGCGGGAGGAAATCTACACGCTGCTGACCGTCCTGCCGGACGAAGTCGAACCCGAGCCGATGTTCGAGCAGGCGCTCGTGCAGCCGGAAACCCTCGACCCCGGCATGGAACTGGGCAACCCGCTGATCGCCGAGGATGCCGGCCCGTTCGTGGCGGAGAACAATCTGGGCGTCGACTTCAACATCAACGATCTGGAGCCGTCGTTCGTGCCGGGGGTGGGCGACCTCCCTGGACCGAACATCAAGGTGGGGGATCACTTCTCCGGCCGCAGCGGCGCGGCGAAAGCCGCACTCGTGCGAACGTTCGGCGGGAATGCCGCGAGCGAGGCGGCGGTGGCCTCCGGGCTGAAATGGCTCGCCAGCCGCCAGTTGAAAGACGGCAGTTGGAGCTTCGATCACACCGAATGCGCGGCGTGCGCCGGCGGCGGCTGCACGCAGCCAGGCGCGTTTCGCAATTGCAGCAACGGCGCGACGGCAATGGCCTTGCTGGCATTTCTCGGCGGCGGACACACGCATCAGAAGGGGGACTATCAAAAGGTCGTCCGTACGGGACTCGACGCCCTCATTCGCGGCGGCAAGATGACGGAGAAAGGTCTCGACCTGCGCGCCGCGTCGGGCGAGGGATCGCTCTACGTGCATGGCCTGGCCACGATCGCGCTCTGCGAGACGGCGGCGCTCACCCGCGACGCCCGCTACAGCAAGCCGGCCTATCAAGCCGTGAAATTCACGATCGCGGCGCAAGACCCCAAAGGGGGCGGCTGGCGCTACAGTCTGAACGAAGCGGGCGACACTTCCGCCGTCGGCTGGCAAATCATGGCCCTCAAGAGCGCCCAGAACGGCAAGATCAAAGTGCCCGGCGGCGTGTTCAAGCTGGCCGACAAATTCCTCGACAGCGTCCAAGGCGAAAAAGGGGCGACGTACGGCTACATGAACCCCACTGCGACGCCGCCGATGACCGCCGTCGGCCTCTTATGCCGCATGTACATGGGCTGGGACAGGCGGAACCCCATTTTGCAAAAGGGGGTCGCCTACCTCGATCAGGCAAAGCCGTCGCCGAACAACATGTACTACAACTACTACGCGACGCAGGTGCTGCATCACTGGGGCGGCGATGAATGGAAGCGCTGGAACGACGTGATGCGCGACCATCTGATTCGCACTCAGGTCCGCGACGGCGTCGAGGCCGGCAGTTGGGACATCACCGATCCGCACGGCGGGCCGGGGGGCCGGCTCTATCAGACGTGCCTGTGCGTGATGACGCTCGAAGTCTACTACCGCCACCTGCCGATTTATCAGCGCGACAAGGTGAAGGTGGAGTTCTGATTCCAGCGTAGTTCCGGCGTCGCCGACGCCGGGCTTTCACACCATGACGCCGCGCGCGGCGAGTTGCCGGATCAGCCGGTCGGAATCCGTGAACACTTCCGCATCGAAGCCGTGCTTGCGGCCCGATTCCACGTACCGCGGGATGTCGTCGGTGTAGAAGCATTCTTGCGGAGCGCAGCGGATGGCGCGCAGGCCGGCGTGGTACATCTCCGGCTCCGGCTTGATGGCGTTCACCTCGTACGACAGCACATGCTGATCGAAGAAGTCGAGAATCTCGAATCGCCGGCGGATGAACTCGTAATGCCAGATGCTGGTGTTCGAGAACAAGACAAGCCGCAGGTTTTGCTTGCGGAGCGCTTCCAGAATCCCCGTCATCGGCCGGTTGAGCTCGAAGATGTCCGACGCCGCGACGATGAGGGCGTTGAAATCGACCATCGTGCCGACGAGTTCCTGGAAATGCCGGTGGAACTCCTCCGCCGACATCAGACCGCGCTCGAATTCCCACTGCACGCCGGAATCGAGGAGCAAACGGCGCAGATCATCGCCGGTCTTGCCGCAGAGTTGTCCCATCTGCTGGCACATCCGGTCGTGGCTGAAATGCAACAGCACGTTGCCCATGTCGAACAGACACGTGCGAATCATGCGGCGACCTTTCCCTTCGTGGCGGCCCGGCCATGACGGTGCTGGACGGCAGGCATCCCCCTGCGTTCATGAAGACTCGGCAAATCCTACGTCGCCGCGTCGCAAACGCAAACCCCAATTGACGCTTTGGCGCGTGTTGCCTAAATTGAACCCCGTGGCGAGCGCAGTTCGACCGGGTCTTCCTTTCAAAGATAGCACATCTTCATGGGACAGAGTTTCGGCGGCAAGGATTTTACCGAAGCGGAAACGATGGAAGGCCGCGCCTGGCCCTGCCTGCGCCAGTTCTGCGTCTTCCTCGAGAACCGCGTCGGCCGCTTGAACGAACTGATGAAGCACGTCGAAAGCGTCGACGTCCGCGTGGTCGGCATGACGATCGTCGATTCCGTCGACTTCGCCATGGTGCGGCTGATCTTCAGCAACACCGACCGCGGCCGCGAAAAACTGCAGCTCTCCGGCTTTCTGTTCAGCGAAAGCGACGTCGTCGGCGTGCAGTTGCCCGAAGACGAGATGCCGCTGACCGCGATCTGCACGACGCTCGTCAAAGCCGAGCTGAACATTCATCACGCCTCACCGTTGCTGTACCGGTCTCAAGGCCGCGGCGCGGTGGCGTTGTATGTCGACGACGTCGACCAGGCCGTCGACCTCCTCCGCAAAGCCAGCTACCGGGTCATCACCGAGAGCGATCTGCTGGACGAGGACGAGTTCCTGTAAAGGCCGGACTGTCCGCAGATTTCGCAGACAGACGCAGATTAAATACAGGAATCGGCTGCAAAGAGACGCAACAGGTTCAAAACGAGCCCGTTGTTCGCTAGATTTGCTGTTTCTGTTTTGCGACTTTGCGCCGACTTCCAACCATTCTTTCTTGGTTCGAATCTGCGTCCCTCTGCGAAATCTGCGGATCGTCTCTGCTTCGTTTCTCCTCTCGCCTCGGAGACACCATGCCGTCCCTCAACCTCGATTGGCCCACTTCGATCATTCAGCAAGAGACTTCCGTTGCTCCGGCGGCTGCGGTCGCGTTCACGGAAGGCCCCGCGTGCGCGGCGGACGGCACGGTTTACTTCTCGGACATCGCCAACAATCGCATTCTGAAGCACGTGCCGGGGGAGCCGTTGTTTTCGGTCTTTCGCCAGCCGAGCGGGCGAACCAACGGATTGCTGTTCGACCCGCAGGGCCGGTTGCTCGCCTGCGAGGGGAACGAGTTCGGCCCAAACGATGGTAACCGCCGCATCACGCGCACCGATCTGAAAACGGGCCAGGTCGAAGTCCTCACCGATCGTTTCGAGGGGAAACGGTACAACGCGCCGAACGATATCGCCGTCCGGTCCAACGGTCAGATTTTCTTCACCGACCCGTGCTATGGCGACCGCGCGACGATGGAACTCGATCACGATTCCGTCTACCGCATCGATCTGGACGGAACGGTGACGCGCCTGATCACGCAGCCAGACATCCAGCGTCCGAACGGCATCGCCTTGAGTCCCGATCAAAAGACGCTCTATCTCGTTGATAGCTGCCCCGTCGCCGGCGGCAATCGGAAAATCTGGGCGTTCGACTTCGCGGAGAACGGCGCCGTCAGCCGGCAGCGCCTGGTCTGGGACTTCGCCCCCGGCCGCGGCGGCGACGGCATGTGCGTCGATTCCCTAGGCCGCCTCTTCATCGCCGCCGGCATCTCCCGCCCGCGCCACAGCCACGAAACCGCCGACGTCCCGCCGGGGATTTACGTGATCACCCCCGACGGAAAATTGCTCGGCCGCATCCCGATCCCCGAAGACGTCCTCACCAACTGCACCTTCGGCGGCCCGGATCTAAAGACGCTCTACGTCACGGCCGGGAAGACGTTGTTCCATGTCCGCGTCGATGTGCCGGGGTGGGTCGTGCATCGGACGTGAGACCCTCAAAGCCCGGCGTCAGCGACGCCGGGACTTTCTTTGCGTTCATCGCGCGGATTACGATGCTGTTACGCAAACATGCACTACGTCCCCGAATCCGCCAGTGAGTTCTTCCAGGAGCGCCCCAAGTCGGCGCAGGCCGAGGAGGCCGCGCTCGCCGACGTCGCGGGGTTGTATCTGCTGACGGCCGTCGTCGGACTGCTGCTCGCGGCGGATTTCGTGCTCAGCTGGGCGAACAGTCCCGGTACGGACTGGTACCGCACCCCGTGGGGCTACCGGCTGGCGCTGTTTGCCGCGGTGTTGGGCGGGGCGCGGATTCTTTATCACAGCCTCGACAATCTGCTCGCCGGGCGATTCGGCGCGGACCTCGCGCTCACCACGGCGTGCCTCGCGGCGATCGCGCTCGGCGAACATCAAACGGCCGGGCTGGTCGTGTTCATCTCGCTCGTCGGCGAAGCCATCGAGGGGTTCACGTTACAGCAGGCCAAGCGGGCTATTCGCCGGACGTTCGAGCAGCTGCCGCACACTGCGTCTCTGGTTCGCGACGGCCTCGAACGGGACGTGCCTCTTGCGCAACTGCAGCCCGGCGACCGCGTGCTGGTACGCGCCGGCGATCGCATTCCCGCCGATGGACGCATCGTCGCGGGTTCGTCGGCGATTAACGAAAGCCCGTTCACCGGCGAGAGCCTGCCGGTCGATAAGACGGTGAACGATCCCGTCCTCGCCGGGGCGATCAATCTCACCGCGGCGTTGACCGTCGCCGTCGAACGGACCGGCGAAAATACGTCGCTCGCCGAGATGGAACGGCTCGTCAAACAGGCGACGAACCGCAAGATGAACTGCGAGCGGCTGGCGGATCGGTTTGCCAAATGGTTTCTGCCGGCGGTCTTCGGCCTGGCGGCGGTCACGCTGCTCGGCTGGCGATTCAAGACCGGCACGTGGCAAGCCGGCTGGCTGCCGGCGCTGGGCGTGCTCGTCGTCGCCTGCCCGTGCCCGCTGGTGCTCGCCACGCCGTGCGCGGTGACAGCGGCACTCGCCTGGCTGGCGCGGCGCGGCGTCGTGACGAAAGGCTCCGCCGCGCTGGAACGCCTGGCCAAAGTCGACGTCTTTGCCTTCGACAAGACGGGCACGCTCAGCGAAGGGGACCTTTCGCTCGGCGAGATCGTCCCCTTTGTCGAGTTCTCCACCGACGATCTGCTGCAACTCGCCGCCAGCGCCGAACGTCCGAGCAATCATCCGATTGCGCGTCTGCTGCGAACAACCGCGGTGGATCGCAAGCTAGCCGTCACCTGGCCGGAAGATTTCACTGCGCACATTGCCGCAGGGGTTTCGGCTCGCGTCGCTCTTTCTCCCCTCTCCCCTGACGGGAGAGGGGCTGGGGGTAAGGGGGATGTCACCGACGCGGCTAATAAAGTCGTCCCGACAGCCGCATCCGTGACCTCCCCCTCATCCGGCCTTCGGCCACCTTCTCCCTCCAGGGGAGAAG
>CAZDGB010000204.1:13172-14069 GCA_964504645.1 uncultured Planctomycetaceae bacterium | reverse complement strand
CAGCCTGTCGAAACGGACCGGGCTCAAAATCCTCATGGGGTGCGGCTGGTATCGCGAGTTCGGCTATCCGAAAATCGTCGAGGAGCTGACGAGCCGCGAACTGGCCGAGGTGCTGGTGAAAGAAATCGAAGTCGGAGTCGGCGACACCGGCGTACGGGCGGGGTTCATCGGCGAGATCGGCACGGGCCGGCACTTCGTCAAACCGGCGGAGGAACGGGTCTTCCGCGCGTCGGCCCTGGCCCAACAGCGGACGGGGGTCGCCATCACCACGCACACCACCCGGTGGGGGACGCTGGCGCTCGAGCAGATCGCGATGCTGGAGGAATTCGGCGCAGACCTGTCGCGGGTCATCATCGGGCATCTCGGCGACCGGATCGGCGTGAAGCATCTGTTGCCGATCGCCGCGAAGGGGGTCTATCTCGAAGTCGACAACATCGGCTACCTCGACTATCAGCCGGAATGGGTGCGGGCCGACAACGTTGCCGCGCTGGTGAAGGAAGGCTTCGGCGACCGGGTGCTGCTGTCGGAAGACATCTGCATGCTGAACCATTTGAAATACGCCGGTGGCAAAGGCTTCGGCTATTTGCTGGAGACGTTTGTGCCCATGCTGAAGGAACGCGGCGTCACCGACGAACAGATTCACGCCATGCTGGTCACAAACCCGGCGCGGGTCTTCTCGCGGCTGAAACGAACGGCGAGATAGCGAATGATTGTCTCTCCCTTCTCCCCTGGAGGGAGAAGGTGGCCGAAGGCCGGATGAGGGGGAGGTCGCCGACGTGCTTTGATCCTTGCACACGTGCCACGTCGATGGCCTGGGGCGCACCCCCCCCCCCCCCCCCCCCCCCGGGGGCGGGGGGGGGGGGGAAAAAAAACACGGGGCAAAAACCCCAACCCCCC
>CAZDGB010000204.1:0-13162 GCA_964504645.1 uncultured Planctomycetaceae bacterium | reverse complement strand
CAGGGGAGAGGGGAGCAGTATAAAATTCCGCTCGTTCCAAATTCCGCCTTCCCTTGAATGAGGACAGTCTCCCGATGCCCGTTGAGCTCGATACGCCGTTCGGAATCTCTCCTGTCATCAACGCCGTCGGGTACGCCACGCGGGTGAGCGGGAGTTGTCCGCATCCGGACGTCGTCGCCGCGATGGCTGCAGCGAGTATGAATTATTTCGAGATCGACGATCTGCTCGACGTGGCGTCGGAATTGATCCGCCGCTGCACGGGGGCGGAAGCCGGGATCATCACCGCGGGGGCCGGCGCGGCGCTCACGCTCGGGGCGGCGGCGTGCCTCGCCGGCGACAACGTCGACCTCATGGACCGGCTGCCCGATACATCGCGGTGTCCGCGCGACGAGATCATTTTTCCGGCGCCGGGGCCGTTCGATTACGATCACGCGATCAGGCTGTCGGGAGCGAAGCTCATCACGCTCGACTATCGCGCGCCAGACGCGCTCGCGCAGATCGAACGGGCCATCCACGCGAAGACCGCGGCGATTGGCGTCGTCTGGTACGGCGTCGATGAGAAACCCAACCTGGACGACCTCGTCGCGCTCGCCCATCGCCACAAGTTGCCGGTCATCATGGACGGCGCGTTCGCGATGCCGCCGGTCGAGAACCTCACGGCGTTTAGCCGGCGCGGCGTCGATCTCATCGCGTACAGCGGCGGCAAGCATCTCGGCGGGCCGCAGGCGTCGGGAATTCTGTGCGGACGGGCCGATCTGATCCGCAGCGCGTGGGTGCAGATGGTCGACATGGACGTCCGCGCCGGCACCTGGTCGCGGCAACAGTGGATCGACGCCGGGCTGATCTCGCGCCCGCCGCGGCATGGCGTCGGCCGGTCGATGAAAGTCAGCAAGGAAGCGATGCTCGGCCTGATGACGGCCCTCGACCGCTACGCGAAACGCGATCACGCCGCGGAATATGAAACCTGGAAACGCGCCATCGACACGATTTACGCCGGCTTGAAAGACGTCGCGGCCTTGCGGGTGACGAAGTTCGCCCAGGCGTTCAACGGCCAGCCGTATCCGCTGTTGCAGATCGAATCGGGCCCACCGCCCGCGGGGATGCGGGTTCGCGATCTGACGCTGGAGATGCGGGCGTTACCGAAGAAAATTCTGTTCGCGGAGGACGAAGCTTCGCCCGACAAAGCCTATGTCTTCGCCCAATGCCTGCGCCCGGGCGATGCAGAGGCCATCGTCTCCGCTGTGCGCGGAGCGGTGGAGCGAGGCAATTGACGCCTGATGTGTCCAACGGGAGGATACCCCAGGGAGATTGAATCGTGCAAATCGTCGGTGCGATCTACTCCAGAGAAGACGCTCCGCTGTTCACTCGCGAGGCGTGGTGTGAATTGGTTCGGCAGCGGCCCGAATTCGGAAGGCCGCCGTCCCGGCAGGTTCCGAATCCATTCAAGCGCGGGGAAATGATGACAATTCACCCGCCCGGCGATTCGGTCGAAATCCTCCTTGATGGGCGAAATGTCGGGCACGCTTACTGGTCGATGTCGGATGAGCCCTTGGTCAACGTGACCATCGAGGCGGCTGCATTGCATTTGGTCGCGTATTGGGCAGAAGCTCTCGGCGGTGAATTTCACCCGATCTCCTGACCTTTTCGCGTGCTGAGGCGGAGTGACGCCCATCACGCCGGTCGGGAGGATAGTCAACGGAGGAACGTCATGAGTCTCATCGATTTGCTGTGGAACAGTAGCCAGGACGGGCATATCAATGAGCTGCGCACGCAGATCGACCGGGTACGACTCGACAGTCATTCGCAGCACGTCACGACCGACGAATTGCAGGCGGAGAACACCGAGTTGAAGCTGCGAGTCGCACTCCTCGTCCGGCTGCTGATCAGCAAGGACCTCATCGCGGCCGAGGACTATGCGGCCTTGATCGCCGAGACGCGCCAGAATTGACCGAATAGCACGCCGCTCCTGGCATCCCGCCTCGCCCGAAATCCCTGGTAGTGATGCTTTTTGCCGGAATTTTATTTTTCGGCTGACGGCGCAGAGTCTTTTCGCGGTTTCAAGAGCAACAACACGCCGTAGGAGGCTATCAGTACCCCAACTACCAGCCAGTACGAAACAAAGCAATATGCAGCGTTGCCAAACGTAGTCCCATTCGACACCGAGGCGCCACAGTGAAATCCTGTGACGTCAAGCGTGTATGGAACTTTCAGTCGCTTCAAGGGATGTAACTTGTCGATCGGATAAGAATTCCAGCCGAATATCGCCACCGAATCCTTAAGCCCATTATTGATTGCAGTGGCGCCCATGTTGCCTTGTTCTGACGAAAGATCGAGAACCCAGCCTAGCCCAGCAATAATGACCGTGTCGTATTGGAACTGGCTTCTGATCCATCCGCCGACGAAAACGCATGTCGAAACGAGCAATGCCATCTCGATTGACTCTCGTTTCCATCTCCATGGTGCGAACCACCACCCGAGGGGCTTGACGGCACTCATTGGTGGATCCTCTGGAAAGAAAAACACTCCGGAGATTATCCGGGGTGTTCGATTTCCAGCAATCCCTATCCGAGTAAGTCTTCCAGCGACCACAACCGATCCGTGACGCCAGCCGCCATCGCGGGCATGGCCGCCAGGTTTGCCAGTTTTTGCGGGAAACCGAAATCCCTCGCATTCCGCGTGAACGTCCGTTAAGATTTTCTCATGGGGTATTCCGGCCCTGCTCTCTCCCAATCCGTGTGAGTCGCGGATGAACAAGACCGACGCCAGTCTGCATTTTGACGAACCGATCGAAGGACCGGTGACGGCCCCGTTGTCGGGCGAGGCGCTCTCGCGCTCCACCGCCAATTCTCCCGCCACGCAACTCACGCAAGGCCCCGACGACGCGCCCGATGAAGGGGGCGGGTTCAAGCCCGGCATGGTCATCGGGCCGTATCGCCTCGAAAGCAAGCTCGGCGAAGGGGGCATGGGCGTCGTCTTCCGCGCCACGCACACCAAGCTCGAAAAAATCGTCGCGATCAAGATTCTCCCCTCGGCGTATCTCAATCAGAAATCGGCCCTCGCCCGGTTCGAACGCGAGATGAAGGCCGTCGGCCGCTTGCAGCACGCCAACGTGGTGCAGGCGTTCGACGCCGGCGAAGAGCACGGGACGCATTACCTCGTGATGGAATACGTCGAAGGGACCGACTTGCAGCGGCTCGTCATGCTGCGCGGCCTCTTCACGATTCCCAATGCGTGCAAGGCGATCTATCAATCCGCGCTGGGACTCGGAGCGGCACACGAGATGGGCCTCGTCCATCGCGACGTGAAGCCGTCGAATCTGTTCGTCACCAAGAACGGGCAGATCAAGATCCTCGATCTCGGCCTCGCCCGGCTCTCGCAGGACGACGGCGAAGGGGGCGCGCTCACGCAGTCGGGCCAGGTCTTCGGCACGCCCGAGTACATGGCTCCCGAGCAATGGGAAGACGTTCACGCCTGCGACGGCCGCACCGATTTGTACGCCCTCGGCTGCACGCTGTTCTTCCTGCTCGTCGGCCGGCCGCCGTACGGCGGCGACGAATACAAGACCGCCCCGCGGAAAATGCTGGGGCACATCAACGACGCGATTCCAAACTTGCGCGACCATCGCGGCGACGTTCCGCCCGAGCTGGACGCCGTCTATCAGCGGTTGATGGCGAAGAAAGCCGACGAGCGGTATGTCGACGCCGCGGAACTCGCCGAGGCTTTGACTCCCTGGCTGAGCGGCGAAGCGGCCCTCGACGGACTGCCGACCCCGAGCTCGTTGCTGCAGGGCAAGAAGTCGTCCGCGACGGTGCCCGACAAGACGCTCGCCGAGAAATCGGGCCGCGTCTCCACGGCTGAAGCGACGCAAGTCCACGCGGTGGAGGGCCTCGACTCTCCCACGCTGTTGCAGCCGCTCGGCGATGCCGAGCACACGATGGTCGTCAACACAAACGACTTGACGACTCCGCCGCCGAACCGCCGCTGGCTGATCCCGACGATCGCCGGCGTCGCCGCGATCGGACTCATCGGCGGCCTGGCGTTCTTCATGAACGGCTCGGGCCAGACCGGGGACAGCGATCCGAATCCGGGGACGAACCCGAACCAAGTCACGGATGGCACAAGCGGGCAGCCGAATGTGGACGTTCCGTTCACGGCGGGCCTGTTCGACGTCTGGCAGCCGTTCGTCGACGGAAGTTATTCGCGCCGGCCCGCGTGGTTGCCGGTGGCAATCATCGAGGAATTCGCGTTGCCGGCCGGTGCGAGCGCCAGCGACGCGGCGAATCACGGCGTCGTTGAACTGGTCGTCGCTCTCGTCCCTGGTGCGGAGGGCGAATTCTCTCCTGAGCTATTGCGGGAACTGGCCGTTCCACAAGAGCGCGAGTTCGCCCCCGATTTCGGCGAGCCGCCCGAAGCGATGGAAGTCTCCGCCGGCTTGCTGAAAGCGCCGTTCGACGCCGCCGCCGCGAAGAAAGCACAAACGTTGTGGGCCGAGCAATTGAAAGTCGAGCCGACGATCACGAACACGGCGGGGATGGAGCTCGTCCTCGTTCCGCCCGGCGAATTCGCGATGGGGCCGGACAACCAGCGGCACACCGTGAAGCTGACGCAGCCGTTCTTCGCCGGCAAGTACGAAGTCCTGCAAAAGGAATACGAGAGCGTGATGGGCGCAAACCCGTCGAAGTTCTCGCCCAAAGGCTTCTTCAAGGAGAAAGTCTCCGGGCTGAACGCGGCTCGCTTCCCCGTCGACAGCGTCTCGTGGGACAACGCCATCGAGTTCTGCAACCGCCTCTCCGAGAAGGAAGGCCTCAAGCCGTATTACACGCCCGGCGGCGGCATCCAGGGGGGCAATGGCTACCGCCTGCTCACCGAGGCCGAATGGGAATACGCGTGCCGCGCCGGCACCGACACCCACTCTGCCTTCGGCCAGAAGCTGAGCGGCGCGCAGGCGAATCTCAAGGACACCACCGGCAACCTCAAGCGGACGGAGCAAGCCGGCAAGTACGCCGCCAATCCGTTCGGCCTGTTCGACTTCCATGGCAACGTCTACGAATGGTGCTACGACCATTACGACGCCAACTACGTCGCCAAAGCGGCGGTGAATCCCGTTGGGCCGAAGTCGGGTTCCACCCGCGTTCGCCGCGGCGGCTCGTGGTCGACCGCGCCGAGCTTCGCCCTCTCCGCCGTCCGCGCCTACATGAAGCCCGGCGAAAACCCCAACGACGCCGGCTTCCGCATCGCCCGCACGGCGGCGCCGCCCGCTGCGGAAGAGCCGTCGGAGTGACAGGGATCGGGAAGCTCCAAGTTCCAAATCCCAAATCTCAAACAAGCTCCAAATCTCAAATTCCAAACGACTCCGCTGGATTGTTTGGAACTTGATTTGCCTTGGAACTTGTTTGGAGCTTGGTATTTGGAACTTGGAGCTTTAAGAAGACTTCCCGTGCTCGCCGTCCTCTTCGAAGACAATCACGTGCTCGCCGTTCATAAGCCGGCGGGATTGCTCACGATGGGCGATCGCACGGGGGACGCCACGCTGGTTGAGTTGGCCAAGGCGTATCTCAAAGAGAAGTATCACAAGCCCGGCGACGTGTTCCTCGGCGTCGTCCATCGCATCGACCGGCCGGTTTCCGGTGTCGTCCTCTTCGCCCGCACCAGTAAGGCCGCGGCGCGGTTGTCGGCCCAGTTCCGCGACCACACGATTCAAAAAACGTATCTCGCGTGGGTGGAAGGCCGCGTGCGGGAACCATCCGGCACATTGATTCATTGGCTGAAAAAGGATCGAACCGCCAATCAAGTCTCGGTCGTTGCCGCCGGAACCGCCGGCGCGCAGGAATGCGTTCTCGACTATCGCCGCGTCGAGACGCACGGCCCGCGCACGCTGGTGGAGATCACCCCGCGCACCGGCCGGAGCCACCAGATTCGCGTGCAGCTTTCCGCCGCCGGCTGGCCCATCGCCGGCGATGCGAAGTACGGTGCGAAATTGCCGTGGCCGGACGGCATCGCCCTCCACGCCGCGGCGATCACGTTCGACCATCCGACGAAACACGAACCGGTCACTGTTGAAGCCCCACCGCCGGCAACTTGGGAGCGGCCGGCTTCCCGAGCCCGATAGTCGTGCTGGTTCCGGCGCATCTTCAACGCTACGCTGTGGTCGTTCGCAAAGCCGCGGTTGGCAACCGCAGGTTTTCGCCGCGCCGGAAGACCGCGGTCGCCAACCGCGGCTTTGGGGAGGCCGTCTCTTGAAACGCCTGTGGCTCGCCGTTGGCAGTCTGATGGTGCTGGGCCTCGTCGCGTGGGGTTCGCGGTTCGCCGAGCAGCCCAATCCTGCGAAGTCGGCGTTGCCGCAGAATATCGGGACGCTGCATCCGCGCATCTCTCCCGATGGCGCATGGATCGCCGTCTCGTATCACGGCGCGATCTGGAAACTGCCGCGTACCGGCGGAACCATGACGCGGCTGACGAACGGCCCCGGCGTCGACATCGAACCGGCGTGGTCCGCCGACGGAAAAACCATCGCGTACGTCCGTTCGACGCGGATGTTCGGCGGGGAAGTCCGGCTGATCCGGGCCGAAGACGGAACGCCGGTCGAACTCCCCGCGAAAGTCGACGGGCTCGACAGCATCTTTTACGCGAAGCTCGAATTCCATCCCGACGGCCGGCTCTGCGGGCGGCTGCGCGTCGACGGCAAAGACCGCGGCCTCGCGCTGCTCGATCTGAAATCGGCGAACGTCGTGCCGCTCGCGCAACCGAAGCAGGCGACGCGGTATGCCCTGTCGCCCGACGGCGCATGGCTCGTCTACACGACGACGATGGAGACCGACGGCAATCAATGGGGCAACGACGGTCCGCAGGTCGATTTGTGGAAAGTCGCGACGACCGGCGGCGAGCCGGAGAAAATCACGCGCTTCCCGTCACGGATTTATGATCTCTGCTTCGCGGCCGACGGCCAGTCGTTATTCGCGATCTCCGACGTTGGCACGCCGCACAACGATGTCTGGCATGTCCCGCTCGCCGCTCCCGAACGGGGCGCGCGGCGGCTCACCACGAACAGCGCCGACGACGACCGGCCTTCGGTTTCCGCGGACGGCAAGCGGCTCGTCTACTCCGACAATCGCCGCGGCACGACGTCGCTGACGGTCCGCGATCTGGTGACCGGCGACGAGACAACCGTGCCGATTTCCGCGCTCGACTTACGGCAACCGACGGGAACGGTGCGCATCGAAACGGTCGATACGGCTACCGGCAAGCCGGTCACGGCGCGGGTTTCGATCCGGCAGGACGACGGCAAGTTCGTCTATCCGCCGGCGTCGCAGCATCGGCTGCTGTTCGACAACGGCCACTTCTATTGCAGCGGCTCCGCCGAGTTCGAAGTCCCCGCCGGCGATTACAGCTTTCGGGCGTTTCGCGGGCTGGAGTATCGCCCCGCGCACGGAACCGTGCGGGTTGCGAACGGAAAAACGGCCGCCGTAAAAATTGAGCTGAAACGTTGGACGAACCCCGCCGAGCGCGGCTGGCATTCCGGCGAGAACCACATCCACGCGAACTACGGTTACGGACAGTGGTACTGCACGCCGGACGATATGGCCCTGCAATGTGCGGGCGAGGACCTGCGCATCTGCAACTTCATGGTCGCCAATTCCGACACCGACAACGTCTTCGACCGCGAGTTCTTCCGCGGCGAGCCCGACCCGGCGTCGACAGCGGAGAACATCCTCTACTGGAACCAGGAATTCCGCGCCACATCGTGGGGCCACATGACGCTCGTCAATCTCGACCATCTCGTCGAACCGATTTTCACCGGCTTCAAGGACACGACGAACCCCTGGGACGTGCCGACGAACTCCGACATTGCCGACCGGACGCATCTGCAAGGGGGACTCGTCAACTACACGCACGGCGCGCAGAACGCGAACGATCCGTACGCCGGGCCCTACACCGGCAAGTCGATCCCGCTGGACGTGGCGCTCGGCAAGATCGACACGATGGATTTGAACGCGAGCTACGCCGGTACGATTCCGCTGTGGTACCGCCTCTTGAACTGCGGCTTTCGCGTCGCGCCGTCGGCGGGGACCGACACGTTCCTCAACAAGATTCCCAGCCGGCTGCCCGGCGCCGACCGGGCTTACGTGAAGATCGACGGCGAGTTCAGTTATGCCGCGTGGATCGACGGCCTGAAAACCGGGCGGTCGTTCATCTCCAGCGGGCCCATGCTCGAGTTCCGCGTCGACGACCGGGAACCCGGTGATGTCATCAAGCTCGCGTCGCCGCGCAAGCTGCGCGTCGTCGGCGAGGCGACATCGCAGTTTCCGCTGGAGAAGGTCGAAGTCGTCTACAACGGCGAAGTCGTCTCGTCCGCCAAACTGGACGAGGAAAAACTCGCGGGCGATGCGTCGGCGGAGATATTGATCGACAAATCTGGCTGGCTGTCGCTGCGGGCCAGCGGGCCGATTCACTCGGATCATTCCGGCGGCCCGTTCGAAGCCCACGCCGCGCCCGTGTACGTCGAAGTCGGCGGCCAGCGGGCCGCCTCGCAGGCCGACGCGGAGTACTTTCTCGCGTGGCTCGACCGGCTGTCGATCTTTATCCGCCAGCGGGACCGCATCCCGAGCGCGGAACTCAAGCAACACGTCGAACGGCAACTCGAAGCCGCGCGGGCCGTCTACGCGGACATCGCCCAACGGGCGGAGTGAGACTACGGCCGCATCCGCGAGCGGAGGTCTTCCATAGCGCTTCGCCACGCAGGACTATTCCCCGAATCGTCCCACAAGTCTTTCAACTCAGACTCGTCTCCGAGGATCCGGTCAATCACCGCGTTGGCCCGCTGCAGTAGTGCGGACGGGGGTTGTTGCGGATGCGATGCGACCCACTCGTCAACTTTTTCGGTATAGGGGTTTGTATAACCGGGATGGCCAAGCAGGCGGGCAAGCACCTCGCAGGCGCCCAGGGCATTGCAAGCCACGTCTTGATCCAAATACTCCTCGCCATTTGACTCGACTTCAGCAAGAGCGTCATCCACCAAGGAAAGATCATCGACATTCTCAAGATCATAGGCCCAATCGTTGGTGGTATCGTTGTCAAACGCCTGATATCCCCAAGCACCCATGTTCATTCTCCATCTGGGAACGTCGGAACCCTCACCGCGTGCGGCCGTTCGACTTGGCGGCATTCAAGAATCTTGTCAGCCGCGCGACGATCTTTGGTGCTTCCTGCCACCGGTTGTGCTGCTCTCCCGGGTCATCGCCGAGGTGATACAACTGGCCGTCCGGGCCGCCGTCCTGCGGTTCTTCCTTGTTGGGGGCCGTGAAGCCGCCGGAGCCGAGGTGGAAGATGGCTTTCCATGGACCGTGCCGGACGGCGAAGGCGCCGCTCATGCTGTGGTGGATCGTGAACTCGCGGAGCGGTTTGTCACGCTCGGCGTTCAAGAGCGCCGGCAGAATGCTGATGCTGTCTTCAGCCGCGCCTGCGGGCAGATCCACATCGAGCATGTCGGCGAGTGTGGCGAAGAGGTCCGTCAGACAGATTGTTTCGTCGCTAATCGCGCCGGCTTTGATCTGGTTCGGCCAACGGGCGAGAAACGGCACGCGATGGCCGGCTTCGTAGATGTCGGCCTTCTGGCCGCGCCAGGGGCCGTTCGCGCGGTGGCCCGACCGCTCGATGAACGCCGCGGGCCACATCGCCCCGTTGTCGCTGGTGACGACGACGAGCGTATTCTCCGCGAGGCCGTGCGTGTCGAGCGCATCCAGCACGCGGCCGACGACGGCGTCGGTCTGGACGACAAAGTCGCCGTAGACGTTGAGGGGTTCGGCCAGTTGGGTTGAGCCTGCGAAGTCCGGCGTGGGAATCCACGGCGTGTGCGGGGACGTCAACGGCAGGTAGAGAAAGAACGGCGAGTCGTTTGGAGCGCTCGCCCCCTCTCCCTGGCCCTCTCCCCCGGGGCGGGGGCGAGGGGACTTGGAATGAGCGGCGAGGAACTCCTCGGCGCGTTCCGTCAAGCGCGGCAGGACGTCGATGTGTTTGAAACCCGGCGCGGCGGGGCCTTCGCGCCAGAAGACGCCGTCGAAGTAGCGCGGCTTCGGGCTTTTGTCCGACGTCGCCGTCGGGAAGGCTTCGATGCCGTCGTTGACGACGTACACATACGGCGTCATGTCGAGCGACGCCGGGATGCCGAAGTACGAATCGAATCCGACGTCGAGCGGGCCGGGTTTGATCGGTTTGGTGTAATCGGTCTTGGCGTCCTGCCCGAGTCCGAGATGCCACTTGCCGATGCCGGCCGTCGCGTAGCCCTGCTCCTTCAGGAACGACGCCAACGTCGCGCGGCCTGGTTCGATCAGCAGCGGCGACTCGCCGTCGAGCACGCCCTGCTTCAACCGGCTGCGCCAGCAGTACCGGCCGGTGAGCAGGCCGTAGCGGGTCGGCGTGCAGACGGCGGACGGCGAATGGGCGTCGGTGAACCGCATCCCTTCTCGAGCCAGTTGATCCAGCCGCGGCGTCTTGATCTTCGTCGCGCCGTAGCAGCCGACGTCGCCGTAACCGAGATCGTCGGCGAGAATCAGGACGATGTTCGGTTTGCGCGGCGTGTCATCGGCGGCAGCGGCGCCGACCAGCAAGCACAGGGTGACAAAGAGTTTCCGCCAAAGCCGCGGTTGGCAACCGCGGTCTTCGCGGCGGAGAAAACCCGCGGTTGCCACCCGCGGCTTTGCGAACCGCATCATCACGTCAATCCCGCGATCGGCTGCCCGTGATAGACCGGGTGAGGCCGCTCGAGATCGTCGTGCCACATCGCTTCTTCGGGAATGCCCAGCGACTGGTAAATCGTCGCGGCGAAGTTTTCGGGGGTCTGCGGATCGGTCTGCGGAAAGCCGCCCGTCTTGTCGGTCGAACCGACGACGCGGCCACCCTTCACGCCGCCGCCGGCGAAGAACACGCTCTGTGCCGGACCCCAATGATCGCGGCCCGGCGTTTTCGAGACGGCGCCGGGAAACGCGAAGATTCGCGGCGTACGGCCGAACTCGCCGGCCATCACCACCAGCGTGTCGTCGAGCCGGCCGGAGGCGGCCAGATCGTCCAGCAGCGCCGACAAGGCCTTGTCGGTCGGCGGAAGCAGATTGTTTTTGAACAGCGAGAACGCCGCTTCGTGCGTATCCCACGTTTCGTTGTTGCCGAGATTGACCTGCACGAACCGCACGCCAGCTTCGACGAGGTTCTTCGCCATCAGCAGCGACCAGCCGAAGTAATTCCGGCCGTAGCGGTCCTGTGTGCGGGAATCGGCCTGGGTGACGTCGACGACTTGGCGGATCTCGGGATCGGTGGAGAGCGAGACCGCCGCGGCGCGATGCCGGTCGAAGCTTGTCAGGGCCGCTTGCTGGCGCGTCGCCCGCAGGTTCTCTTCCACGTCGCCCAGCAATTGCAGCCGGCGCTGCAGCCGGTCGAACGACAAGCCGTCGGGGAGCGTCAGGCTCGGGGCCTGGAACGCCCAGCTTTTCGGCGGAGCTTCGCTGCCGCGCTCGAAATGAAATCCATATTCGGGATACGCGCCGTAGTTAATGGCGTTGAACGGAGACGCCTCGATGAACCACGGGTCCCAGCGCTGGCCCATTTCGCCGGCGAACTGCCCGGGAATCACGCGGCCCGAGCGATGGATTAACGTCTCCGGGAGCACCGCCGCCGAGGGAAGCGTGCTTCCGGACGGAAGTAATCGACGGGCGATCGCGGCGATCGACGGCCAATCCTTGGGCTGCGGCTTGCTGCCGTTGAACCCGATCGGCATGGGCGTCCGCCCGGTCAGCATGATGTGATGCCCCTCCGAATGGCCGTTGGAGGGATGCGTCACCGACCGGCACAGCGACCACAAATGGCTTCGCTGCGCGAGTTGCGGCAGATGCTCGCAGATGTCGATGCCCGGCGTGTTCGTCGCAATCGGCTGGAACTCGCCGCGGATGGCGTCCGGGGCGTCGGGCTTCAGGTCGAAACTTTCGTGCTGCGCCAATCCGCCCGACAGGAAGATGTAAATGCACGATTTGGCTTTGCCGGCGGCAGCGGCGGCCTGCGTGGTGGACGAAACGCCCGCGCCCCAGAGACCCGCCGCGCCGGTTTGCAGGACCAATCGGCGAGACAACAGCAGATCACGAACGTCGCGGGACTTCGTCATAGCGCAACCTTTCCGCCTCGACTACCGGGATCGGCAATCGCATCAATGGTAGTCTATGCTAAATCGGGGGCGGAGTCAAAACAGAAGACTTGAGGCGTGAGTCTTGAGGCTTGAGGGAAAATTCCAATTCCTTGGCCTCAGGTCTCGAGCCTCACGCCTCTCTTGCCAAATTCGGTTTGCTGGCCATTCGCACCGGTGCTATTATCTGGCCCGGCCAACGTCAGGGATACAAGGAACGGCAGCAATGCGGGTGTGGCCAGGGAAACCGTCGCCGTTGGGGGCGACCTGGGACGGAACGGGTGTGAATTTTGCCATCTTCTCCGAACATGCGGAGAAGGTGGAGCTCTGCCTGTTCGACTCCCCCGATTCGACACGGGAATCGCACCGCATTCCCCTCCCCGAACAGACCGACTTCGTCTGGCACGGCTATCTCCCCGACGTGAAGCCCGGCCAACTCTACGGCTTCCGCGTGCATGGCCCATATCAGCCCCTGCGGGGCCATCGCTTCAACGCGCACAAAATTGTCTTCGATCCGTACGCCAAGGCGATCGGCCGCGACCTGGTGTGGAACGACGCGCTGTTCGGCTACCGCATCGGCGATCATGCGTCCGACTTGAGTCTCGACGCCCGCGATTCCGCTCCGTTCGCGCCGCTTGCCGCCGTGGTCGATTCCACGTTCCGCTGGGGCCGCGACGAGCATCCCCGCACGCCGTGGCACAAGACGCTCATCTACGAGGTCCACGTCAAAGGCTACACGCACAAAAGCCCGTGGGTGCCGCAGGAGCTGCGCGGCACCTACGCCGGGCTGGCCTGCGAAGGTTCGCTGCGGCATCTGCGGTCGCTCGGCGTGACGGCGGTGGAACTGCTTCCCGTCCATCAGCGCGTCGACGACCGGTTCCTCATCGAGAAGAATCTCGTCAACTACTGGGGCTACAACACGCTCGGCTATTTCTGCCCCGACCCGCGTTACGCCGCCACCCGATCGCCGCGCGACGAATTCCGGAACATGGTGCGCCG
>CAZDGB010000203.1:6890-14106 GCA_964504645.1 uncultured Planctomycetaceae bacterium | reverse complement strand
AAACCGGGCGACGTCGAGCCAGTGCCGCGCCCAGCGTTCGCCGTAGCGTTCGGATTGGAGTAGTTCGTCGACGACGGTTTCCAACGCATTTGGCGCCGAGTTGTTGAGGAACGCCGCAAGTTGTTCCGGCGTCGGCGGCAGGCCGATGAGATCGAAATAAACCCGCCGCAAGAGCTTTTCGCGGCTGACAAGACCGGCAGGAATGAGCCCCAGTTCGTCGTGCTTAGCGCCGACAAACCGGTCGATCGGCGTTTGCGACCATTCGGGACGTTTTACATCCGGCGGAGCGACGGCTCGCAATGGTTGGAATGACCAGAACTTCCGCCCTTCGGCAATGTCGATTTCCCGCTTCGGCTTGCCGGCGGCGTCACCTTGGCGAGGATCGGGCGCGCCGAGTTCGATCCACTTCACAAAGTCCGCAACAACATTCTCCGGCAGCCTGCTGTTCGGCGGCATTTCCAGGCCGTCATACTTCAGCGCCTTGATCAGGAGACTCTCCGCCGGCTTGCCCGGGACAATCGCCGGGCCGCTTTCGCCGCCGGCCAGTGTGCCGGCCGCGGTGTCGAGCAGCAGCCCGGCTTTCAGTTTGTTCGCGTTACGCGCTTCGACCGAATGGCACGCATAACATTGCTGCACCAGAACCGGGCGGATCTTCTGCTCGAAGAACTCGAGCGCCTGCGGATCCGGGGCTTGAGCCCAGGCGATCGGCGTCTGAACAAAGACGATCACCGCACATGCCACGGCAGCCCGGCGAAGTAGAACAGGACCGTACATGAATACCCGTCTAATGGAGTGCCAACAGACGTTGAAAACTCACTCCAGAATACGAGATTTCCGGGCATTCACAAGACGCCTGCCCATCGATCGACCGCACAGGAAATTCCGAAGCCAAAGGAAATCGCCTGGTTGTGAATCCCGACGATTCTGCTATTCTGCCCGATGCTGGCAAGCTGATTTGTCGCCATGCGGGTTTCCTGGAGGGACGTCAATGACGACACCCGATCCGCCATCGCGGAAAGCTTCTTCCGGAACAGGTGAGCGGACCGTCCCGCACGCCGCGACGGCACCTTCTGCGGCGCCGCAACCGGATACAACTTCGCAGTTCATCGCTGCCCAGCCATTCCCGCTGGCGTGGCTTCTTGTGGGAGGGCTTGGCGGGTTCAGCGCCTGCTTGCTGCTCGTGCTCGGCGTGATGTCCTGGTGGTTGCTTCGCGGCAACAACCGTGCGGAACCCGCGGCGACGCGCGAGCCTTCGGTCGCAATGTCTGATCCCGCGATTCCTCCGGTCGTCGATGTGCCGCCGCAGCAGAGCGTGGCCGCGGAATCCCCGCCGCCGTCGGAGCCGGCCGAGCGGACGAATCCGTCTGCTTCTGACCCATCGCCCGACAAGTCGGCTGAGATTTTGCAGGCGGTCGCCGTCGATGTGGCGAAAGAGGCTGAAGCCGTCGGTGCGCCGCCCGAATTTCGTCCCGGGAAAGTCTCGGTGCTGGGAACGCCAGGCACGCTCGATGCGCTGACGCCTCCGGCTGAATTGCCGAGAGGGATGCTGGCATTTCTGCACGGTCTCGATCAGTTGCATTCGTTGCAGCCGGCGAAAGCCATCTCGCATTTCGACGACGCCATCGCGGCTGACGACGAGAACTCCAATTTTTTCACGGCCCGCGGCGCGGCGTACGTTCTCTCCGAGAAACTTGAGCCGGGAGCAGCCGACTTGCAGCGGGCGCTGAAGCTCGACCCGAAGAACGTCCTCGCCAGCCGATTGACGCGGCTCGGTTGGCTGATGGCCGGAGACCAGTTGAAGGCCTCGAAGTTTCACGGCCACGGCGGACATGCGGACATCGATTTTCTGATCACCGAAGTCGGCGTCGGCTACGGCAGCGCGGCCCTTGCCGCCCGTAACGGGTTTCGACTGGAAACGCACGATCAACTGAAAGTCGCCGCGGCGCTGCAGAAGCTGCCGACGTTGATGCGCCTCGTCGCGTCGTCGTTCCAGACCGGCGACGAAGATGCGTCGCAGGCCTTGTTCGCATTGGGCGTTTCGCAGATTCAGGCCCGCGAATACGCCGCGGCCCGCCGGTGCTTCGAGGCGGTGCTGGCCAAGTATCCGTATGACTGGACGGCGCGGTATTACTTCGCCCGCTGCGTGCTGGAAACCGGCGATCCGGAAGCCGCGCGCGGCGAACTCACATATCTGTTGTGTTGGAGCCGCTTCCTGCCGGAAGCCTTCGCCGCGCGGGCTTTATGCGCCGCGCGGCAGAACGACATCGCGCGGGCCGAACGCGATCTGTCCGCAGCGAAAAGGCTCGATCCCGCGAAAGCCGCCGAGGAGGAAGAGGCCGTTGCTCAAGCCCAATCTCAAGCGAGTCCCGCCGGCGCCGAGGCCGACGCGGCGCATTGGGACCGGCTGCTCGCTGACGCGAGAAAAGAAGTCACGTTCGCCGATCTCACGGCGTCGGCGCTCGAATTGCGGCGCAGCGTCGATGCACGGCGACGACGTTGGGATGAAATCTATCAGGACCGCTTGTTCGAACTCGTCTCCGCCGCGCGGGCCAAGCCGGGCGACGCCGATCGCCTCGCGGATGCCGCCGAGTTCCTCCGCGAGAGCCAGCGCGTGTTGAGCCTGCAAGTCGCGCCGAACACCAGTCCGCACGGCTTGCGGCGTCAGACCGAAGAGACGGCGCAGCACGAGATCGAACTGGCCTTCGCGCTCGCCGAGGAAGGCTTGCAGGCGAATCCGCAGCACGCCCGCAGTTGGGCCGTCAAATCGGCGATCCTGTTGCACACTTATGGCCGGTTGACCGAGGCCGAGAAGTCCGCGGAGTACGCGATTCAATTCGATCCGCAGTTGATCGCGGGGCATATGGCCCTTTCCGATTGCTGCAAGGAATACGCGGCGCGGCTGCGCGAACGGGCCGCAGCGCTACGGGCGCCAAAGCCGATGACGCGTTCCGTCCGCATCGTCGATTCCCAGGGGAACTTCGTTCGCACCGACTCCGAAACGTACTACGTTCCCGCGTCGCCCGAGGAACTCGCCCTCGCCGCGGAATGCGACCGTCAGGCCGAACTCTACGAACAGAAGGAGCAAGTCTGCCTGAACAACGCGCTCGCCGCGGCGAAAGGAACGCCGCAAGAGCCATTCTACTGGGCGCTGCTGTTGTACCTGAAGAAGGATTATCAAGGGGCTCGCGGCTGGCTGGAGAAGGCCGTCGCGCAGAACCCTGAAGACCCGATCATGCGGCACCGGCTGGCAAGTTGCCTGAAGGCGCTCAAGCTCGACGACGAATCGACGGATGAATTCGCGCGGGCCGTGAATCTGCAGCACACGACCGGCGAAGTGTGGCTCGCCGTCGCATGGACCAAGCTGGAACGCAACTCGTGGAAGGACGCGGCCGCAGCGATTCGCCGCGCTCGCGATCTCGACCCCGCCGACGCCCGCGCCGCGGCGTTTCAAGCGATTCTTGAGGAGTTCGGCTCCAAAGACGCTGCGGCTGCGGAAGCCGCTGTGATGACGGCCATGGCGCAGGAAGAAGCGCGGGCTCAAGCCAATCGGACGACGTTTCTCAAGGCCGACGATGCCAGCCGCGTTCTCGCGCCGGACGACGTCGGCCTGACGATGATGCTGCGCCTCAAAGCCGGCAAGCGATTATTCGCGACGAAGCCCGCAGCGGCCGCAGCGTTCTATCTCGCGACGGCGGGGCTCGAACCGCTGATCAGCGAATGGAACCTCGCCAAACCCGTGGCGACAGCCATGCTGCCGTTTCCCGATCGCGATCCGCAGCAGATTCCCGCCCCGCCGCCGCTCGTCGCCGTGCTCAAGAACAACCGCATCTATGCCGGGCAGGCTCTGCTCAACGCGAAGCGCGGCCCGGAAGCCGCCGCACAGTTCGCCGCCGCGGAGAATTTCGCGAACCGCCTTCCCGCAGGGGGCACGGCGTATCTGGAATTCGAACTCGAATCGCAGTACGTGCCGTTTCGCGTCTCGTCGATGCCGATCTACGTCAAGCTGCTGAACGGCGCCGCGCTGATCCAGCAGGGCAAGAAGAACGAAGCGCGGATCGAACTTCAGCAGGTGCGGTTTTATCTCGCCAACCGTTCGCTGGAGCAACGGCAGATGACCGACGACCCCATCCCCGCGATGTACGAACGGCTCGCCCCGGCGGTCGGCTTGCGGTAGCCGATGAACGCGCTTGGCATTTTGTCTGGCTCTCCCTCCGGTCAGTTGCTAAAAACAGGAACGATGAATCAACGGCGGAACTCGGGGCGGGAATTGAGCCGGCAGGGAAATGGGATACGGAGCAAAGAGACTCAGGCGTATTGAGCGTGGCATTTGTCCGGGCGTTTCGCTGATGTGCCTGTTGGCCACAATGGGGTGCCGCCAGCCGCCGCAGGAAGTGCTATATCCGGTTCGCGGCAAGATCACGCTTGACGGCCAGCCGCTGCCGCGGGGATCGGTGACGCTGCGCTCGGAATCGCAACCGGCGGGGCATCAACCGACCGGTTTGATCGGTCCTCCCGGCGAGTTCGTCGTCTACACCAATCGCCGTGCGGGCGCGCCGCCCGGTTCGTACCGCGTGGTGGTCTTTGCGACGGAAGCCGCGGACGGTGCTGCGGGGACGGCGCATCCGGGATTGCCGAAATCCTTGATTCCCGCTCGCTATAATCGACCGGAGCAGACTCCGCTCCGCCTGGAAGTGGCCGCCGCGCCGGCCGCGACATCTTACACCCTGGAATTGACGAGCCATGAAAAATGACCGCCGCGTGCGCCGTTCGGCTTTCACGCTGATCGAACTGCTCGTCGTCATCGCCATCATCGCGATTTTGATCGCGTTGTTGCTGCCCGCGGTGCAACAGGCGCGGGAAGCCGCCCGGCGCACCCAATGCAAGAATCATCTCAAGCAACTTGGACTGGCGATCCACAATTACGAGTCGACATTCACCATGCTTCCGATCAATCGCTACGGCGATTACGGCTACAGTTCCGTCTGGAATTCCGCCTTTGAAGATTCCTATTCCTGGAGCTGGCTGGCGACGATCTTGCCGTATATCGATCAAGCGCCCCTCTACAACGCCGCGAATATCCCCCATGTCCGTCTGCAAAACAGCCTGCAACTTGCGGCGCCGGTGGTGGTCTTCACCTGCCCATCGGACACGCTGTCCGGTTCGCCGGTGCGGAACGAACTCTCCAACTATCTGCGGACCAACCCGCTGGTCGGCATGACGAACTACAAGGGCGTGCAAGGGGCGAACTTCTGCTGGGGCGACTGGGCCAACCCCGGCGTCGCGGGGAACGGCTGCGAGCCGTGGGAGAGCGGCGACGGCGCTTTCTTTCCGATGAACTGGGTCCGGCCGCTGGGCTGGAGGCATTTCCTCGACGGCACCAGCCAGACGCTGATCATCGGCGAGCAGGACTTCAACGCCGGTGATGCGGGGCCCGGACGCTACGGTCTGGGATATGCCTGGGCGCATTCCGTGGAAGCCGGCGCCTCCGCCGCGTTCCCCATCAACGCACGCCGTCCCGACGGCACGCCGTACGCCCCCGGCGATTGGCAGGGCCGGAACGGCTTCCGCAGCCGTCATGTCGGCGGCGCCCAGTTCGCGCTGGCGGACGGCACCGTGCGCTTCCTCTCCGAAAACATGGCGCTGGGACTCTACCGCGCGCTGGCCACGGTGCTGGGAAGCGAGACGGTCGGCGAGTTCTGAACCTTCGCCGCTTCCTCTTGCGAATCCAGCTCCAATCCGCGTCTGGGCGCCTGCGTACAAGGTTCACTCACTCATCGACCTGCACCAACAAATCGAGGTGAGATTCGAGATAGTCGGCCGCTTGCTTGAATAGTTCGCGTTTGAAGGATTTGCGGTAAAAATATTTCTCGATCGACCGTGCGGTCGGCAGCTCTCGGTATCCCTCGGCGAAGGCTTGCCAGCCGGCTTCCGTGTTGAGTTTCAAGCTGGCCGCTCGTTTGCGGATGTCCGCGATCGTTTTCGCTTTCCCGAGCAGTTCCGCCAGCGTGGCCTGGTAATCGTCGGCCAGTGGCGAAGCCCCGATCTCTCGCAGGGCTTCAAGCGTCGCGACGGCCAGTTGAGGTTCGTTGAACAGGAATTGCCAGACGCCGCCGTTGTCGACTTCGCCAATGAATTGCCGGATGACATAGCCGACCTTTTGCGGACGATTCAGTTTCTTCCACAACGCGTCGAGCTTTGTGGTCTTCGCACCCTGCACGGCCGGATTGAGGAAGAGGTTCGCGTATTCCCACAGCAAGTTGTCCGACAACTCAAAGCGGGACCACTGATATCGTGCCGCGACGTCGACCAATTGATCGAGTGTCAGCTTGGGCGCCAGCCGTTTGTCAAACTGATGGCCGTCATCGAGCGAGAGCAGCCAGCCGTCGCCTTTGGTCGGCTTGGCAGACGCTGATTTGGTCAGCAATTTTTCCGTGCGCCGCTTGGATGATTCGAGAGACGCCAGCAGCGTCTGGCTCAGGGCGGGTTTTCGTTTGTCCGCGGCGGTCTCGCGTTTCGCCTGGCGCTGTTTGGCGTCGGCCCACCACTGCTTGTCCCTCGCCTTGAGTTCTGCCAAATGCCGTTCTTGAACGGACAGCGCGGGGGCCTGCGTCGCGGAGACCTTGGCTTTCTTGCCGGACGGGGGACGAGCCAGGGCCGCGAGCGACGGCCCCTTGGGATTTTTCCAGACCAGACGGAACTCGCTGCTCTGTAGCCCGGCGTCTTGGCGGGTGACCACGATGGTGAACGGATTCGACTGTAACCGCTCGTACTTTTTGACAACCAGCCCGAACTGGAACCCTTCGAGAATGGCGCGCTGCATCTGTCGGAACAGGTCTTCATCGTAGTCGGCCAATTGTTGCGCGACGACGCTTTTGTCGCCGTTCTTCTGCCGCTCGATCCGGCTGCGCTCGGCGGCGAAGCCCGTCAATTCGAAGTAAATCGGCATCGGACGAACGAAGTCCTTGGCGGATTCGTTAAGGAACGTACTTGCGGGCCGCAGCGAAACGCGAGGCCCCAGCTCCCACACCGCCACGTCGCAGGGAAACTCGCCTTGGATGATCGTGTCGAAGTAGCGGAACCACATAAAGCGACACTGGCCGGCCATGTCACGGCGATCGCCGTACTTGGCAGCGTGCATATTCATGGGGCGCTTTAGGCTGTTCAGCCGCATTTTTGGTTCCGTAGCGTCGGGCGTCGTGTGCCACTGCTGAGCCGC
>CAZDGB010000203.1:0-6880 GCA_964504645.1 uncultured Planctomycetaceae bacterium | reverse complement strand
CTTCGGATCAGCAGTGCTCTTGCTCACCATGTTGAGAGCCACTGCTGGCTTAGAGGTGCCAGCAGTGGCACCCAACATGCTAATAATTGTTCCCTCACACATTGTCGACCTTGAGGAGTCGCTTAAAGACCGTTCGGATCAACTCCTGCTTTCGCTGGGAGTTCGTGGGCAATCTCTCTCGAATTTGGTCGAGCGTGAGCCACTCGTGGTTACATAACTCGGCTTGATTCAGTACAACTAAATTCGCTGTCGGCATCTTGATCAAAGCCCCATAATAGGACTTGCCTCTCATGCCGAGAAGCGAGTATTGGATATCCCGCTCTCCCTTTTGTTCCGGTATTATTTTGCGACCTAGCCACGTGGATCGGCGATAGTGAACCTTTTCCTCGGCCTGTCCAAGCTCAGCTTCTAAGCCGCGTATTGCAGCTGCCTCTACGGACTCACCTGGTTCGATACCTTCCTGTGGAAGCATCCAGGCTTGTGGCTTTGCGGTAGGGCAAACAAAAAGGAACTTATCTGCATCGGTTGCTTGGATGAGGCACATTACCACCGGCCTGAATCCAATAACGCGGTCACGCATACGGCGATCGTAAACTGTCCGAGCTACGATTTTGATCCAGTCAAGCATTGGCGGCTCCATCTTCCGGCTTCTTGAGGATCTTTTCGTGCAGCTCGTTCACGGCGCGGTCGGCTCCCCACGCCTGAGCGGCTATGTATGCTGTCAATTTCCTTTCCTCAATGTCTAGTTGAGACAACTGCTTATAGCCAATCTTGTGATTGGTTTCGGACCACGCGTATTGAAAAAGAGTTTTGATTTGAAGCTCAAAGAACCGTATTGGCGGGGTCTCAGTGAGAGGACTCCACACATCGGTCGGAATGAACAGGATGAAGTGCCGTCCGATATAGCCAAATTCGTATTCCGAATCTGGCTGGATCAACTTCTTCTCAATGGGGCGAAAGAATTGATGCACAATTGACTCGACGACATCGACATCTGAGAGGAATCGGGTTGTCACCAAGGCACCAATCTGGTCTTGAATCTGATTGAGGGGATCAGAGTACCGTGGAGTTCCACCATCCTTACGTTCCGCCTTTTCAAGAAAGCTATCGATTCCCTTAGGACGGGTCTTCACGCTGCACACAGCGGAATGCTGCCCAAGCACGTCTTCAAGGAATTCTTCGATTCCGTCGCCCGCCGGGGTGAGGAAGGTGTTGAACCGCTCGGTGTATGCCTCGCGCAAGGCAGTCATGGCCTACCTTTCTTGAATCTCATGTCCGCGATCACACCCTGTGTCGTGAACAGGACTTCACCGGTCTTCGCGTCGACAACCTTCTCCTCGAAAACGTTCTCAAATTCCGTTGAGGGTGCCGAAAGGATTGCACCAGTGGTCAGTTCGACGGACTTGAAGGAGAGAACTTCTGAAAAAGATGCTTTGTCGAAGAGAAATTCTTCGTTGAAGAGTTGATCGGTCTTTGCCATTTCCTTCAGGACCGCCGATGCCTCATCGGAGAGAGCGTATTTCTTTGCAATTGAGCGTGGACTCACCTTTTTCCCCGACAAGTTCGGTAGCAATCGTGCCAAAGACCCGAGTTCACTCTTGACGGCTGGACTTGCCACCCCCTTAACAGCTTCCTTGATCATCTTCGCAAGTCGTGTCGATCCGACCTTGGGAGTGGTCAGGCAATTCGAGAGCAAAAAGTCGATCACCCAGTAGTCCGAAGCGGAGCGGATCATGTCTGAATTGAGTTGGTGATCGACGACATGGCCATTCCAGTAACCTGAGTCGAGGGCGGCATCCTCGTAAACAGCGGCCTTGTATTTCCTGGAGTTCTTCATGAATACCTTTTCCAGGTATTCGACGTTGAGACCGGTCTCGTCCTCCTCAGCCAGAATCCCAACGTCGGCAGGAAAACGAGATATTACGGTCCGAATCTTTCCGCCCTCTTCTCCCCGCACCAGGAACAGCAACCCCATTCCGGATGTTCCGTCCGTCACTCCCTGGAGCCGCTGTGCCAGTTTCTGGCCTTTGTGTTGATGTGGATGAGTCGCATAATTGACAATCAGATCGCGAGCTTCATTTGTCTGGTCAGAGGAAGTGAATGATATGGCGGTCGTACATTCTTGGGTCGCTTTCTGGTAAACGTTGGCGAGCATTTCAAAGAGCTTGCCGGACAGTTGCACGGTCGTTCCACGGATTACAGAACGATCCTTCTCCGGAATGTTCTTGCCGTAGTGGACTAAGTAACTATGCATATGCGTGATTGCCACGGCTAATGCTCTCCCTTGAATGCCGGGTTCTACTGGCGAGGGTTGCAGAAGCGGCAACTTGCGCCACCCTTTGATTGATCCGCACAGCGGACCCTACTTCATCCGCTTCCGAATCTCCTCCACCAACCCGCGCACCGGCACGCGTTCCTGCACTAGCGTGTCGCGGTCTCGCAGCGTCACGGTGTCGTCGGCCATCGTCTGGTTGTCGATCGTCAAGCAGAACGGCGTGCCGATTTCGTCCATTCTTCGATAACGGCGGCCGATGGCGGCTTGCTGGTCGTAGGCGGCGGCGACTCCGGCTCGCTTGAACTCGCGGTAGATCTCCATCGCCTTTTCCGGCTGGCCGTCCTTCTTCACCAGCGGGAAGACAGCGACTTTCACCGGGGCGAGTTGGGGGTGCAGCTTCAGCACCACGCGGGTCTGCATTTCCCCCTTGTCGTCCGGGGCCATGTCTTCGTGGTACGACTCGCACAGAAACGCCAGCGTCGCCCGGTCGCAGCCGGCGGCCGGCTCGATGACGTGCGGCACGAACCGCTCGCGGGTCTGGTCGTTGAAGTACGACAGGTCCTTGCCGGAGCCCTGGTACTTCGGCTTCCCCTCGGCGTTTTTCTCGACGACGAGCTGGCCGTTCTCCTTCGTGAGCTTCCCCTCGGTGTGCGAGCGGAGATCGAAGTCGCCGCGATGGGCCACCCCTTCGAGCTCGCCGTACTCGCCGGCGTCGAGGAACGGGAAGGCGTACTCGATGTCCGCCGTGCCGACGGAGTAGTGCGACAACTCGTCCGCGGCGTGTTCGCGAAGAATGAGATTCCCCGGCGTGACGCCGTGGCGGATGTACCACTGGTAGCGGCGGTCGCGCCAGTACTTGTACCAGTCGAGCGACTGCGACGGATGGCAGAAGAACTCCATCTCCATCTGCTCGAACTCGCGGGAGCGGAACGTGAAGTTCCGCGGCGTGATCTCGTTGCGAAAGCTCTTGCCGATCTGCGCGATGCCGAACGGAATTTTCACGCGGCTGGAATCGCAGACGTTCTTGAAATTGACGAACATCCCCTGGGCGGTTTCGGGGCGGAGGAACGCCGCGTCTTCCTCGCCGCCGAGCGCGCCGAGCGTCGTCTTGAACATCAGGTTGAAATCGCGCGGCTCGGTGAGGTCGCCGCTGCATTTGGGACATTTCGGCACGAGCTTGGGATTGCCGGAAGATTTCGCTTTCAAGCCGTTCCAGCACGCGCTGAGCGTGGTGTATTCGATGTGGGCGGCGGCGGACGTTCCCTTCGATTTGTTGTACTGCTGCAAGGTTTGATCCAGCGATTTCGTCTTGGAAGACGAAAGTCCCGTACCGGCGTCGTCGCGCTCGAAAGTTTCGCAAGCGAGCCATTCCTCCGGCTGACCTTCGGGCCACAGCACGGCGACGGCGACGTGGTCGAAGCGGAACCTCGATTTGCAAGCCTTGCAATCGACCATCTTGTCGATGAACAGGTCGTAGTGCCCCGACGCCTTCCAGACCTGCGGGTGCATGATGATCGACGTTTCGACGCCGACCATGTCGAAGCTTTCCGGGGCGCCTTGCGGGACGGCGAGCTCGTCGTGGTTGGTGATCATGTCGGCCCACCACGCCTGGCGGACGTTGCGTTTCAGCTCGACGCCGAGCGGGCCGTAATCCCAGAAGCCGTTGAGGCCGCCGTAGATTTCGGACGACTGGAAGATGAACCCGCGCCGCTTGGCGAGGGAGACGATTTTGTCCATGCGATTTTCGGGCATTTTTTGGTCGAGGGTTGAGAGTGGATGGTTGAGGGTCAGGAAGCCCAGGGATAGCTATCCCTGGGCTTCATCATGTGCGACAACGATTTTCCCGCTGGCGGCATCATACTCCGGAACGACGTCGAACAAATCAACCGTGGCGGCGCGGGCGATCTGGTCGTCGAAGCCGAGCCGGCGGCAGTTGCGGCCGCCGTAGCTGTTCCGCATCGCCGCAAGCAGGCCGCGCTCCCGTTCCGTCGCCGATGTGTACCGATGCAAGGCGAGCTGCGCTTGGTCGTCGGCGAGGTCGTCGTCGCGGAGATTCCACCCGGCGAGGACGCCGTCGGCGATGGCCCCGGCGCAGAGCGCGTCCTCCTGCGTGATCTTGCCGAGCGTTCCGGCGCAGACGAGATGGATCGGCCGCGCGTCGTCGAGCAGGACATCGACGACGGCGGAGAGGTTCACGAACGCGCCGATGAGAATGCGATCGGCGGCGAGAGACCGCTTCAAAGCCCGCGTGCCGTTCGTCGTGGTGAAGACGAGTGTCTTGCCGCGAACGACCTCGGGCGGATAGGCGAACGGGTTGTTGTCGAGATCGAAACCGGGGATCAAAAGTCCGTCACGCTCGCCGCCGAGCAGCACGGTCCCGGCCGGCTCGTGCGCTTTGATCGCGAGGGCCTCGTCGACGGTCTCCGTCGGGATGACGCACGCGGCGCCGTTCACCAGCGCGTGCGTGATGGTCGTGGAGGCACGGAGGATATCGAGAATCACCGCAACGCCGCCGCGGAGCTCGTCGGGTTCGAAGAGTTTTGGCAGGAGGTGAACGTGCAGAGGGCGGGGCATGCAGATTGTCCGATGTCAGTGGTCAGGAGATAGATATGGCTATTCTCTGTTGGTAACGGGCGGTGGACAAGCACGAACGTTTCTCGAAAAATCCCCAGCCTTTCCAACATTGCGTAATCCGCGGCCGGTCGAAATTCGTTGTGTGATTATCGATCCAGGACTCGGTAGAGAGAAAGACAGCCATGAGCCCCGCCGTCTTCAACGCCTGCACGTACGTCTTGGCTTTCGGCGTCCTGGCGGCGTTCGGTTTATCGGGCATCTATCTCATTGCAGCCCTCGTGGGATGGAGGGGGCCGCAGCGGAATCGCCGACTGGTGCGGTTTGGGCTGTTTCTCGGCCTCGTGCCGGTGCTGGCAGTCATTCAGTATTCGTTGGTTTTTTTCGTCTACTTGCCGAGCATGGCGCAAGCAGCGAGGCGCGCCGCGGCGGAACGCCGGGAGGCGAGTTCGGTGGTTCGCGTCGGCGACCCGGCTCCGTCGTTTACGCTGACGACCGTTGATGATCAGACATTTGCTATCGACGAATTGCGGGGGAAAGTCGTTTTGGTGAACTTCTTCGCCACTTGGTGCGGTCCCTGCCTGATGGAGTTGCCGCATCTTGAGGAGATCTGGAATCAGCACCAAGCGAATGAGCGGTTCGCGTTGGTCGTGATCGGCCGCGAAGAAACGGCGGATAGCGTCCAGCAGTTTCGATCAAAAAAGGGTTACACGTTTCCCATGGCAGCCGACCCGGAGCGGAGCACGTATTCGCTCTACGCCGAGGAATTGATCCCGCGCACCTACCTGATCGGCGCGGACGGCAAGATCTGCTTTGCCTCCACGGGATACGATGAGCAGGACCTGAAATCGCTGAAGCGCGAAATTGAACGTCAGCTTCGGGCGATTCGTTAGCGGCAGATTCTGTCAGCCGGCTGCATTCAGGGGGACGCCCCTCGCTCGGAAGAATTCAATCTGGCGAGTTCGACCAGCAACTCTTCAAGTTGCCGATAGTAATCGTCCTCCGCGAATTTCCCTTTGCGTTCGCGAAGCTTGAGGATCTTCAGCTCCAGCGCGTCGCGTTGGCGGCGGACTTCGGGGGGAAGTTTCGCGTCGCGGTCGCTGGGGACGAGGTGCCATTGATGGGCGGCCAGTCCGTCCGTCGTCCCGGCGGTTTCGATGTTTTCCTTGAGCGTCAGTCCCTGGAAGATATCGGCCCGCGTTCCCTGGCGGTCGCCGTTGTCGTCGAGGAGGGCGTGTTCGGTCTGCAAACGGCCGTCGGCTTGGTAGAACTCCGCCGTGCGCCGCGACGCCGCGAGGTAGGCCTCCCACAGCGACGTCTGGTCGTCCTTGTCCAAGTCCGCGGCGACGTCGTCGATCGACTTCGCCAGGAACTCGCCGAAGCGGGTGAAATTCTCCTCGCCGCCGGTTTTCGTCGCCGTGACGATCACGCGGTTCGGCGCGGAGAGGGCCGTGATGAACGGCGAACTGCACGCGGAACAGTCGACGACGGCGACCGGCCGCTTGAGTGGCGCGAGCCACTCGGCGAGTTCGTCGGCAGAGACATCCGGCCCGGCGAGATTGAAGCGCGCCGTCTTCCGGTCGAACGTGCCGTGGCCGATGAGGACCAGCCACAGCGGGCGTTCGGTGTCGTCTCTGGCTGTGATCAGCGCCGCTTGCAGCCGATCGCGCGGCGGTGGCTCGGACAGATCCGGGCCGATGACCGTGATCGCCGCGTTGCCGCGTTGCGCCGCGCGAGACCAGCGATCGGCCCACGATTGGAACATCTCGCCGAACTGTTCGGTCCCCGGCGCGCCGAGGACGAGGAGGACATCGGCGGAAGATCCCTCAGCACGAAGAGAAGACGGAAAGAGAGTTAGCCACAAAAAGCACAAAAGGGCACAAAAAGAAGGCAAGGAACACGAGCGAAACAGGGGAGTCGGACAGAAGCGAATCGTCTTCGAGTGCCTGACAAAACGAGAGAGATGTCTTTCCCTTCTCCCCCGGAGGGAGAAGGTGGCTGAAGGCCGGATGAGGGGGATGTCACTGATGAAGT
>CAZDGB010000202.1:0-14128 GCA_964504645.1 uncultured Planctomycetaceae bacterium | reverse complement strand
AGCACCGGTTTAGCGAGCAGGCGTTTCAGATCGTGTGCGGTGTAGACGTCGATCGCCGTCAACAATTCTTGTCGCACTCCGAGCCCTGCGAGCCGCTGTTCCATCAAACCGACGACGAAGTCGGCTTTGGTTGCGAGCCCGGCGGGCGTGACGTCGGCCAATGCGACAATGCTGTCGCGATCAAGTTTTCCCTCCGGCAGTTCGCCGGCGCCGGCGACTACGAACGTGGGACGCGACGTTTCGGCAGGCCGCGTGCATGAGAATCCGTAGAGCACCGGTTCGGACGGCGGCGACAACTCCGGCGCAACGTTTGTGCGAGCAACAGGATTTACGCCGTCGACGAAGACACCCCAGTCTTCAAGAATTCGTGCATAGCGGCCATTGAACTCCGCGAAGCCAGCGAAAGTGAAAGGCTTGGGCGAACGGAGTTCCACGGCACACAACGCGGCCTGCGGACGACCGGCTGCTTGCAGATAGTTCGCGATCCGCTGGAATCCCACTGCATACGGCGGTGGGTCGGCAAATGTCAGATGAACGATTTCATAGCCTTCCGCCGCCACGACTCCGCAGGAATATGGCGCAATTCCGGGAAGAAATCGGTAATTTCCGATAGGATGTATGACCAAAGGCATGTTGAATTCTCTTAAAGAGTTGCATCGTCAGTTGACGTAGGTCGACGCAGCATCTCAACTCCACTCAGACCGGTCAACGTGATTGGCGTATCGACAAAACTTACGAATTCGTTAGAATTCGTGCCGCGGGGAGAATGATGGTGTCCTCCGCCCGTGCTCTCAATATCCAATCTGAAGCGGTCATGACTCTCTCCAAACTTTTTTCCCCGCAGACGCTGCGCTATGACCTCATCTCCGGGGTGGTGGTCTTTCTTGTCGCTCTCCCTTTGTGTCTGGGAGTGGCGCTGGCCTCGAATGCACCGTTGTTCAGCGGCATTCTGTCGGGCATCATCGGCGGCATTCTCGTCGGCGCGGTCAGCCGCTCTCATACGAGCGTCAGCGGTCCATCGCCGGGATTGAGCGCGGTTGTCGCCGCCCAGATTGCTCTGTTGGGGGGCTTCAATGCGCTGCTGCTGGCCGTGATGCTGGCCGGCGTGCTGCAGATTCTGCTCGGCCTCTTCAAAGCCGGCTTTCTGAGCAAGTTCGTGCCGTCCAGCGTGGTGAAAGGCTTGCTGGCCGCGATCGGCATCATTTTGATCCTGAAACAGATTCCCCATCTGATCGGGCACGACGCCGACCCAGAAGGGGAGATGGCGTTCCAGCAGCCGGATGCGCAGAACACGTTCACCGAATTCGCGAGCATGCTGAGCGACGCGAACCTGGGGACGGCGTTGATCGGGCTGATGTCCGTGGTCCTGTTGATTTTCTGGGACCGTCTGACGATTTTGAAAAAATCGCTGGTGCCCGGGCCGCTGGCCGTCGTGGTGCTCGGCGTGGTGGCTGCGGAATGGCTGCAGCGGATCGGGGGCGGTTGGACCATTCCCACGAGTGCCTTCGTGCAAGTTCCGGTAATTTCCAATTGGGACGAGGCCGGCCAGCTCTTTCAATTTCCGGATGTTTCGCAGTGGAGAAACCCGGCGATTTACCTCGGCGCGGTGACGATCGCCGCGGCTGCGTCGCTGGAAACGCTGTTGAATCTCGAAGCCGTCGACAAGATCGATCCGCGCCAGCGCCGCTCGCCCGCCAGCCGGGAATTACTGGCGCAGGGCGTGGGCAATCTGACGGCGGGCTTGATTGGCGCGTTTCCGATGTCGTCGGTCATCGTCCGCAGTTCAGTCAACATCAACGCCGGCGGACGGACCAAGTTGTCGGCGATTACGCACGGCGTGCTGCTCCTGTTCTGCGTGGCCTTGTTGCCGGCGGCCCTCAATCGGATTCCCGTGTCGTGCCTGGCGGGAATTTTGCTCGTGACCGGCACCAAGCTCGCCAGCCCCGAACACTTCAAGCAGATGTGGGATCAAGGCCGAACGCAATTTCTGCCGTTCCTGGCCACCGTGATCGCCATCGTTCTGACCGATTTGCTCACCGGCGTGCTGATCGGGCTGGGCGTCGCCATCGCATTCATTCTCCACAGCAGTTACCGGCAACCGCTCCGTTGCGTCCGCGAACATCATTTGCAGGGAGATCTGCTGCGTATCGAACTGGCCAATCAGGTGAGTTTCCTGAATCGGGCCGCTCTCAAGCAGCGGCTAGATGAAGTGCCGCGCGGCGACCACGTGCTGCTGGACGCTCGTCAAACCAACTACCTCGACCCCGATATTCTCGATTTGATTGACGACTTTCTGACGCAGACCGCCCCGGCGCGCGGCGTTGAAGTCTATCTCACCGGATTTGACGGGCGGTACGGTCTGCCGGACCACATGCCCGACATCGACAATTCCAATCCCGATCTGCAGCGGCAGCTCACTCCGGCGCAAGTCCTCAAGATTCTGAAAGACGGCAACGAGCGGTTCCGCACCGGCAACCGCTTGTACCGCGATCTGGGACGCGAAGTTCGCTCGACCGCTCGCGGGCAGTTTCCGCTAGCGGCCGTGCTCAGCTGTATCGATTCCCGTTCGCCGGCCGAATTGATCTTTGATCTCGGCCTGGGGGACATCTTCAGCGTCCGCATCGCGGGCAATGTCCCTTCGGAAAATGTGCTTGCCAGCCTGGAGTATTCGTGCGCCGTCGCCGGAACGAAGCTGATCCTGGTCCTCGGCCACACCCGCTGCGGGGCTGTGACGGCCGCCGTGGATCTCTATCGCAGCCGGCAGAAAGCGTGCGAAGTCACCGGCTGCGATCATCTCGATTCGCTGGTGACGGAGATTCAAAAAGCCATCGACGACAAGCATCTGAATGTGGAATATTTCAAGGACAAGTCGAGTTGCGTCGATGAAGTCGCACGGAGAAATGTGTTACGCACGATGGCGACGCTGCGGCAACGCAGCGGCACGCTCGCCCGGCTGGTGGATGAGGGCCGCATCGTGATCGTCGGTGGGATGTACGACGTGTCGTCCGGCGAAGTCGATATCTTCAACGAACCGGCGGCCGATCTTGTGGCGCCGTCGACAAACGGCGAGTCATCTCGCGATGGTCGTCCGCTGATTGCTCAGCGCGAATAAGTGTGTCGTTCCGCTGTCGGAATCAACGCTTATTTCGGAATCTGCTTGAGCGCGAACTGGGCGCCGCGATAGGCCGACAGATTAATCGCCTTGGTGGCGATCGCTGCGCGGTATTCCGCCTCGGCCTTTTGCTGGTCGCCGGCCTGGGCCGCTTTTTCCCCGATGAAGAAGTGAGCCTCGCATTCCTGGGCGCTCTGCAGCAACGGGTCTTTGGCTTTTGCCGCTGTCAGTAGTTGCTCAGCCGTCTCTTCGCCGGTGAGGAACAGCGTCAGATGATCGACCCAGTCGCGCTGCTCGGCCGGCTTCGCCGCGGACGATTTCGCGACTTCCGGCACGACTTCCTGGCCGCTCAACGTGCCGGTCCACAACAGCCACGGAGCGAGGTATCGCAAGTTCGGATCCGTCTTGAGCGTTTGTGTGAAGGACTCGTGCGATGCGGAGAAATCCTTGGCAAACAGCTTGGCGAAGGCGATGTCGGCGCTCGTCGTCGGGTTCTTCGGATCGAGCTTGGCCGCTTCCTGATAGTCTTCCAAAGCTGCGTCGATCTTGCCCTGCGCCAGCCGGCAGGTTCCGCGCAGGCTGTACGGCAGCGGGGCTTTCGGTTCGAGCTGGATCGCCGTAGTGAAATCGGCTTCCGCCGCGGCGTGCTGGCCGCTGTTCAGCGAGGAAAAGCCCCGATTGGTGAGCGCCACGGCGAACTTGGGATCGAGTTCGATCGCTTTGGAGAAGTCCGCGACGGCTTCCTTCGTTTTCCCCCGCTGCTGCAGGAACATGCCGCGGTTGTTGTAAACCAGCGGATTGTCGGGAAACGTCTGCACGGCGGCGGTGAACGCGGCCAGAGCCTTGTCGAGATCATTGGCCTGTATGTAACTTTCCGCCAGGCCGATGCGGGCGCCGAGATGCTTGGGAAACGCCTGGATCGCCGATTGATAGTCTTTGACGGCCTCTTTCGGCTGTCGGCGGACGAGGTTGGCGACCGCCCGCTGATAGTAGATGTTCGCCTTCTGTTCGGCGGGGATGGCGTCTTTGGTGACCAGCGAATCGGCGATGCCGATGGCCGTCTCCGCGTGCTCCGGGCGATTTTCCAGTTGTGCCAGCGTCGTCATGCCATACAAATACGGCAGGTAGTAGTTGGCTTCGAGTTTTCCGAGGGCTTTGAGCGAAGCCCGCGCATCTTCAATTCCGGCGCGGACCATCTTCGCATCGCGGTCGATTTGGCCCAATTCGACGCGTGCGCTGGCCCGCAAGTACAATGCCAGGTGGTCGTTGGCCGAGGCCTCCAGTGCTTTCGAGCTGAGTTCGATGCACTTCGCAAAATCGCCTTGAGAATAGGCGGTTTCCGCGTCAATTTTGAGCTGGTCGCCTGACGATTTCGCCGTGGTCTCGTTCTGTGCGGCGAGCGCCGATCCCAGGAGCAGCACCAACGATAGAACGGACCAGCGCACGACCATGATGAAACCTCTCGAGGCGGACACGAAGCAGTTGGCCCCATTGTGCCGAGTGCGGGACGGCATGCAAGTCACTGGGGCGCTCGACGCGCTCCCGCGCTGAGGCGTGAACCTTCGTGCGGTTCCAACGGAACAACTTCGGCTGCTTGACATTCTGAATCCGGCTCTGTATCGTTGGATAGCGTCGAGGATTGGGTCATCAGACGTCCCGGAAGAATGGTCTTGCGGGTGTGTGGGGATTGATCTCGGCGGTCAGAGTCTCGCAGTCGGGTTGGAGGCATCGCCAATGTAGCCTGAAGCACGCGGGGTAACCCGTTCACTCAGGATCTGAGTCGGTTGTCTCAAGCCGAGGAAGATCCGGGCTAGCTGGTTCGGCAGCGCCGAACTGGACGTGGACAAGCGGGACTCGAGCCCGCTTGTTGTGTTTTTAGCGATGGGCCATGTGAGGCAACCGCTTCGCCGGCAAGGATTTCCAGCTGGCTCGCGGTCGTCGCGGAGGGGTGACATGAACGGCAGTGAACTCTTGCGGATCGTGGACGCGATTCACCGCGATAAAAATATCGACAAAGAAATTGTCATTGAAGGGATCGAACAGGCCATCGTCTCCGCCGCTCGCAAGCACTACGGCGAAGAAAACGAAATCGAAGCCCACCTCGACCGCAACTCCGGTCAGACCGCGGTGAAATGTAACGGCAAGGACATCGACGCCGACGAACTCGGCATCATTTTGGGCCGCATCTCCGCTCAGACTGCCAAGCAGGTGATGATCCAGAAGATCCGCGAGGCCGAGCGGGATTCGTTGTTCGACGAATTCGCCGACATCCGCGGCCAGATCGTCACCGGCACCGTGACGCGGGTCGAGGGGGGCGTGGCGACGGTCAATCTCGGCAAGGTCGAGGCGCTGTTGCCCCGCAGCGAGCAGATTCAAGGCGAGTCGTATCGCGTCTCGGAGCGCGTCCGCGCTGTGGTTTTGGAAGTGCGCAAAGCCGGCAGCCGCGTGAAGATTATTCTGTCCCGCATTCACCCCGATTTCGTCCGTCGGCTGTTCGAGCTCGAAATTCCGGAAGTCGGCGAGCGGGTGATTGAAGTCCGTTCTCTGGCCCGCGAAGCCGGTTATCGCTCGAAGGTCGCCGTGTCGTGTATCGACAGCAACATCGACGCCGTCGGGGCGTGCGTGGGCGTGCGCGGCTCGCGGATCAAGAATATCACCGGAGAGCTCGGCGACGAGAAGATCGATATTGTCCGCTGGAATGATTCGCTGCAGGTGCTGGTGCCGAATGCGCTGGCGCCGGCCGAGATCGAAGAAGTCATTTTGTGCCCGATGCTGGGTCGCGTGATCGTGCTGGTCCGCGACGACCAATTGTCGCTGGCGATCGGCAAGCGGGGCCAGAACGTTCGGCTGGCGTCCAAGTTGGTCGGCTGGGACATCGAGGTGATGACCCGCGAGGAGCTCAACGAGGCCCTGGAGCGGGCGGTCGGGGCATTCTCGCAGATTCCCAACGTGGAAGACGGACTGGCGGAAGAGTTGGTCTCGCAAGGGTTCCTCAGTTTCGACGACCTGTCGGTGATCGAGCCGGATCAGTTGGCGGAACTCGGCAGCCTGACGTCGGAGCAGACGGACGGGATCATCGCCTATGCCGAACGCGAGAGCGAACGGCAGGAAGAAGAGGAACGCAAGCGCCGCGCGGCGGAGCGGGAGCAGCAGCATTTGGCGCAGCACAATGGCGCCGCGTCGGCTCCTGCAAAACCGACTGCCGAGCCCCCCGCGGAGACCGCTGAAACCCAGCCGGAAGCCGTAGCGGAGGCGGCGTCGGAAGCTGTGGAAGAAGCTACGGAAGAAGAAGCTGCAGTTGAAGAACCGGCGAGCGAAGACGCCGCGGTTGAAGATAAAATCGAAGAGAAGTCGGTGGCTTCGGAGTCCGAGCCGGCCGCCGAGTGACGTGAAACAGACATCTTTGAGAGGGATACGCCAAAACGAAATTGTCCCATTGACGGCAGGAGTGTGGTGGAGACCGTTTGACGAACGTTGCGACCGCCGGAGGGCGGCGAACGCTCGTCCCCATGGGCCAGGCCCGATCGGCTAATTCGGAGCAGGGGGAACCGTTTGAAGATTCGTATTTTCGCTCTCGCCAAAGAGCTGGATCTCGACAGCAAGTTGTTGATCGATTACTGCGCCAAAGCGGGAATCGTAATCAAGAACTCGGCTCTGGCGAGCATCTCTCCCGACGAAAAAGAGCGCGTGCTGGAATTGATCCGCGCCAGCGCACCCGCCGCGGCCGAAGCGCCGGCCAAAACGACTCCCTCGCGCGAAGTCGTGCCGGAAGTGGCCGGCATGGTGCGCCAGATGCGCACGATGGTTTCGCGTCCGCAGCCGACACGCGCTCGCGCGGCTGAACCGCCCGCGCCCCCAGTGGCGGAAGAAGAACCGCCGCCCGCCCCAGAGCCAGAGTCCGTGACGGAGCCGGCGCCCCCCGAGGCGAGTCCGCCGCCAGCGGCGGCGCCGCCGGTCATCGCGGGTCAGGATGCCGCGCCGCCTCCCCCCGAACCGCCTGCTCCGGCCGTTCCCCCCGCCGCGGGATCTCCGCCGGTGCGGCCGACATTGTCTCCGTCCGACATCGGGGCTGGCAAACGGCCGCTGCGCAATGTGCAGATGACGGCGCGCGGCACGTCGGATTCCAGCCTCGGTCGCGACGGCAAGAAGGGCAAGCCGAAAATCGGCGGTCCCATGATCGCCGCCATTCCCGATTTCAAAGCTCCGCCGACGTCGAAGCCGGTGGAGGAAAAAGCCCAAAAGCCCGAGATCGCCTTTACGCGCGACTCGCTGCAGAAGGCCAGTCCCCTTTCCCAGCACTTGAAGAAGAGCGCTGAAGGCAAGGGAAAGAAGCGCGAAGCCGACGACGTAGTCAGCGATGCCGCGCGGGAAGGCGCCGGCAAGGGCAAAGTGGGAGAACGCGGATCCGGGCTGGGCCTGGAGGAAACGCGCCGCCGTCGCACGAACCTGCGCCGGGAGTCGTCCAAGGAAGACGACGAGGACGGTGCCGTTGGTTCGAAGCTCCGCAAAGGCCCGCCGATGCGTCGGCGGGGAGCGCCTTCCACGCAGCTCAAGACACAGGCGGAGATCGAACTGCCGATCACCATCCGCTCGCTGTCCGAAGCGATGGGACGCCCGGCGAAGTCGATCATGCAGCTGCTCTGGGCTCGCGGCGACAAGCCGACCATCAATACCGAACTCACTGAAGACGAAGCCATTGAGCTAGCGCTCGAACTCGGCGTCGAACTGCAGATTCTCCGCGAGAAAGATCTCGAAGAAGAGCTGCTCGAAGTCGAGAACCTGCCGGACGATCCCGAAAAAGTCCTGGAGCGCCCGCCGATCGTCACGATCCTCGGCCACGTCGATCATGGCAAGACAACCCTGGTCGACAAGATCCGCTCCGCGAACGTCGCGGCGACCGAATTCGGCGGCATCACGCAGCATATCGCCGCTTATCAGGTTGCGCACAACGGCAAAAAACTCACATTCGTCGATACGCCCGGCCACGCCGCGTTCGGCGAGATGCGGGCCCGCGGCGCGAATGTGACGGACATCGTGGTGCTGGTCGTCGCGGCCAACGACGGCGTGATGCCGCAGACCGTGGAATGCATCTCGCATGCCCGCGCGGCGAATGTGCCGATGGTCGTCGCGCTCAACAAATGCGACCTGCCGGACCGCAACGAGCAACGCGTGCTGCAGGATCTTGCCGCGCAGAACGTGCTGGCCGCCGAGTGGGGCGGCGACATTGAAGTCGTGCGGACGTCCGGCCTGACCGGGACCGGTGTGCCGGACTTGCTCGACACGCTGCTGCTCACGTCGGAACTGCACGAGTACAAATCGAATCCGGAGCGCGCGGCATCGGGCATTTGCCTGGAAAGCTTCCGCGACGAAGGCCGCGGGCCCATCGCCTGGCTGATCGTCCGCAAAGGGACGCTGCGCGTCGGCGACGTGATCGTCTGCGGCCCGGCGTACGGACGCATCCGCGCGTTGTATGACGAAAATGACCGGGAAATCGATTCCGCGCCGCCTTCGACCCCCGTCAAAGCCGCGGGACTCGACATCGTTCCCGGCGCCGGGGACCGGTTCCTGGTGCTGGACGACCTCGACACGGCCCGCGAGATCGCCGAGACGCGCCGCCAGAAAGGCCGCACCGATTTGCTCTCGAACCGCGGCGGACGCCGGACGCTGGAAGAAATTCTCAACGCGGCCCGCGGCGGCGAAGTGCAGGACCTCGGCGTTATCGTGAAGGCCGACACCCCCGGTTCGCTGGAAGCCTTGAAGAGCGAGATCGGCAAGTTCTCGCATCCCGAAGTTCGCGTCAAAATCCTGCACGAAGGGGTGGGCGGCGTGAACGAAAGCGACGTCTATCTCGCGTCGGCGTCGCGCGCGGTCATCGTCGCCTTCCATGTCATTGCCGAAGACAAGGCCGAAGCTCTCGCCTCCCAGGAAGGGGTGGAAATCCGCCGATACAACATCATTTATGAAGTCACCGACGACATCAAAACCAGTCTCGAAGGGATGCTGCGGCCGGAAATCAAGGAAGTCATCACCGGGCGGGCCATCGTCCTGCGGCTGTTCAGCATCAGCCGGTTCGGCACGATCGCCGGCTGCCGCGTGTTGAACGGCACGATCGAACGCACGCACCGCATCCATCTGATCCGCGATCAAAAGGTTCTCAACAGTTACGGCATCGGTTCGCTGCGCCGTGAAAAGGACGATGTCCGCGAGGTCCGGGAAGGCATGGAATGCGGCATCCGGCTGGAAGGCTTCAACGACATCAAGGAAGGTGACCTGCTGGAAGCGTATCGCATCGAGGAAGTGAAGCGAACGTTGGAATAAGTGTCTCATGAATTCGCGCCGTCTCGCCAGAGCCTCGGAAGCCGTTCGGGAAGTGGCCAGCACCACGATCCTGTTCGAGCTGCGCGACCCGCGCATCAAGCAGGTGACGGTGCTCGCCGCGGAAGTCGCGAAAGATATGCGGACGGCGAAAGTTTACGTCTCGATCATGGGAGACGCCAAGCAGCAGTCGCTGGCCATGCACGGACTGGAATCGGCCCGCGGCTATATCCAGGCGAAAATCGCCGAGCGGCTCGACACCCGCTACACCCCGGTGCTGAAGTTCGTGCTCGACCAGGGAGTGAAGAAGAGCATCGAGGCCTCGCGGATTTTGCGGGAGGCCTTGCCGGATGAACAATCCGCCGAAGAAGACGCGGAAGACGAGTTCGACGACGGCGATGACGCATACGCTGAAAACGCACACGTTGACGACGACACGGATCGCCCGGTGAAAGATTCACCAGGCTCGAGTTCCCCGGCGGCCGAGTCCGCGGGGTCGCCCGAGCCGGATTCGACAGCGGAAAGCTGCGCCGCGGGAGCGCAGCCGCAGGGGATGACTCGAACGGACGAGGACGAACGGTGACGAGTTCCCGAGTGAAAGCGGCGGAACGGCAGACGTTGCTCAAGAAGTTGCTGCCGCTGCTGAAGAAACGTTACAAGATTGTCTTGCCCAAAGCCGACCGCCCGGTGCTGGACATCATGCTCTACGCGGTCTGCCTGGAGAACCTCTCGCCGCACGACGCCGACCTGGCGTTCGAGCGGTTTCGGCAGGAGTTCCCGGATCTGAACGAGGCCCGCGTCAGCCAGGTGAGCGAACTGGAACGGGCCTTTCCCGGCCGCGAAGACAGCGAATGGCGCGGGTTCCGTTTGCGGGCCGTGCTGCAGTTCGTGTTCGAGAAATCGTTCACGTTCGAGTTCGAATCGCTGAAAAAGAAAACGCTGGAACTGGCCGCGAAGCAACTGGCCCGTCTGAAACACGCCACGCCGTTCATTCGCAACTACACGCTGCAAACGGCGATTGGCGCCCACGTGCTGCCGATCGACGACGCGATGCGGCGCTACTTCGTCTGGATGGGGCTGGCCGACCCGGGGCAATCCGAAGAGGAAATCGGCGAGGCGCTCAAGTCGTCGGTGCGCAAGGCGGAAGCGGCGGCGTTCTGCCAGATGATGCGAATGGCGGCGACCGACGAGGCAGTGCTTTCCGGATTGCCCGAGCTGACCGAAGCCCCGCCCGACGGCTATGACCCGGCGACGGCGATGGAACGCTTCCAGGATCTCCTCGCTCACCCCGCCACGCGCGGGAAAGCGAAACCCAAGGCCGCGAAAGCGGCGCCGGCGAAGAAGCCCGCCGCCAAAAAACCGCCGGAACACAAGGGAGCTGTCAAATCGGCCGGCCGGTCGAAGTGACCTTTGCGGACGGAAACGGCAAACCGAAATTGTGGTCCGGGGGAATTCGCGTAAAATGATTCGATCGGCGGCCCCGGACGGGCTGCGGCAACTATTTCGAGTAATGCCCCTGGAATCGGCAAGGATCGCACCATGAGAATCCTCGTTGCGACGTGGCTGGCGGCTGGACTGTGCTGCAACTGGAATCTGGCCGCGAAGGACACTGCGGAATCGGCGCCCGCGCCGAAGTTCCGGCTCCAGGAAGCGGATCAGGACGTTCCCCCGCTGAAACCGGTCCAGTCGCGAACCGAGGGGACGCAGCGCCAACTGGATGCGCTCTCGCATTTCATGACGGGCCGCACGTGGCAGATTCGCGGCGAGCGCCGCAAAGCGTTCGAAGAATATCGCCAGGCCGTGGAGCTCGATCCGCAGGCCGCCGAAGTCTACCGCAGCCTCGTCCCGTTGGCGTTCGATCTCGATCTCGTGGACGACGCCGTTAAGTACGCCACGAAGGCCGTCGAGTTGCTGCCCGAGGATCACGAACTGCTTCGGCAACTGGGAATCTATTTGGCGCAACAGCGCAAGCTGCCGGAGGCCATCCGCTACCTCAAGCAGGCCGCCGATTCGCCGCAGATCGACAAGCACTCGCCGACGTACGTGATGCTCATGCGCGAGCTCGGCATTCTGTACGTCATCACCGGCCAGCCGAAGCCGGCCGCGGACGCGTATGCCGTCGTCTTCGAAGCGCTGCAGCAGCCGGGCGACTACGGGCTCGATCTCAAGACGAAGACGCGGTTGCTCGCCGATCAGCAGACGAGCTACGAAAAGATCGGGCAAGTGCTGCTCGACGGCGAACGGCTCGACCTGGCGTCCAAGGCGTTCGACCTCGCCGCGAAATCGGGCCGGGCCGGAGCAGGGAATCTCGCCTATTATCAGGCCAAAGTCTTGCTCTTGTCGCACAAGCCGCAGGAGGCCATGGACGAATTGCAGAAATACTTCGACGCACAGAGGCAATCGAAGGGACGCGATGCATACCTCCTGCTGGGCGCCATCCTGCAAGAGTTGAAGCGCGGCGACGAACTCATCGGCCGCCTGGAGCAGTTGGCCGAAAAGGATCCGCGCAACAACGTGTTGCAGTACTTCCTCGCGGAACAACTGGTCACGGCGGGAGATTTGGAAAAGGCCAAGGCGATTTATGATGCAGCGCTCGAAGGGACCGGCGACGCGACCGGCTATCTCGGCCTCGCCGTCGTGCTGCGGAAGATGAACCGGCCGGAAGATTTGCTCGACGCGCTGGGCCGCGCGTTGTCCAAGGCCGGCAACGACGGCCTGGAAAACTTCGAGACCGAATTGAAAGCCATCTCTGCCGACGAGGAACTGCTCAAGTCGCTGCTCGCCGCGGGCCGATCGCAGCAGGCCGCCGAGCCGCCGAAGCTGAACTTCGAGAAGTGCCTGCTCCTGGCCAAACTCGCGGCCGAGCGCGACCTCATCGATGACGCCGCCGAGTTCTACCGCATTGCGCTCAAGTTGAACCCGGACCGCAAGCCGGATCTCTACTCCGAACTGGGCGAGCTCTACATGAAGGCTCGGCGCTATGCCGACGCCGCCGCGGTCTATACCGACGCTGCGAACGAGCGGGCGCTGCTCGACCGCAAGCCGAACTTCCTGTTCTGGCTGTCGCAGGCCCGCGAGTTGTCGGGCGACACCGACGGCGCGCTGGCAGCCATCAATGAAGCCCAGCAACTCTTCCCCGAAAGCCCGTTGCTGCATTACCAGGAAGGCTGGATCTACTATCACTCCAAGAAATTCGACCAGGCCATTCCCGCGTTCGAAAAGGTGATGGCCGAGTATCCGAATCAGAAGGAGATCGTCCGCCGCTGTCAGTTCAGCCTGTCGAATATCCACGTGCAGCGCGGCGAGATGCGCAAGGGTGAGGAAATTCTCGAACGTATTCTCGCGGAAGAGCCGGACGATCCCTCGGTGAACAATGACCTCGGCTATCTCTACGCCGATCAAGGGAAGAATCTGGAGCAGGCCGAGAAAATGATCCGCAAGGCCGTCGCCGCCGAGCCGGACAACGCGGCGTACCAGGACAGCCTGGGCTGGGTCCTGTTCAAGCTCGGAAAATTCGAAGAAGCCCGCGAGCCGCTGGAAAAGGCCGTTGAAGGCTCAACCGGCTCGGGCGATTCGACCCTGTGGGATCACCTGGGCGATTTGTACCACCGGCTGAATCTGTTGGACAAAGCCGTCGAAGCCTGGGAAAAGGCGCTCGCTTACGCCGAGAAAGAAGCCGGCGTCGACGCGGCGCTGAAAGAACGCCTGCAGGACAAGTTGAAACAGCACAAAAAGTAGCCAAGGCGAGCAGCGCGGCGTAAGCCCGCCGTGTCTTAGTCTTCCGAAGCAAAAACACGGCGGGCTTACGCCGTGCCGCTCGCCTAAATCACACTCCTCAATCCATTACGCAGATTCATGGCCGGACATTCCCACTGGGCAAACATCGCCGCGAAGAAGGGCGCCGTCGACAAAAAGCGCGGCAAGCTCTTCGGCAAGTTGGCAAGGTACATCATCGTGGCGGCGCGCCGCGGCGGGGGCGACCCGGCGGCGAACCTAGCGCTCCGCTACGCCATCGACCGCGCCAAAAAGGCGAGCATGCCCAACGACACGATCGACCGTGCCGTCAAGAAGGGAACCGGCGAGCTCGGCGCTGAAAGCTACGACGAAGTTCTCTATGAAGGTTACGGGGCCGGCGGCGTCGCCGTCCTTTGCGAGATTCTCACCGAGAACCGCAATCGCACCGCGGGCGAAGTCCGCAAGATCTTCGAAGTCCACGGCGGCAACCTCGGTGCGACTGGCTGCGTGGCCTGGATGTTCGAACGCAAAGGGGTTTTCCAGGTGCCGGCCAAGCACGTCACCGAAGACCGGCTGATGGAAGTCGCCCTCGAAGCTGGCGCTGACGACGTCCGCCCGGCGGGCGAATCGTTTGAAGTCCTCTGTTCGCCCGACGCGTTTCAGCAGGTGACGGAGGCCCTCGAAGCCGCGAAGATTCCCACCGATTCCGCCGAGTTGACCCGCATTGCCGCCAACACGGTCGACCTCGACGGCGACGCGGCGAAGTCGGTCCTCAAGCTGATCGAAGCCCTCGAAGACAACGACGACGTCCAGAACGTGATGGCTAATTTCAACATTTCCGACGAACTTCTGGCCGAACTCTCCGCGGGTTGAAATTTTCGTCTATCTACGAAATCTGCGGATAACAAGTCTTAGAAAGACATCATGCTCGGCTACGACATTCGCCAAAACCTCCGCTCCGGCCGC
>CAZDGB010000201.1:0-14172 GCA_964504645.1 uncultured Planctomycetaceae bacterium | reverse complement strand
CCAGCGGGAAGAAGACGTACAAGACCGTCGAGGACGTGATTCTGGCGATTTACCAGCAGCAACGGGGATGAAAGGCGTCTCTCGCAAAGACGCGAAGTCGCAGAGAATCGCAAAGAAAAAACGAGGAAGGCTTTTCGCACAGAGACACAGAGGTCACAGAGTTAGAAATTCCGAGTGCTTTGCTTTTCTCTGTGACCTCTGTGTCTCTGTGCGAAATCTGTATTCTCCTTTGCGGTCCTTTGCGGCTTCGCGTCTCTGCGAGAGATGCCTTCACTTCGACGGGATCAGCAGCGCCGAAATGACCTGCGCGTAAACCCGATGCCCGAAGTCGTTCGGGTGATTGACGCCGTTGCCCGTCAGGTCGCGGTCCTGTTTCACTTTCAGGAACTCGGTCCACACCGTCGTCAGATCGGCGAGCGCGATGCCCGGTTCGCACAGTTCGGCGAGCGCGGCGCGGTATTCCGGGAAGAGTTCCTGTTTCAGGCGAATCCAGTCCTTATTGCCGAGCATCGACGCGACCAGGATGAATTCCGTCTCCGGGCGTTTCTCGCGGACCTTCTGGATCGTCTGTTCGATGTAATTCTTGTAGTCTGCTTTCGGGCGGCCGGCGGAGTCGTTCATGCCGAACGCGAGGATCACCACATCCGGCTCCGCGGCGGCGATGTCGTCGATCACCGTCAGCGCCCACTCCGTGCTCTTCCCACTGACGGAGAGATTCTCGACCGAGACTTCCGTTCCATACGTCGCGGCGAGATGTTTCTCGACCAGCCTGGAAAACGGCGGCTGATACGGTTTCTCGCCGGCCCAGCCTGAGGCGTTGCAACCCGCCGAGATGCTGTCGCCCAGCAGCAGCATCTTGATCGGCTCTTTCGCGTTCAACTTGCCGAGGGTGCGCGGCAACTGCGCCTCGTCGAACTTCGGCGGCTCGGCTTTCCACACGTTCGGTTCGTGCTCGTAGGTGAAGCACGTCTGCATGTCGTGGTATTCGAGCTTCGACCCGAAATAGATTTCGCCGTCGCCGTCGCGGTGCGTCAGTTCGTACTTCTGCGTTTTCGCGGGCCGCCGCATATCGGCCGGCGACTTCACGACGATCCGCGACCCCGCGGGAATCGTGATTGTCCGCGAGCCGGGCTGCCAGACGTAGTCGCGGCCTTCCTCATACGTGACGTCGCCGTTGGAATCGCGGACGGCGAGCATCTTCGTCGGCGGAAAGAGGAGTTCGCCCGTCGCGGCTTCTTCGCCGTCGGCTTTGACGAACAGCATCGACTCGCCGTGCATCGTGTCGCTCGTCCAGAACGGGGCGAACAACGCGGGGTCGTAACGCCATTCCGGCGCGTCGTCGTTTCGAACGAGTGAAAACAACACGAAAAACACAACGAGCATGCGCGCCATGATGACTCCCGATAGGCCATTTGTCGGTTAGCCGCGACGCGAAGGGTTTCCGAGCGGAGCGCTCCGCTCGCCGAGCCTCCGCGTCGCGGCTAACCGGAGATTACTCCAGCCGAAACACCTTGCGAGCATAGTGCAGCGCGTCGACCAGCGCGTCAATTTCGCCCGGCGTATTGTAGAACGCGAAGCTCGCCCGGGCCGTAGCGGTCACCTGCAAGAGATCGTGCAGCGGCATCGTGCAGTGATGTCCCGCGCGGATCGCCACGCCGCGGCGATTGAGCAAATCGCTGATGTCGTGCGGATGCAGCCCGTCCACCGTGAAACTCAGCAACGAACCGCGCTCGGATGGCGGCGGCCCGTAGATTTTCAGCCCCGGCACCGTTTGCAGTTTTTCGTAGGCGAGCCGCGTTAACTGCTGTTCGTAGGCGTGAATCGCGTCGAAGCCACGCGAATTCACGTAATCGATCGCCGCGCCGAGTCCGACGGCTTCGATGAACGGCCCGGTGCCGGCTTCGAACTTCGCCGGCAACTCGGCCCACGTGGCATGATCCTTAAAGACTTCGCGGATCATGTGCCCGCCCGTGAGGAACGGGTCCATCTCTTCCAGCAGAGCGCGGCGAGCATACAGGACGCCGACGCCTGTCGGGCCATAGAGTTTGTGCCCGGAGAACGCCAGGAAGTCGATCCGCGGCGATTGGACGTCAGTCGCGCCATGCGGCACGCTTTGGGCGCCGTCGACGAGAATCAACCCGCCGACGTCGTGCACCCGCTGCGCCAACTCGGCAATCGGATTGATCGTGCCCAGCACGTTCGACATCGCCGTCACCGCGACGAGTTTTGTCTTCTTCGTGAGGAACTCATCCAGCCGCGACATCTCCAGCTCGCCATCGCCCGTCAGCGGCAGATAGCGCAGCGTCGCGCCGGTCGCTTTGGCGGCGAGCTGCCACGGCACCAGGTTGGCGTGATGTTCCATCTCGTTGACGAGAATCTCGTCGCCGGGCTTCAGAAACTTCCGGCCCCAACTGTACGCGACGAGGTTGATCGACATCGTCGTGCCGGACGTGAAAATGATCTCTTCGACCTCCCGCGCATGGAGCAGCGTCTGGACTTTCTCGCGGGCCGCTTCGAGTTCGGTCGTCATCCGGTCGCCGAGCTCGTGGATGCCGCGATGGACGTTCGAGTTGTACTCCGTGAGGCACGCGACGACTTTGTCGACGACGCATTGCGGCTTCTGCGCGGTGGCCGCCGTGTCGAGATAGACGAGCGGCCGTCCGTCGGAGAGCGGGCGGTCGAGGATCGGAAAATCACGCCGGACGCGGGCGACGTCCCAGGGTTGTGGTGCGGTCATGTGCATGTCGAAGTGGGTGTTTCGTCGCAGTGGGTGGTCTTCCCTTCTCCCCTGGAGGGAGAAGGTGGCCGAAGGCCGGATGAGGGGGAGGTCACCGACGTGGAGTTAGGGAGCCCGAAGCGCAAGCGAGGATTGCGTCTTTTAATGACTCCTCGCTTGCGCTGCGGGCTTCCTGCAATCATTCACGTCTGTGGCATCCCCCTCACCCCCGGCCCCCTCTCCCTCCAGGGGAGAGGGGAGAAAGCGAAATCCGTGTTGATATCTCCAATGGGGTGGGAATCTCGCGGCGGGCCTTGGCTTCCAGTATTATTACACACGCAACGCGTTTTCCGAGTCTCAGTCGCGACAATTCCACTTAGCGGCGCTTCGCAGAGGCGTCGTGCAGCCAGAAGGCGCTTCTCATGGCCAAGCGGCGAGTCGGCGTGATCGGACGGACGGGCAAGGGGGGCTACGGCCACGGCGTCGACACCGTCTGGAAGGATATTCCCGACGTCGAAGTCGTCGCGGTCGCCGATGACGACGAAGCCGGCCGCGCCAAAGCGAAAGAGGTCACCGGCGCGCAGACGGCCTACGCCGACTATCGCGAGATGCTCGACAAGGAGAAGCTCGACCTCGTCGGCATCGGGCCGCGATGGATCGACCAGCACCGCGACATGGTACTCGCGTGTGCCGAACACGGCTCCCACATCTATATGGAGAAGCCGTTCTGTCGGACCCCTGCCGAGGCCGATGAGATCGTCCGGGCCTGCGAGATGCGGCATCTGCGGCTGGCGCTCGCGCATCAGACGCATTACGCCCCGACGCTGCACGTCGTGATGGATCTGATCAAGGCCGGCGAAATCGGCGACTTGCTGGAACTCCGCGGGCGCGGCAAGGAAGACCCCGGCCGCGGCGGCGGCGAAGATTTGTGGGTGCTCGGCTCGCACGTCCTCGACCTGATGCGCTATCTCGCCGGCGATCCCATCGAGTGTTACGCCACGGTCCGCGCGAATGGAAAACTCGTGACGAAGGCCGACGTGAAGCCCGGCAACGAAGGGATCGGCCCACTCGCCGGCGATCACGTCCAGGCGACATACAACTTTCCGAACGGCGTCACGGGCTTCTTCGGTTCGAAGCGCGCCGCCGCCGGCACGCCGTCGCGGTTCGGGCTGCAGATCTTCGGCAGCAAGGGAATCATCGAGATTTTCACCGGCTATCCGGGGCAAGCGTTTATTTTGAAAGATTCGAGCTGGTCGCCCGGACGGACGAAAGCCCAGTGGCAGCCGTTGACGTCGAACGGCGTCGGCAAGCCGGAAACCCTGCCGGGCGGCTTGGAGCAAGGCAACGTCGCCGCGGTGAAAGACCTGCTCCGCGCGATCGACGACCAGCGCGAGCCGCAATGCGGCCCGACGGAAGGCCGCTGGATCGTGGAAATGATTTCCGCGGTCTTTGAATCGCACCGCACCGGCGGGCCGGTCGCGTTTCCGCTGACTCAACGCGAGAACGCGCTGACGCTGCTGGAATAGCGGATATCGGATCGCGGATATCGGATGGAAAGACGCTTGCGCTTCGCGGGCTAACTAGCACGCCATGATCTTGGCCAGCGACGTCCAATGAACTCCAGTCGAAAACACAGCATGCAGATTCCCGTCGCGACAATCACGATGTTATTTGTGATCAGCCGCGCCGTCTTGGCTGCCGACGTTCCCTGGCTCGCCGAAGTGCAAACGCCGCCGGAAAAGATCCCCGCGCCGTTTCGTCCGCTGACGCCGCTGCTGTCGTCCGAGGAATGGAAGCAGCCCGACGCCCGGAATCCGTGGAAGAAAAAACGCAGCGAACTGCGGCGCGCGTGGCTGGAATTCCTCGGCCCGATGCCCGCGCGGCCCAAAGCAACGACCTTCGAAGTTCTGCGGACCGACGAACTCGACGGGCTGACGCGGAAGCTCATCCGCTACGAAAACGAGCCGGGACAAACGCTGGAAGCGTATCTGCTGGAACCAAAGTCGAAGTCGAACGAGCCGCGGGCCGGGCTAGTCGCGCTGCATCAGACGACGAACGACACGATCGACGAGATCGCCGGCGTGAAAGGCCCCGAGCCGCAACACCTCGGGTTGAAGCTCGCGCGACAAGGCTTCGTCGTGATCTGCCCGCGGAATTTCCTCTGGCAGGACGCGAAAGACTTGAACGACGCCGTCGCCAAGTTCCGCGCCCGGCATCCCGAGACGCTTGGCATGCACAAGATGCTCTACGATGCCCAGCGCGCCGCGGACATCCTCGCCGCGCTGTCGAACGTCGATCCCGAACGCCTCGGCACGGTCGGCCATTCGCTCGGCGCGAAAGAAGTCCTCTACCTGATGGCGTTCGACGACCGCCTCCGAGCCGGCGTCTTCAGCGAAGGGGGCCTCGCGTTCGATGCCACGAACTGGCATGCCCCGTGGTATCTGGGTCCGAAGATCAAAGAGGAGAACTTCGCCAGAAATCATCACGAGTTGCTGGCCCTGATCGCCCCGCGGCCGCTCTTGATCCTCGGCGGCGAAAGCGGCCCCGGCGCCGCCGACGGCGACCGCAGTTGGCCTTACATCGCCGCCGCCTTGCCGATTTACGAGTTGTACCGCCAGCCCGCGCGGCTGGGCCTGCTCAATCACCGGCAGGGGCATTCGATTCCGCCCGACGCCTTCGACCGGCTGGCGGAATGGCTGACGGTGTCCCTGGCCGAGTGACGCCGGGGGAGGTCTTCGATTGAATCGGGGAATTCCTTCGGAATCCGGGCGATAACTACGCTTGCAACTCGTCGTCTCGGCGTTCATAGTGAGGCATCGGGCGCGCTCTCCGCCTTCCATCTCTATGGAATGGTCGACCTGATTTCTGTGGAAACGGGTCGTTGTTTTATTCTTCTCTTGTTGGGAGATGTCTCATGGTCCAGGCTCGTCGCAAGGCATTTACGCTCATTGAACTCCTGGTGGTGATCGCGATCATCGCGATCCTCATCGCTCTGTTGTTGCCCGCCGTGCAGCAGGCGCGGGAAGCGGCCCGCAGAACGCAGTGCAAGAACAACCTCAAGCAGATGGGCTTGGCGCTGCACAATTATCACGACGTGTTTCAGCAGTTTCCCCCCAGCGCGATCAACCCCGGCTGCGCGGTCTGTACTTCGGGTCCCATCGGCGGCACCGGCCTGATCCGCAACACCACCGCCTATCTGCTGCTGCTGCCCTACTACGATCAGGCCCCGCTCTACAACCAGATCAACTTCAGCCTGGCGACCGACATTGCCGACTGGCATGGCGTCGGCTACGGCGGCGTGACGAATCCCAGTTCGCTCTGGCTGACGGCCACGGGAGCCACGGTGGCCTTGAAGTGCCCGTCCGACACCAGCTATGCCGATCCGAATACGATCGGCGCCGGCGCGTACGGAATCACCAACGGAACCCGCGTCAGCTATGGGCTGGTTAGCCATACGACGGAGTACAGTTTCGCCACGTGGTACAAGCAGGACACCGCCAATGGCAAAGGCATCTTTGGCGGATTCAATGGGGCGGCGCGTATCGCGGACGTGAATGACGGCACCAGCAATACGATGGCGATGATCGAAACGCCCTTCAAAAAGAACAGCACGAACTACGGACCGTACTTCCACGCCTTCGTGCACACCCATGTGATCGTTCCCACCGCGTACGGCATCAACAGTCGGACTTACTGCGGCGGCGGCGTGAATGGCTGTCCCTATGCCTGGGGCGCCGGCAGCAAGCACACCGGCGGCTGCCATACCCTGCTGGCCGACGGCACGGTCCGCTTCCTCAGCGAAAACATTTCGTCGACCACGCTCGCCGCGCTCCAGGGGATGAACGACGGCGTCACCGTCGGCGAGTTCTAGTCCGACCGAGTTACCCTGAACAAGCCTTCCCGCGGCGATCCCGCAGGAAGGCTTCTCTCTTTATCTTTCAACTGAAAACTGCACATGTCTCGCATGCCCTTCGTTCTACTCGTCTTCGGCCAACTTCTGCTGTCGGGCTGCGACGGCGCGCCGAAGGATCTTCCCAAACTCGGCACCGTGACGGGGAAAGTGACGCTCGACGGACAGCCGCTCCCCAATGCGGCGATCCAGTTCGAAGCGGAAAAATCCCGCCCGTCGTCGGCGATTACCGACGCTCAGGGCAAGTACGAGCTCGATTTTAATGGAGCGCTAAAAGGGGCCGCGATCGGCAACCACAAGGTGCGCATCACGACCGGCAAGGCGGATCAGCGGGAAAAATTGCCCGCCAAATATCACGCCCAGTCGCAATTGACGGCCGTAGTGAAGGAAGGCAAGAACGAGATCAACTTCGACCTGACGTCGAAATAGCTACCGTTCGACGATCCACATATTCCGGAAGTGCACGGCGTCGCCGTGGTTTTGGAAGAGGATCGGGAGCGGGTCGGGGCCTTCGGGTTTGCCGGCGCCGGTCTTGCCATACAGCGTGACGCCGTTCTGCACCGGGTAGCCGTTGTGCCGCACGGTGATCTGCGCGTGCTGCGTCTTGTTGCCGAGCGCATCGAACCGCGCCGCGGTGAAGTCGATGTCGTACGTCTGCCAGGCGAGGGGAGGATAGCTGAGATTGATCGCCGGCGGCCGCGTCTTGTAGATCGACGCGGCCTCGTTGAATTGCGGCCATTGCCCGAACGAATCGAGCACCTGCACTTCATACCGCCGCTGCAAATAGAAGCCGCTGTTGCCGCGCGCCTGGCTGCGGGCCTTAGGCATGTACGGCGTGCGGAACTCGGCGTGCAGGTGGAAATCGCGGAACGGCTGAATCGTCTCCGCCCCGACTTTTAGTAGACCGTCTTCCGTCATCTCCGCATTCGTCAGTTGGAACAGCGACGAGCCATCGAACAGCACGACCGCGTTCGCCGGCGGCTGCGCGCCCAAAGTGGGACTCGTGCGCGTTGTTTTCTTCAGCGTGGCGACGGGCAAACTCCCGGCGAGCGAATCGATCAGGAACGATTCGCCGTCCGTCATCTCGGCCCGCCAGCCGCCCCCTTCGAGCCGCAAGTGGCTCGACGTCGACCGTTCGCCGCGCAAGCGATACGCCGAAATCCCCGACGCCCCGTTCCCCGGCAAGCCTCCTTCGTACATCAGCGCTTCGAACTTCGCCTCGCCCAGCGCGACGACCTGCATCCCGAACCGGCATGCACACTCCGGCATCGCCGCCGCGAGATACTCCCCCTGCAACGGATAATCGGCATCCCGCTCGGCCAGCTCGACCACCGGATCGGCCGAGAAGACACCGAGCGACATCACCAACCAACAGTGAGCAGCAAGCAACATGCGGGCGCGTTCCTCGGTGGATTCCGTAAAAGCAAAAACGGTGATCCGCAGATTTCGCAGATTCACGCAGATTTTAATTCAGGATAAAGGCAGTCGAGATTCTCGGTGGCCTCTATCCCTCTTCTTCCTAATCTGCGTCCATCTGCGAAATCTGCGGATAAAAGGCTTCTCTTCCGCGGAGCACAAAGATACCCGCCCGCAGGAACCGCTCGCGAGGGAAATTTAGCGCGGCAAGGTGGGCGCGGCGGAAATTTCCCGGCGCCGCCATAATCCGCGGTAGATCGTGCAGCCCGCCTGGGCGCGGCGGCGGTGGAAGCTCGTCTGATAATCGAGATCGTGCGTCGGTTCGGGCAGCGGCGGCGGTGTCTCGGCGATGAACTCCGGGTGATGATTCATCAACGACGCAATCACGCCGAAGTATTCCTCCACGTCGGTCCACGAATGGACAAAACCGCCCGGCATCACGGCGTTCGCCAGGAGATCGGCGAACTCGTCGTTGAACAGCCGCCGCTTCTTGTGCTTACGCTTCCACCACGGGTCGGGAAAGTAGACGTGCGCCGCCGAGACCGAATGCGGCACGACGTGCTTCCGCAGAAATTCCTTCGCGTCGCCGCCGATCACGCGGACGTGCTCGACGCCGCGCTTCTGCAACCGCTTCGCGCCGCGGCGGCCTTCGGTGTAATCGAGTTCGACGCCGAGGAAGTTGCGCTCACCGCCCGTCTCCGCGGCCTGCACGAGAAACTTCCCCCGCCCGCAACCGAGATCGAGTTCCACCGGCCGGTCGTTGCCGAAGAACTCCGCCCAATCGACGGGGCACGGCAACTCCGCCAACGTGCGGAAAAACGGAAACAGATCCTGCGGCGGGGATTTCAACATGGGATTTCAAAGCCGCGGTTGGCAACCGCGATGTGCTGTTGAATCCCGGTTCGTCTTCTAACCGGGATTCGCTTTCTTGTCATTGATTCAAAAGCAAATCCCGGTTAACAGAGCTGAACCGGGATGCGGCCATTCACGTCTCGGTTACGGCGCCGGCGTCGTTTTCAGTTCGATGTTCAGCGGCACGCCGATCAGGCGGCCGTCGTAAACCAGCCGGTCGCCGACGTAGCCCTGGAAGTCGAACTCGGCGAGCTTGCCGCGGCGGCAGCGGGTCATCCGCGCCATGATGAGCAGCCGCTCGCCGGGATAAACCGGCCCGCGGAAGCGGACGTTGTCGACGCCGCCGAAGCCGACGAAGTCGCCGCCGAGAATGTCGTACTTCCGCGAATAGAAGCTGGCGAGCTGCGCCGCGGCCTCGCACATGATCACGCCGGGCATCAGCGGGAAGCCCGGCATGTGGCCGCGGACCCAGAACTCGTTCTGCGTGACTTCCTTGTACCCGACCAGCCCGTTGTGCTCCCGGTCGATGTAGAGCACGGCGGTGAGGTGCTCCATCTCGTCGCGCTGAGGATTCCACTGGCGGATTTCGTCGATGGTAACGACCGGCTTGTCGAAATCGTACAAGTCCGGGGAATAAAGCATCGCGGCAGGCATGCCCAGTCCTTTGAGTTTTTTCTACGGAAACCGGCCCTATCATCGCCCAATGCGGCGATGTGTGCAAGCGGTTTTCGCAGACGGAAGTCGATCAAAGGCCGGGCCAAAGGATCGCTCAAAAACGCGCCCAGGCCGCCGCGGCCCTTCAGGAACGCCGCCGGCGGAGATGGCGTCCGACCGCGGCGATTACGCCGATCGCGGCCATCGACAGCATCGTCGGCTCGGGGACGGCCAGCGCGTCGACGAATTGGAAATTGTCGCCCACCCAGTTGCCGGTCTGGTCGCCGACCTGGCGGCGGTCGATGCGATAACCCGTAATGCCGACGAGGCTGGCGAAGCTGCTGGTGTCGGCGAAGCCCATGATGCCCGGTTGTCCCGCGTCGACGGCGGGCGGCAAGTCGAAGACGACGGAGCCAAGAATCGTCGCGCCGTTCAATGCGTGAATGGTGACCTGATCGGCCCCGCCGGGACCGAAACCGTAGTAGGCGTTCTGCCCGAACCACGCGCCGGTGAGAATCTGCGTGGTGGTCAGCAAAATGCCGTCGTTGCTCGGGCTGTCGTTGGTGATGAAGTAATCGCCCGAGTGTGGAATGCCGAACAGCGGGCCGGGCGTCGACGTGTCGATGCGGTAGTCGTCCCCGACGACCGTCACGCGGCTGTCCCAGATCACGCCCTGGTAAACGGAACTGTCGCCATTCGCGAAAAACAGGCCGGTGGAACCGGTTGTCGCCGGCGGCGTGGCGAAATCATCGAACGTGGCAAGCCCCGCCGCGGCCACCGCGTGCCAACCGATCCAGACCAGAGTCACGCCGCTCATCCATGCGATTCGTCTCATTCTGATGGCTGTCCTTCGGCCCGCCGTGGTTTTCACGATCTGCGATTCGGGTCCCTCTCGACCGCGGCCGTTATTCTGCTCCGGGCACGATGCGGATGCAATGGTCGAACGAGCGTTGAGCGTTCTCTACTCGCCGCGCTCTGCAACGCTCGGGGCGACGACCGTGCCATCCATGAGAACTACCAGCCGCAGATGGTCTAACCTGCTGCCGGTGGGATCAGAGGTGGCGGGGCCATAGTGCAATAGCCAATACCACTTGCCCTTGTGATCGCTGTTGAAGCGGTCGGCTCGGACCAATTGCGCCGACTGCAATGTGAAATTATCAGCACCAACTAGCGGTTCCATTGTTTTGTCCGCGAGTTGCATTGCCTTTCTGGCTGAAAGCGGCGGATTGTCAGCATCCTCCTGCCATACAGGAGAATTTTCCAAAGCCGTCTTACGTATTGTGACCGTGTACCTTTTTGATGAAGTGAAACTTGGGTAGTCGATGTCAGCAAAAACAGAAATTGACAGGCCCGCCAAGGCAACTGAAACCGCGATCAGACGCAACATTGGCAACTCCTTTCAAACATCTGGTGCCGTGCCTCGGAGCGCTACGAACTCAGCACCGGCAACCGCACGAATCGGCGGTCGTCTTTCGACGCATCGTCGCCGGTGTGTGGCTCGTCGTGCAAACGGGGCGGAGCGGCGGGGGGTTCGGGGCGTTTCGGCGGGCCGAACACCGTCAACTGCGCTGTCCGCAGGAACGCCTTCCAGGAGGTAAACGTCTGTGCGACGGCGGACGGTTCGTAGCCGCAGTGCATCATGCAGTCGGCGCATTTGGCGTTGCCGCTCTTGTGGCCGTATTGGCTCCAGTCGGTGGTGTCGAGCAGTTCCTGGAACGTTTCGCAGTAGCCTTCCTGCATCAGGTAGCACGGCTTCTGCCAACCGAACAGGTTGTACGTCGGGCTGCCCCACGGCGTGCATTCGAGGTCCCACTGCCCTTGCAGGAACTCGGAGAACAGCGGCGACTGATTGAACCGCCAGCCGCGCTTGCCGTTGCCGAGAATCCGCTGGAACAGCGTGACGGTTTCCTGGCGATGCAAAAACAACTGCTGGCCCGGCGCTTTCTCGTAGGGATAGCCGGGCGAGAGCATCATCCCTTCGACGCCGAGGTCCATCAGCGTATCGAAGAACTGCCGCATGCGGGCCGGGTCGACGGTGTTGAAGATCGTCGAGTTCGTCGTAACGCGGAAGCCTTTCGCCAGCGCGGTTTGGATCGCCTTCACAGCGATCTCATAGATCCCTTCGCGGCAGACGGCTTCGTCGTGCTCCTCTTTCGGGCCGTCGAGATGGACCGAGAACGACAGGTACTTCGACGGCTTGAATCGATGGAGATGCTTTTCCAGCAGGATCGCGTTCGTGCAGAGATAGATGTACTTCTTCCTCGCGACGAGGCCGGCGACGATCTCGTCGATCTGCGGATGAAGCAACGGCTCGCCGCCGGGGATCGCGACGATCGGCGCGCCGCACTCCTCCGCCGCGCGGAAACATTGTTCCGGCGTGAGGTGGCGTTTGAGCGTGTCGACGGGGTATTGAATCTTCCCGCAACCGGCGCATTCGAGATTGCAGCGGAACAGGGGCTCGAGCATCAGCACGAGCGGATAGCGCCGCTTGCCGCGCAGCCGCTGCTTGAGAACATACGACGCCACGGTCCACGCTTGCGAAACCGGCACCCCCATCACGGCCTCCGTAGGGTCCGCTGTGCGGACCGGACAACGTTTGCATTTTCCGAGCGGGGGGCGTGAGCCCCCTGAAAGCGGCGTCTTCTGACAAGGCACGCGTTATCAGCGGCTCACGCCTCCTGCTCGGGTAGCAGGCAACGGCCCCTGCCTTCACCCAAGTGTTTATCAGGTTTTCGCTTGCGTGTCGATGGCGAACTCTGTCGTAGCGACGGCGTCTCGCCGCCGCGATCCCGTTCGGATTGGGTGGCACGCCCTGAGTCCTCGAAGGGCGTGGTGCGGCGGCAAAAGACCCCGCCCTTCGCAAAGCCTCAGGGCGTGCCACCCGAACTGTGCCGTGATGCGCCGCGGCGAGACGCCGCTGCTACGAAAGGCCGACGACGAGCCGATCGATGATCGGGCCGTTCGCCTCCGGGAAGTTCAGCGTCGACAACTCCGCCGCGTCGATCCAGCGGAAACCATTCTCCCCGGCGAGGCGCGACGTGTCCGCGAGCCGGCAGCGCCAGAAGTGCAGTTCCACGTCGCCGTGCGGATAGTGGAAGCGGATCACGTCCAATCGAGATAGGGCGACGACGTCCAACCCGGTTTCTTCGCGGCACTCGCGGACGGCACACGCCTCGGGTGATTCGTCTGGCTCGCATTTGCCGCCGGGGAATTCGGCCTTGCCGGCGAGGACCTGATCGCTCGACCGCACGCCGACGAGGAACTTCCCCGCGTGTTCGACGACGGCGATGCCAATCTGCTGCAGCATGAGATATTTGCTTTGCGTATTTCCGAGCGAGGGGCGTAAGCCCCCTGGATGAGCCGGCCAGGACAAATCGACGCGTATTCAGGGGCCTTACGGCCCCCGCTCGGTCAGACGATGGCCCAATTCTGCCGAGGTTGGCTTACGGCTGAAAGGCTCGGCGGCTACAATCCGGGGGGTTGAGGGTTGAGAGATAAACGTTGAGGGTCAGAGAGTTGGGGCAGCATGATCTGCCCACCCTTAACTCTCGACCGTGAACCCTCAACCGGCGTCAAGGAGGAAGTGTGAACCGAAATTCTGTCCGCGGACACCGCGCCCGCTCCGCCGGCCTGTTACTCATCGGTCTCGGATTCTGCCTCCTCGCCGCCGGTTGCGAGCAGGCCACCACGTCCGGCAGCAACGGCGTGACGACCGGAAAAGACACCCCGCCGCCGAAGACCGCCCAGAAGAAAGACAGCAAGGCCGGCGGCGGCGCCAAAGCGCCGCCTCCCGCCAAGGCGGCCGGTTATCTCCAGGGCTGGGAGAAACCCGCGGCGACGCTCGTCCTCTCGGGGGAGATCAACGGCTATCTCGAACCATGCGGCTGTTCACTGAAACAATCGGGCGGATTCGCCCGCCGCGCGCAACTGTTGAGCGAACTCGACAAGAAAGGCTGGGCCTACGCCGGACTGGATGTCGGCGGCACGCTCAAGAAAGCGAACCGGCAGGATGAGATCAAGTTCGAGTCGATTCTCGCCGGCATGCAGTTGATGCACTACGCCGGACTGGCGCTGGGCCGCGAGGAACTCTTGCTGCGGCCCGACTTTCTCTATGCGCAACCGGCCGACGACCCGAACGCCGTGAAGCTCCTCTCCGCGAACGTGCTGTTCTTCGACGATCCGAGTCTCGGCGTGCCGGTGCCGTGGCAACTGGTGGAAGTCGGCGGCGTGAAGATCGGCGTGACGGCGGTGCTGGGGCTGTCGCACAAAGACGAAGTCTCGCCGCCGGGCGTCGTCACCAATATCACGGTGAAAGATCCGAAGGACGTGCTGCCGGGCGTCATCGCCGAAATGCAGCAGGAAAAGCCCGATTTCCTCGTGTTGCTCTCGCATGGCACCATCGAAGAAGCCAAGGCGCTCGCGGAGGAATTCCCGCAGTTCCGCATCATCGAGACGGCGGGCGGACCGGATGAAGCCTCGGGCAAGCCGATCGTCGTCAACGACACCTGGATCCTTGAAATGGGTCGCAAAGGCCGGTCGGTCGGCATCCTCGGCTATTATCCCGACAACGAGCAGCAGCCGTTCAAGTTCGAACTGATCGAACTCGACAGCGAACGCTTTCCGA
>CAZDGB010000200.1:6980-14212 GCA_964504645.1 uncultured Planctomycetaceae bacterium | reverse complement strand
GATTTCGGCCGCTTCGTAGACGCTTTGGAAACGTCGATCACTGAGAAAGGCGTCCCACTTCCAGTGCGGCTGATCCGCATGTTGACCTGGACGTCGCTCATCGCGGAAGCGAAGTTCGACAAACTTTCCGGCGCGCGCATCGGTGAATTTCTGGACCTGATTCGCGAAGCCGCCGCTCAGGACATTCCCAGCCTTCCTGCCGCGATCGAAGACGCGACCGCGCTCGGCAAAACGTCATTCCGCACGCTTGCTGCGATCTACGCCCGGAAGGACACGGCGGCGTCCGTCCGCGCCGGCTGGTTCGGCCGTTGGAAACTGCTGCGAGCCATCGTCGGCTTCGCGCAAGGCGGCGGGAACATTCCGGTATTGCAAGAGGGATTCCGGGAAGTTCCGTTTGCGGCCCTGGAGCAGCCGTTCGGTGCGCCGTCGCCGGAGATCGAAGCGCTGATGACACGCTACTTTCAGGTGAAAATTCGCGGCCTGCACTTCTGCGGCCGCGGGTTTTATGGACTGTCGTTTGCCGAGGGCGTGCCGTTTCTCGTGTTGATGTGGCCGATCACGCTGTGGCTGGCGCGATGGCTTGCCGCCGGAGAAGCGCGGATGGAGATCACACTCGAGGATGTTTCCAAAGCGCTCGCCGTCGCGGATCACAACCAGGGCTTCTCACCGATGCTCGGCCAAGGCAACGCGCTGCGCCGCGTGCGGATGCTGCACTCGACCGGCGACTTGGCAAAGCTCTGTTTCTGGTACGCGCGGTGACCCTCGTCAGGCGTTACGGCTTCGCCCCTTTGAACAGCTTGCGATCCAGACGCGGGATGAACAGCGTCCAATGCGAGCTGCTGTTCGGGTCTTCTTTGATCGCTTGCGAGAACTCAAAAATCTTCGCATCGAGGTTATCGATCAGATGCAACGCGACGGCTTCGGGGGTCATCGGCAATTTGGGGCTGCCGAAGTCGTACGTGCCGTGATGGCTCAGAATCATATGCTTCAGCCGCCACGTGAGTTCGGACGGAAACGGCTCGCCGGTTGCGGCTTCCACGTCGCGAATTTTGTCCGACAGCATTTCGACGCCGATGATCAGGTGGCCGATGAGTTGCCCCTCGTCGGTGTATTGCAGGCCGGTGTCGCCCGTCATTTCGCGGATTTTGCCGAGGTCGTGCAGGAAGACGCCGCACAACATCAGGTCGGCATTCAGCTCCTTGTAAACCTCGCAGATTTTCTTCGCGACCTCCAGCAGCGTGACGATGTGCTCCAGGAGCCCGCCGTGATACGCGTGATGGGCCTTCACGCCCGCCGGGGCCTGCGACAGTCGGGCCATCAACGGCTCATCGGCGAGAAACCGGTCCATCAGCAATTTGAGATTCGGGTCTTGGATCGCGCCGAGCGATTCAGCCAATCGCGATCGCAATTGGGCGATGTCGTGCCGCGGCTGGGCTTCGAACTCGGCGATGTCGAGTCCTTCCGCGGGGACCGGGTCCAGGTGCGAGGCGATCATCTGCAAGACGCCCTGGAACAACTGCACCTTGCCGCGAACTTTCACGAACCCGCCCGGCTGGATGACCGCAGCGGACTGTTCAGTGACGTTCCACATGCGGGCGTTGATCACGCCCGTCTTATCCCGCAGATCGGCGGACAGGTAGAGCGCGGCGTTGCGATTGGCGCGCAACTGCCGGTCGGCGATCAGGAACACCTCTTCCACGAGGTCTCCGTCCTTCAACTCTTGCACATAACGACGAGGCATCGGGGGACTCTTCTTTGATTTTGTGGTGGACCCCGCATTGTAGCGCAGACGCAGCGGCAGCGAAAGTTTGGCAGTGGATGAGCTGCGAACCCGCAAGCGTCGATCGGAATTCCGACGTCCAATCAATCCCCGGCCGGCGCTTAGCGCTTGCGAGCTTGCAGGCGCATCAACTCGGCCAGTGCGCCGTCTGCTTCGAGCGCAGCGCGAGATTCGCCAGGTGGGCCGCGGCGGCGCCGCTCACGCCGGCGGCGATTGGGGCCGTCGGTTGCTCCCGCTTGCGAACGCAGTCGATCCAGTTCGTCAGATGCAAGAGTTCGCCGTCGGGCTGCTCGTAGAAATCGGCGCCGCGCGGGCCGGAACCGAGGATCATTTCTTCCGGCATGAGCTTCGAGCGGCGCTCGGGGGTGAGGATCATGCCGCCGCGGTCGATGTAGATCGTTGCCTCGGTGCCGAGGAATTCGATCATCGAAGCCCGGTTGGCGTTGCTGAACGTCCCTTCGAAGTGCATCTGGACGTCGCCGGGGTATTTCATCAGCGTCTGCACCGTATCGGGCGTTTCCCAGACGTCGCGGCTGACGACGTGATCGCCGATGCTGACGGCTTCGAGGGGGTGGTCGAGGTTCAAACACCAGTGGGCGACATCGACCCAGTGGACCATCAGGTCGGTAAAGATGCCGCCGCCGAAATCCCAGAACCAGCGCCAGTTGCGGAAGAGGTATTCGTCGAACGGCTGATCAGGGGCCGAGCCGAGAAATTGCTTCCAGTCGACGGAGTTCGGATCGACGCCGAGCTTGTTGCGGCGGACGCGGTCGGAGTTGCGGTTCCAACTCATGCGGACTTTCAGCACCTGTCCGATCTTGCCGGCCTGAATCCATTCGCGGGCCTGGGCGATGTGCGGCATGCTCCGTTGCTGGGTGCCGACCTGCACGATGCGCTGCGATTTCTCGCCGGCTTCCAGCACAAGTTTGCCTTCCAAAAGATCGTGCGTGAGGGGCTTCTCGACATAGACGTCCTTGCCGGACTGGCACGCCGCGACCGTCATCGGTACGTGCCAGTGGTCCGGCGCGGCGATGAGGACGGCGTCGATGCGTTTATCGTCGAGCACCTTACGAAAATCTTTCGTGATCGCGGCTTGCGCATCGACGAACGGCTGCGTCTGCTTGAACGACTCGTCCCAGACGTCGGACATCGCCGTGATCTTCACACCGGGAATTTTGACGAGCGACTTGAGCAGATGCCGGCACCGCCCGCCGCAGCCGAGCAGGCCGATGTGGATCGTGTCGTTCGCCCCGAACGCGCGGACCGGCGCGGCGAGCAACGCGGCGCTGCTCAGAGTGGCGGATGTTTGGAGGAAATTACGGCGGGTGAGGATCGATTTCATGCGAGCGGCTCCTGAAAATGGATCTCGTTGGTTCTTGGTGATTCGGCTTAGCGCGGCGGTTGCCTAGGCTAGTTGGAGTGGACTATTCTACACCTTCCGCCGCGAGGTCCGGCGGTCTTGGAGGAGATTTCTGCCGATGAAACAGCTCGCCGCACTTGTCTGTTGCCTGGTCGCCACAAACCTCTCGTTTGCTGCGGAAGCGCCGATTCCTGAGCGGATCGAGTTTAATCGCGACGTGCGGCCGATTCTTTCCGAGAACTGTTTCTTCTGCCACGGCCCGGACAAGAACAAACGGGAAGCCGACTTGCGGCTCGACACGGAAGCCGGCCTTTTGGGCGCGGACGGAGCCGGTCATGCCGTGCGGCCGCAGCATCCGGAAGAGAGTCCGCTGTTCGTGCGGATCACGTCGAGCGACCCCGATCTGCGGATGCCGCCGGCGGATTCGGGGAAGGAACTGTCGCCGCGCGAAGTGTCGGTGCTGAGGAAGTGGATCGAACAAGGGGCCGCGTACGAAGGGCACTGGTCGTTTCAACCGATCAAGAAGCCGGCACCACCGGACGCCCAGGGACAGCCGTCCCAGGGCGTCCTGCGGAACGCGATCGATCTGTTCATTCTCGACGAGTTGCGCGCGCAGGGCCTGCAGCCATCGGCGGAAGCGGATAAGATCACGCTGATTCGGCGCTTGCATTTCGATCTCACCGGGTTGCCGCCGGGGCCGCAAGACGTTGAGCGATTCCTCGCCGACACGCGGCCAGAAGCCTATGAACTCCTCGTCGACGAGCTGCTCGATTCACCCCACTTCGGCGAGCGGATGGCCGTCTGGTGGCTCGATCTGGTGCGGTATGCCGACACCGTCGGCTATCACGGCGACCAGAACATGAGCGTCTTTCCGTTCCGCGAGTACGTCATCCGGTCGTTCAACGAGAACAAGCCGTTCGACGTTTTCACACGGGAACAACTCGCCGGCGACCTGCTGCCGGAAGCGACCATCGAACACAAGATTGCGTCGGGCTACAACCGCCTAGGCATGATGAGCGCCGAAGGGGGCGTGCAGCCGAAGGAGTATCTGGCCAAGTACATCGCCGAGCGCGTCCGCAACGTCAGCGGCACCTGGCTCGGCGCGACGCTAGGCTGTGCCGAATGCCACGATCACAAGTACGACCCGTTCACCACGCGGGACTTCTACGCGATGGAGGCGTTCTTCGCCGACATCGAAGAACGGGGCCTGTACGCAGGCTCGAGTTCGTCCGGCGATTGGGGGCCACGAATCGCTGTGCCGTCGCCGGAACAGAAGCAACAGATGGCGCAAATCGACGCCGACATCGCGGCACTGAAACAGACACTCAATACGCCGACGCCCGAACTCACGGCCGCACAGAGTGAATGGGAGAAGTCGATTCCGCAGTGGACGGTGCTGACGCCGGCGGAGATGGCTTCCGCGGGAAACGCGACGCTCAAGCGGCTGGACGACGGGTCGATTCTGGTCGGTGGGGAATCGCCGGCTACGGATGTCTACACAATCCGGGCTGCGAACCCGCCAGCGATGATCACGGCGATTCGGTTAGAAGTGTTACCGGATGATTCGCTGCCGGCGAAAGGGCCGGGCCGGGCGGCGAATGGCAACTTCGTGTTGACAGAAGTCGTCGTCGAACATCAGCCGACGGAACAGGCTGAGAAGCAAATCGTGTCGTTACAGAACTCGACGGCCAGCCACGAACAGGCGGCGGGAGCCGAGCAGCATCCGTACAAGAAATGGGCGATCGCGTCGGTGATCGACAAGGACGAAAAAGGCGCGACGTGGGGTTGGGCGATTCTCGATCACGCCGGCAAACCGAACGTCGCCGTGTTTGAAGCGACGCAGCCAATTGCGGGCGGCGAGGGGTCGTCGCTCACGATCCAACTGTTGCACAATTCGAACATCGCGCAGCACACGGTGGGGCGGTTCCGAATTTCCATGACGAGCCATCCGTTGCCGGTCGGTGTGTCGCAGATTCCGCCGCCGACCATCGCGGCGGTTCTCGCTCTTGCGGAACGCAACGAAGCGCAGCGGAACGAACTCGCGGTCTACCATCGTTCGATTGCGCCGGTCCTCGAGCCGCAGCGGGCGAAACTGAAAGACCTTGAGCTGTCCAAGGCTGCTCTCGACAAGCAGATTCCCACCACGCTCGTCACCAACGCCGTTATGCCCCGCTCGGTCCGCGTGTTGAAGCGGGGCAACTGGATGGATGACACCGGCGACGAGATGCGGCCGGCTTTTCCGGCGTTTCTCGCTCCGCCGCCCGCCGCGGACCAGCGACTGACGCGCCGCGATCTCGCCGAGTGGATCGTTTCGTCCGAGAATCCCCTCACGGCCCGCGTCTTCGCCAACCGGCAATGGAAGCTCTTCTTCGGCGCGGGGCTGTCACGTCGTTTGGAAGACCTCGGCGGGCAAGGAGAGTGGCCGAGCCACCCGCTGCTGCTCGACTGGCTTGCCACGCAGTTCCGCGATTCGGGCTGGAATGTCAAGCAGTTCGTCAAGCTGCTGGTCACGTCGGGAACGTACCGGCAGAGTTCACGGGAGACGCCGCCCTTGCACGAAGCCGATCCGTACAATCGGCTACTCGCGCGGCAGAGCCGGTTTCGTCTCGACGCAGAGTTCGTCCGCGACAATGCGCTGGCCGTCAGCGGCTTGTTGGTGCGGCACGTCGGCGGGCCGAGCGTGCGGCCCTATCAGCCGCCGGGCTACTGGGCGTATCTCAACTTCCCCATGCGCGAATGGCAGAACGGCGCCGGCGAAGAGCTTTATCGACGTGGACTCTATACGCATTGGCAACGGCAGTATCTGCACCCGTCTCTGTTGGCGTTCGATGCGCCGAGCCGCGAGGAATGCACGGCGGACCGGCCGCGTTCCAACACGCCGCTGCAATCGCTGGCGCTGCTGAACGACCCGACGTACGTCGAAGCGGCTCGCGCTCTGGCCGAGCGGACGCTGAAAGACGGCGGCGAGACGACCGACGCGCGGCTGGCGTGGCTCTTCCGGCAAGTCGTGTCGCGGCCGATCCGACCGCAGGAAGCCGCCGTGTTGACGACGTTGCTGCAAAAGCATCTGGCGCAGTATCAAGCCGATGCGAACGCCGCGGCGGCGGTGCTGGCGATTGGCGCGAAGCCGGCGCCGAGCGATGTGCCGGCCGCTGACCTTGCCGCGTGGATCAGCGTGACGCGCACGCTGCTCAATCTGCACGAAACGATGACGCGGAATTGAGGGAATTCGCTCTCACGCGAACGTCAGCGCATTCAGAGTCAACGCATTCCGCGCCAGTTCCGATCCGAGAAACTTCGGCCGCGGCGTCGCAGACGGCTTGCCGGAAACCAGGTTCCGCAGCAGCGTCGTGCGGGTGATCTGTCCAACAAGTTTACCGCCCTGAACAACGGCGGCCCGCGAATGCTGGCCCTCGCGGAACAGCTTGAGCACGTCGCCGACGCGGGCGTCGATCTCGAAGCAGACGACGTGATGCGACATGATCCGCTCGACGGTTGTTTCCGTCACGCCGCCGTGCAGGCGAGCTTTCAGCAATTCGTAGTCAGGGACGATGCCGAGCAGAACCTGGTCGGAATCAACGACATACAACTCTGTCGCCCGTGAGAAAACGAGGCGCTCCAATGCATCGGCCGCCGTATCATGCGGGGAGACGGCCACCACCAGTTCCAATTGAACTTCGGCCAGCGATTGCATGCTGTTCCCCCCCCCCTGAATATCGTTCGCGGCGAGCGTCGAGGCGTCAGCCCGACGTGTTCTTCGCCAACGGTCCACTACGGGAAACATAGGTTGCATTTTCGCCACATGCCGGAGTCATTGGAAAATTCTGCCTGGTGTGAAGGAAGCCGGCTTTCGGAGCCAGTCCGGGCTTCCGACCGTTGTCGCAACCGCTACAATCCGACCATGGAAACGGCAACGAAATGGCTGCTGCGGATCGCGGGCGTCTACGGGTTGATCGTACTGACGCCGTTCTATTTCCTGGAACGCCGCATCGGTGTCGAGCAGCCGCCCGAGATCACGCATCCCGAGTACTACTATGGCTTCGTCGGCGTAGCGTTGGCGTGGCAGGTCGCGTTTCTGATTATGTCCCGCGA
>CAZDGB010000200.1:0-6970 GCA_964504645.1 uncultured Planctomycetaceae bacterium | reverse complement strand
TTTCACCCCCTCTTGCCGGCGTGCGTGCTGGAGAAATTCAGCTTCGGCCTCGCCGCGATCATTCTCTTCGCTCAGGGACGAATGGCCGCGCCGGTTCTCGCCGGCGCTAGCATCGACCTGGTCCTCGGCGTGCTGTTTCTCGCGGCGTATGTCGGATGGAATCCGACGCCCCAAGTTCGTGCTGGCACGCAACAAACGGGTTGAGAACATTCCACAGGCCAGTGCCGGCGGTCGTTTTCGTGGCGTTGGCAGGTCTGAAATATCACACGAATCGCCTGGAAATTGCGGGTTTTTAGTCCGGCGGTTCTTGCCGATTCGTCTTGACCAGAATCGGGTTCGCACCTACAACTCCCCCGGCTTTCATCTCTCTCGCTCACGTCAATTCGAATCCCTTTTGCCCGTTTCGGCCGTCGTGTTTCTCTTCATCGGGGAGCTTTGACGGAAATGCCGCGTCGGCGCGTCACGGGCTGGATGCAACCATGGAATGGTCACCTGCGGCAATGATGCTCGCACCCTTGGGGGCCGCCATCGGTTTGAGCTACCTCTGCAACCTGGCGGCGCGACATCTCGCTCCGCGGATTGGACTCGTCGACAAGCCGGACGGCGGGCGGAAAACGCATCGGCAGCCGACGCCCGTGATGGGAGGCGTGGCGTTTCTCGCCGCCATTTTGACTGTGGTTGCCGTCTCGTTTTGGCTCGACGCCGCGTGGCTGAAGACCGATTCGGTGCGGCGTCTGGCTGTCAGCTTGGCCGCATCCGCCATCGGGTTCGGGCTGTTGGGCGTCTATGACGACCGCTGGCCGCTCTCGCCGCGCATCAAACTCATCGGGCAGATTCTCGCCTGCCTGCCGTTCGTGGCCATGACCCGCTCCCTGGAACGGATCGCAGTCCTCGATTGGGAGATACCGCTGGGGCCGTTAGGCGCTCCCGTCGCCGTCCTGTGGCTGGTTGCCTGCGCGAATGTCGTGAATCTGATCGACGGGCTCGACGGGCTGGCGGGCAGCCTTGGCATCGTGATCATGACGACGATCGCCGCACTGTTCGTTCTGGGCGGCCATGCGGAAGAAGCGACGCTCGCCGTGGTGATCGCTGGCGGGCTGATCGGCTTTTTGTGCCACAATTGGCCGCCTGCAAAAATCTTCATGGGCGACGCGGGCAGCATGACCATCGGCTTCCTGGCGGGAGCCTTGTCGATTCAGGCCGCTTCGAAAACGGCGACGACGTTCACGCTTGCCGTTCCGTTCGTATTGATGAGCATCCCGCTGTTCGATACGTCGATGGCGATCGTCCGGCGAAAACTGACCGGGCGTAAGATCGGCGAAGGCGACCGCGGCCACATCCATCACCGCTTGCAGGACCGCGGGCTCACGCGACAGCAGGCGCTGCTGGCGATCGCCGGCCTGACGCTGGTCATGGCAGGCGCCGTGCTGATTTCCGTCGTCATCGGCAGCGAAGTTTCGGCGTTGGGAATCTGTGGTGGAGTGCTGGGACTTTTGATTCTCGGCCGGGTGTTCGGGTATTACGAGACGTCGCTCTTTTTCCAATATCTGAAACAGTTGGGCGATGTTCTGATCGAAACCTCCGGGGTGTTGCAGACGCGGTGGATGCTGGCTCGCTTCGGCCAATTGGAGCCGGATCAGCAGCCGCAGTTGTGGGACCAACTCGTCTTTCAGGCGGCGAAGCTGAAAGTGCAGCGACTGGAATACCACTGCCGTGGAGCCGAGGGTGATCGCCAAATAGCGCATCTGAGTTGGGAAAACCCTGATGCCGATGTCGTCGCTGAGGTCCCCTCCTGGCACGTGAGCTATCGCGTTCCGCGCGGCAATCAACTGGTTGCGATGTTGGAAGTGCAGGGACAGACTGACACGTCCGAGACGCTGCAGCGCCTCGACGATTTGCTGTTTCTATTCGGAAAGATCTGCCGAAACTTGCCGGCTGAGGAAGCGATTGTTTCCGACGAGCCAACAGTGCTGCGTTTTCCGACGCCTCAGCACGTGGAACCGGCGCGGCACGCGGCGTGAGCGGGGCATAAAGTCTCTGCTAACTAGCCGATAGGACCGTCTCCACCGACTCGCGCACCACGCGGCATAGCTCGGCGACGAGGTCCACCGGCATCGCAGGCGCCGGCATGAGGACAATCACGTCGGCGATGTTGCGCACGATGACACCCCGTCGGCGGCATTCCAGCACGACCTCATGTCCGATTCGCTGTTGTGGCGAAAATGGCGTGAGCTCTTGCGCGTTCTGCAGCAATTCGATCCCGAGCATCGCCCCTTTGTGCCGGATCAGCACGCGATTTCGTGTCCGAGAATCCCCAGGATGAAATTCCGACTGAAGCAACTGGGCGATGCGCTGCACGTTGTCCAGTACGCGATTTTCTTCGATCAACCGCAAGGATGCTAGCGCCGCCGCGCACGCCAGCGGGTTGCCGGTGTACGTGTGGCCGTGAAAGAACGTGCGGCCGGCCCACGGTTCGCCGAGAAACGCTGCATAGATTTCCTCCGTGGCGAGTGTTGCGGCGAGCGGCAGGTAACCGCCCGTGAGACCCTTGGAAAGGATCAACAAGTCGGGCGATACGCCTTCTTGTTCGCATGCGAACAATGTCCCGGTCCGTCCGAAACCGACGGCAATTTCGTCTGCGATCAAGAGAATTCCGAGTTCTTGCGTCATCTCCCGGACGGCCCGCAGGTAACCCGGCGGATGCACCAGGATGCCCGCTGCGGCCTGCACCAGCGGTTCGACGATAAAGCCCGCGATGTTCCCGGCGTGCTGCGACAAAATCGTCGAAGTTTGCTGCAGGCAGTCATCCAGCGACAGTCCCGGCGTGGCGGGCGAGGGAACGCGCAGCGTCGGAAACATCAGCCCGCTGAATAGCGCATGAAACCGGTCGATGCCGCCGAGGCTGACGGTGCCGACCGTGTCGCCGTGATACGCGCCGGACAAGCCGACGAACAGCTCACGCGGCTCCGGCCGGGGCTTTTGCCGGTGAAACTGATACGCCATCTTCAGTGCGACTTCGACGCCCGCGGCGCCGCAATCGGCATAGAAGACTCTCGTCAGCTCGGTGGGAGCCCGTTGCACCAGTTCCGCGGCGAGCTCGATGGACGGAACATTCGAGAGTCCGAGCAGCGTGCTGTGAGCCACCCGCTGCATTTGCGTGCGCAGCGCTTCGTCGATGGCAACGACGCGATGGCCGTGGATGTTGCACCAGAGCGATGAATGACCGTCGAGATAGCGTCGTCCATCAGTATCGAAGAGATGAAATCCCTCGGCGGAAACGATGATCGGCGCACCCTCCTCGACGTAGGCCGACATCGCGGTAAAGGGATGCCAGACATGAGCGGCGTCGAGCTCGCGCCAGGGCGACATACTGTGTCCATGCCTTCGAGAAGCGAATCCGGGTGGCGAAGTGCGAACACCAGCAGCGTAGCAAGGCGGCGGCAAGGATGCTTGCGCAAGAATGCCCATTTGACTAGGGCTTAGCACCTTGTTCAGCGTGGTTGTCGATGTCGTTAATGAATCGCTTCAGAGTGGAAAATCCCTGAAAACTGTGGGAAAAAGTTGTCACGATTGATTGACAAGGGAAATTCATCCGAGTTTACTACCTCTCCAACGTGATCACATACGAAGTTGTGGCCATCGAGACCCTGGCGGGTCTTCGGTGCGAGATGTCTGTGAATCGGAATCCAGGACAGGAGCAATCAATGGCGACAGCGTCTACCAAGCCTCTGAGCAAGTCGGAAGTGTTGAATTCGTTGGCCGAGTCGACCGGACTGGCTCGCAAGGAAGTCGCCAGCGTTCTGGAGGCCTTGAGCGCGTTGATTGGGAAGAATGTCGGGAAGAAGGGCCCCGGCGCGTTTGTCATGCCGGGCCTGCTGAAGATTCAGGTGATCCAAAAGAAGGCCACGCCGGCCGGTACGCGCCCGAATCCGTTCAAGCCGGGCGAAATGATGAAAGTCGCCGCGAAGCCGGCCCGTCGCGTGATCAAGATTCGTCCGCTCAAGAGCCTGAAAGACATGGCCTAAAGGCCGTTGTCCTTCGGTTTGTCTAGACCGCGCATTTCTCAGCAGATGGCCTAGTCTGGCCCCGCTCTCTGGAATCAGGGAGTCGTGAGACGCGAAACTGGCGAATCCGCGTTGCTTCTGTCAAAAGGAGGTGTATTGGCAAGAGGTTGACCGCGTCCCGCGGTCAACCTGGGGCGCTGAAGTTCCGTACAATAACACAATTTCCCCTCTTGACCGTGCCGATTGTCACCTTTACAATCGAGGCGTTCTTGTGTGGTGTATGGACTCACACCGAGTGAGGCGGCGATTTTAGAACGTCGCATCGTGGAGTGTGCCGCTGCAGCTTGCGGAGGTTGGCTGCCCCGGAGCAACGATCATGTTGGTGTTATCTCGCAAGAAGAACGAGAGCATCGTCGTCGATGAGTCGATTGTCATCACGGTCTTGGAAATCCGTGGCGACAAAGTCCGCTTGGGGATCGAAGCCCCCAAGTCGGTCCCGATCCATCGCAGCGAGGTCTACGCCGCGATCGTTTCGCAGCAGCCTGAACAGCCGGTGGCCTCCGACCCTGTGTCGCCCCCACCGGCTCCCTGATGCTCTTTCGGCATCCGCGCTACTGTTTGCTCGCGCTTCCCTTTTTGAAACTTTCCGCCGACAGTCGTTTCCGCGCCGCCGTCACTTGCCGCGGACAGCGTGTTGACGTAAACTCTCGCGGCTTGACGCCTGCTGAACCGACGCTTTCCGCGTCGGTAAAGACAATAGACGGCCCCATCGTCTAGAGGCCTAGGACATCGGATTTTCAGTCCGAGAACAGGGGTTCGAATCCCCTTGGGGTCACTCGCTTCAGCGAGCGTCGAGGCATCGGCCCGGCGTGTGTTCGTGCAGGGCGTAACCATCGTTAAGGACGACGCATGCATTCCGCCGAAGCTTGGCGAGCCCTGTTCGAGAACTGGCCGGAAAGCATTCCACGCGCCGGCATGGTCGTGACCGCGTATGGCGAGACGATCGGCTTCAAGGACTTCCTGATCTCAGGAAGTATCCTGCTCGTCGAGCGGGAAACGCCGGACAGCCTCGGCGCCCGCAAAGTGATGGTTGCTTACGAAGGCATCGCCGCGGTGAAAATCGCCAGCCCGATGGAACTCGCCAAGTTCCAGGTGATGGGTTTTCAGAAGCCGTTTTGAGTTCCAAAGCTGCGGATGGCATCCGCGGTCTTTCTTCTGCAGCGTCGTTCGGAGACCGCGGTTGCCAACCGCGGCTTAGCGGATTTATCCGAGTTCGCCGCTCGCCAGTAGAACGCCGAGGCGGCAAGCCTTCAGAAAACTCGGAATGTACAGGTTTTCGCGCACGGTGTGAATGTCGTGCTGGCCGCAGCCGAGAGTGACGGTCGGCAAGCCGTGGGCCGTCATCCAGTTCGCGTCGAGTCCGCCGTTGCTGATGCACGTTTCCGGCGTGAGTCCGATGTGGGCAATCGCCGCCGACGCCAGTTTCACGACGGATGCGGCGGGATCGATACGGAACGACTCGTATTTCAAATCGGCTTCGAACCGCACCGAGCCGGTTTGCCCGTCGCTCGATTTCACCTGCTGCTCCGCCGCGGCGAACGCCTGCCGGTAACGCTCGACGATCACCTTGCGAAATTCGGGATCGTGGCTGCGGACTTCGGCCCGCAGGTGCAAATGAGGAGTGACCACGTTTGTCGCTTCGCCGCCGCGGATCACGCCGACGTTCGACGTCCCGCGTCCGGCCTCTTTCACGATCAGCCCATGCCAGCCGTCGCGGGTCAAGTCGGCAATCGCCAGCGCGGCGATTGCAATCGCGCTGACTCCCTCTTCGGGATGCGCGCCGGCGTGGCTGGCGATCCCTTCAATGACGATGTCGAGAGCGTAATCGCCCGTCGCGCCGATGCACGCCAGATGTGGTTCGCTGCCGTCCCAGTTGAAGCCATACGCGGGTTTTCCCAGGTGCGCGAGCGAGACGTAGCGCGCCCCGTTGAGACCGATCTCCTCCTGTACCGGGAAGAACAACGTCAGCGGCGGGTGCGGAATTTTTCGCCGCCGCAGTTCGAGATAGGAATTCAACACGACGGCCGCACCGGCCCGATTGTCTCCGCCCAGGCCGGTCGTGCGATCGGCGGAGCGGACGAACTCGCCGTTGACGACCGGACGGCAGCCAACGCAGATCGGCACCGTGTCGACGTGCGCCATCAGCAACCGTCGCGGCAGCTTCCGCGTGCCAGGCAGCTTGACGATGAGATTGCCCACGTCTCCCGGACTCTTGCGAGGAATGGCATCGATCCGCAGCGACGAGGCCGGGACGCCCGCCTGCCTGAGTTTCTTGGCGATGAACTCGATGATCCGGCGTTCCTCGCGGCTCTTGCCGGGAATCGCCATCATCTCCAGCACGAGATCGAGCGCCCGCCGCGGATCGATCTCCGGCGCGGCATGCGGTGCGTGTGGCTGGGAAGTTTCTCGCCGTGGTCGTGCAGCGGAACGACGCGTCGCCGGCATCTTGCGGAACTCCTGGACTCGTCGGGATGTCACTTCGCGGCGACGGATTTCACTTTGTCGGGAGGCTCTTTGTAACGGTAGGTTCCCGCGTCATCGTCGTAGTAGATGGCCGGTTGATTATACAGACATTGATAGAGCACGTTGCGGAAGTTCGTGCTGCCAGTCTTGTAACCCGAATCGAGAATGATTCGCGTGAGGTCGGCGAGGGTGTAGCCTTTTTTAGATCGTTTGAGCAGGTCGAGCACGATCTCGCGGAGGGAAAACTTGTTTTTCGAGCGGCCGCTCCGTTTGCGCATGATGCCACCCGACAGCGAGCGAATCTCCGCATCGACCTTGTCGAGTTCGGCCTTGATCCGCGCGCGGCGCTTGTTCAGATCCTGTAACGTGGAGCGACGGGCATTGAGCATCCGTTCCAGTTCGGCCACCGTCATCTCCGCAGTCCGTTTGGGCATCCACTAACC
>CAZDGB010000199.1:0-14223 GCA_964504645.1 uncultured Planctomycetaceae bacterium | reverse complement strand
GGTCGTCATCTACACGAACTTTCTCCGAATTGGCGAGATTGTCGTAGTGCCCGCCTTCGATCTCCCAGCGGATGAACTGGCTCTGGAGATCATGCAAAGAACTCTCCCCAATGCCACTGTGATCCAACTTCCTTGTCGGGAGTTGGCACATCAGGGAGGCGTCCTGAATTGCATTTCATGGACGATCAAGGCACAACACTGACACCAACAAGCGAACATTTCATGCGAATTTGTATTCATCGTGGTACTCAGGAAATCGGCGGAACGTGTGTCGAGATTGAGTCGCATGGAAAGCGGCTTGTCCTCGATGTCGGACTGCCGCTGGATGCCGTCGATCCTGAGACGATTCCTCTGCATCCGGTCCCCGGCTTCGCAGCGCCCGACGAGTCTTTGGAGGGTGTGGTAATCTCGCATCCTCATCAAGACCACTACGGACTGGCTCACCGTCTGCCGGAGCAGACACCGTTCCTCATCGGCGAGGCGGCTCAAGCGATTCTGGAAGCCGCCGCTCTGTTCTCTCCCTCTGGCCTCAAGCTGAAGAACGTGACGCATCTGAGGAATGGAGTTCCGATCCCGCTGGGTCCGTTCACGGTCACGCCGTATTTGGTCGATCATTCTGCCTACGATGCCTATGCGATTCTGGTTGAGGCAGACGGCAAACGGCTCTTTTACACCGGAGACTTTCGGGGACACGGGCGAAAAGCCAGCCTGATCGACGAGTTGATCGACAACCCGCCGAAGAACGTGGATGTCCTCTTGATGGAGGGAACTTGCATCGGTCGGGAAGACACGGCTTTTTGTACTGAGGATGATCTGGTTCCTCAGTTCGCCGACACCTTCCGACAGACAAAAGGAATGCCGCTCGTCTGGTGTTCGGGACAGAATATCGACCGCATCGTCACGATTTGGAAGGCGTGTCTTGCCGCAAGGAGGCAATTTATCGTCGATATGTACACCGCTGAGGTCTTGCGGGCGACGGACAATCCACGACTCCCGCAGGCAGGTTGGGACGGCCTGCGAGTTTTTCTACCGCATACTCAAAGGTGGCGAATCATAGAGGAGAAAGCGTTTGACATTTCTGACAGGTACAAGCCCTACCGCATCTACTGGAATGAACTCGTCGGAGCCGCAGCCAAATCCGTGATGCTTTTCAGGCCCAGCATGGTGCGTGACCTCGACAAAGCCGCTTGCGTGCAGGACGGCTCCGTCGTTTGCTCGGTTTGGGATGGCTACTTAGAAGATGAGAGGAACAATTGGTTTCTCCAATGGACCAAGGACCGTGGGCTACGGATTCATCCGTGCCACACATCCGGCCACGCTTCGATTTCCGATCTTCAGCGGCTCAGAAAGGCGTTTCCCGGAGCCGTGGCCGTGCCAGTGCATTTGACGGATCGAGAACGGTTCGCAAAGCTGTTCGATGGCGTGGTGGTTCACGAAGATGGAGAGTGGTGGGAGTATTAGGCCATGCTTAGTCGGGCGTTAAACATCAACGGCGAGTTGCCGCCAGATTGGAATTGCCGCTACGGAATTAGTTCTGACCGCCTTGCTGCGCTCCTCGACCCGTACCCGGAAAGGAACAGTTTTCAACATCCTGGGTCGGAAACGGCACTGACGCTCTTCATGCTTGGAAACATTGACGGCTGGAAGCAGCTAATCGCCGAGGGCGAATCGCCACGAAATGAAGATAAATGGAATCATCATTTCTTCGACGGCATCCGTGCAGGCAACGGGACAACTTATTCAGGGCACACTCTTTGGTCAGTGCTTCGTGAGCCGTTTTGTGATGGATCACACAATTGGGAAAAATCAGTTCTGCTGTTTGAATTTGAGATCATGAATTCGGCTTTCCATTCTGTGAATGGGCGAGTATTCAAAGACCTTTCCTTTCTCGACATCAAAGGCAACAGACGATGGGGAGCGTTCGATGCCTTTCTTATAGTCCCGACAAAGGATGCGGCCCACAAAAGCAAGGGGCTGCTTATCGGATTTGAATCAAAATTTGGGAGCGACATTTCTCACGGTACAAAGGGGTTTCCGCATGTCAATCAAATCATGCGCAATCTGGAAGCGGGATATTGGCTAACTCACCATCGTGACAGCAACTATCGAGAGTGGATATTCAAATATGTCTTTCTTTGCCCTCGGATCGAGTTCACGCTGGGAACGAGGCTGTATTCTTGGATGTTGCGTGACAGCAACTCTCGTCGCCAGGCGCTTGCGGATTACCGCAACGTGTTGTTAAGGCATGTTGAAGTAGAAGCAACCACATTTGCTGACTTTGCTAACTTCGTAGACGCCAATGTAACTGTTCTTCATTGGGACGAATTGGCACACGTCGTTTCTAACGGGCAGCCTGATTTTTGGGATAATTATTGTGCCCCTTTGAATGGAGTACCTGAGTATGCAGGCTTGCACGGAGCAACCCGTCAACGATTGACATTAGCGGGAATCAACTTACCCGCAATGTGACGATATTAAAGTGCGAAGAGTCATTCATTCTGGAACAAAACAACGACTGATTATTGTGGCGAAAAGCAGAATTTCGACAGGAGAGAAACGCTCCGACCGTGACCGCCGTGTTCGCCAAGCGGATCGGGTAGGGCGCATTCTGACCGTCCTGCGATTGATTCAAAGCAACGGCCAGTGGAATGCCGAGGCAATCGCCCGTGAAATCCGTGTCACCGAGCGGACAGTGTACCGGGATTTGAAGGCGCTCGAATTCGCAGGTGTGCCGTGGTTCTACAATTCCGAGCAGCAGAGCTATCGGGTCAGGTCAGATTTTCGCTTTTCTGTGCCCAACCTGACGGAAAATGAAGTTATTGGTCAGGCCGTCGCTGCTGCCATTACGAATGCTCCGGGGCTGAACGCCGCTGGAAATGCCCGACCAACCACCCAAAAGATCGCCGCCGCATCGAACGAGGCCACAAAGCAGCTTCTGGCCGATGTCGATCAGGTGGTGAGCGTGCTGGGGCTGCAATTAGCCGATCACAGCAGGCATCTGGGCATCATCCAAACGGCACAGCAAGCTCTGATTCGTAAACGAAAGGTCAAAGGAGTTTACAGCAGTCCCTATGAGGCCCAGCCCATCGAACTGCGCCTCGTTCCGTTTCGCCTGTGTCTCGTCAAAAATGCGTGGTATTTGATCGCCAGGCCGGTCGATGCGGATCAACCAAAGACCTACCGGATCGCCCGTTTCGATTCACTCGATGTTCTTGATCAGCCAGCCGTTGCTCCCCAGAACTTCGATCTGAGCGATTATTTCGGAAATGCCTGGGCGGTCTTTCGAGGGAGCAAGACCTTCGACATCAGGCTTCAGTTCCTGCCCAGCGTGGCTCGCATCGTCACTGAAACTCAATGGCATCCGACGCAGCAGGCCGAACCGAAGAAAGATGGAAGCTTCACTCTCACGTTTCGGATCGACGGCTTGGAGGAAATCTGCAATTGGCTGCTGGGGTGGTCGGGCAGTGTGAAAGTGCTGGCTCCCAAGGCGCTGCGGGTCATGGTCGCCGAAAAGCTCAAGGCGGGCCTCAAACTGAACTCGTGATCTGACCCACGATTGTCAGTGCCATGCGATAAACCAGCAGCCGGTCACACCAAGATGTACTCTTGGTTTGTTGCCGCCGATCTTCTTTGGAGAGCAGCGTGAGTAGATTCGAGGAAGATCATCTGGACCGTCGAGGTTTCCTGGCAGCAGGGATGTCAGCAGCAGTTCCGACCTTCCTGTCAGCGAGGTCCGCCATCACCGGATCAGTTGCCAACGACGAGCGATTCTTCCAGTGTGACGGAAAGGTGACCGATGCGCTTCATCCGATTCCGCCAAGTCGGTTCGTCATGATCGACAATGCCGATGAACTTCCGGCACTGGCCTTTCAAATTCTGGATTCCTATGGCGAACCTGGCTACGCAGACATGATGAAGTCCAGACTCCAGTTGGCTCCACGATCTTCTTGCCGTGCCGGATACTTTGTCATTGGGGGCAAGCCATCTCTTCGGGACTGGTGGCTGTTTGGGAATCGCAATAAGACTTGCATCCGCCCTGTTATCATGCACTTCACATCCAGAGACAGTTTGGAGGAATGCGGCGTCACCGGATCGTTGGTGGCAAAGATCACGACCCGATTGCATCGAAAGCGAAAAAGAATTCATCAACTTTCCACAGACCTGCCGCAGCTTCTTCGACTCATCAATTGGGAAATTATCGAGGCGGTGGAGGCTTTGACGGAGTGATCCACCTGAGCGTCAAGTTGGCCTCATCTCCAAAGTTTTCCGTGGACTTAGAAAACGTCGTCTTCAGATCGTTGTTTCTCTCAGCACATTGTTGAAATGAATGAGAATACAGACTTATTTCGGTGTAAAAAAAAAAGAAACCCCGCACTTGCGGGGTGAAAGCGAGACAAGGAAGCACTGTCGCTGATGCCCTTCCCTAACCCCTCAACCCAGATCACTCACTTTGACGAGCACGCAAGATCGCTTCATCAGCGTGTCCCGCAGCCGCACAGTAAGCGTCACTGTGACGTGCGGTCTGCCGGATGTCACAGGGAATATACAAGTCGATATCCGGGAAGACTCCCCGCCTCTTAATACCTTTCGTCACCCCATACTCTTCACGCATTTCCGTTTCAGTGCATACATTGACAATCGCATCAGGATATTCCCGAGAAATCTGCTCAGCCAATTCATCTTCAACGGACTCACGCCAGATCGACCATTCTTCGTCCGTCATTTCCAACTCCGCCCATTCGTCATCCAGTGATTCAACGTACACGTTCCTGATACCATCCGTGGCGTTGAATTCGCCTCTCATTATTTGTTCGACGATTACGTCAATAAGGCATTCAACGGCCGCTTCAGCTCCATCTGTCTCAGCGATCTCGGCATACGCACCGCCCGCATCCCAATCTCCGCCAGGAATTATCCAGAGGGCAGTCTTGATCGTCTCGTCCTTAGGCCGAAGTTTTAGCCACTCCGATGGATATTCGCTCCAGCCGTTGCGACCAATGACGAGGCAGTAGTCATCCGCTGTATACGTGCCACCACCCAACCACGACTCCAATGCTTCTCTGGCCTCAAACTTTTCAATTACTTCAAAAGGAATCAACGCTTTCATCACAGAACTCCTCAAGTTAGAGAACCACCGTTACCATGAATAACATTACACACTGTGGTCAGCGCCATCCGCACATTGAATTTGGCGATAGGAGCATGATACCTCTGGTTTCGAGAATGTGAACTAGATTCCGGCTAGAATCATTGTTTTCCTATTCTTCGCTCCCCGAATTGAAATCAATGGGATTCAACGACCACAATCCCCCCTACGCACTCGGAATGCAACTGGTGGATTCGTCGTGCCTCCAGGCTTTGATTTGATCACAACCTATGAGGAGCTGGCCAAATATACCGTCGCATTCGCTAAAGGAGGTTTCAGATTTCTGCTTCTCATCGGTCCACCCGGTGTCGGCAAGTCCAAACAAGCTGAGGCTGACGTGAGCGGTACGAATTGTGTCTTCATCGACACTCACGTAACTCTCATGGAGTTGTACTGTGATGTCTTCGATGCAGACAATAGTCCAATCGTGCTGGACGACATCAACCATTTATTCCAGACGAAGCAGGCGTGCTCTGTGCTTAAGTCGCTTACCAAAACGGTTCACGAGAAAGTGATCAGATCGGTCCTGAGCAAGATGTAATCGTCGGAATCGAATATCTCGCCAGAAACTTGGCGTGCTCACCCGTCTGGATCAGGCAACAGGTCCGCAACGGGATGATCCCCAAGACGATATCCGTCCCTGGAACCGGGAACGGCAAGGCTTGGAAATTCTATCGCATCAAAGTGGATCAATGGCTGAAAAACCGCTGACCCCTTGACTGCCCCCGAACGATGTACGGATTTGATCAACCAAAATCCCAAGAAGGGACAAACGTGGGCCGTAAAATCATCCTCCGAAAGCAGAAAATCACCGCCGTCGTGGACGGCAGTCCGATCAAGGTGACGCTCACTCCACCGAATGGTTCTCGGACATCGTGGTATGCCTATTGGACTGGTCTCGTCGCCAGCAAGAGCACCGAGCAGACCGACTTTGGCGAAGCGGTCAAAGTTGTGAATGACATGCTTCAAAACGGCGGCAAGAAGAAGACTGTCTCTGACACTAGACTGAGCGACGACGAGTTCATCGAAATCCAGAAACGGCATTTTGCAAAGAAGACGGATGCCAACGCCCAGGTTCGATCCGAAAAGTCGTTGCGAGAGTGTTTGGGTGCGATCACTGCCTTCCGGCAGATGAGCGGGCTGTCGCCTATTACGCTCGCCACTCCGGACGATTGTGAGCGATTCCAGAGGAAGGCACTTGAGCTTCCGAAAAACTGGCGAGTCCCGTATGCGAACAACAAGAGGTCGAAACGGCGGCGTGAAAAAATGAAGGCCGTCCCAAAGCTCTCTGCCAACACGGTCGTCAAATGGTCCGTCGCTTTACAGGCTGCGTTCGAGCGAGTCTGTCGCAATTCCGGAAAAAAGTGCGTCCGAGGAGTCGTCCCAGAAGCCAAACTCCTCACTGAGAATCCCTGGCGACATTTCACGTGGATACAGGGATTCGAAAAACCGATTCGACAGTTCGACCAGAACGAATTGGTGTCCCTGCTCGACTATTTGGACAATCAGTGGACCGGCCTTACGTTTGCTCCAGCATTTTTCAAGGTGATGATGTGGTCGTGGGCGAGGCGACTGGAAGTCAGCAGTCTCCGCTGGAGCGACGAGCGAAAGGTCGGATCAGAGTACCATTTTCAATCGACGGGAAAATGGGGTGTAATGAAATGGTTTCGAATCCCCGAGAGTCTTCGAGACGAATTGGAGAAGCTGCGGACGAATAGTGAATTCGTCTTCGGGTGCTTTCCCCAACAGTTGCAGAACTTTCATCTTCAGGCGGGGGATAACTCTGCGGCTCGACGGGTGCGATCCGATTTTGTGCCCCACAATATCGGCGACTGGATGTACCACCAAATCAAAAATTGGTCGGACACTCAGAAAAATGGAGCGGCCTACCTGCACGTCTTTCGCAAGACGACGCTGCAATATGCCTTCTCTGGCGAACACTTTGAAAAATCTGTCGCTCAGGATGCCAGCGTCTCACCGGCGGTGATGATGACCAGTTATGCGAGAGTCGCTGACGAAGAATTCCGTCACCGCAGCAACCGCACCTTCCAGCGAATCAGAAACAGCTTGTCGGCGGAAGTGGCAGATCGTTACGGCTGGAAAACGAAACCGACCGATCATGTTTTGGAGCGGCTTGATCAGGCCCGTCAATGCAGTGATTGGGAGACTGTAGCTCGCTTGGCTCAAGAGCTGGGTCGTTTGACATAGAAGGTCGGGTGATTTGGGTGTGAGCACAGACAAGTTTTGGTCACAACGGTTTTCGTCTCGAATTTGGAATCGACCAGGCATCACCACCGACATCGGTGGACTCAGGTGGGGTGGCGGGTGAGAAATGCCCCTCAAAGTTTGCCTCGACCACTCTCGTTCTACGGTGTTGCAGCCATCGGAAAATCGAGGAAAAAGGTTGCTGAAAAAACCCGTCTCTAACTTGTGAATTCACAAGAATGTACCTTCTAAACCATCGAGTTCGGCGATGCTGAGCGATGGTCTCGATGCTTTTTAATGACCGAACTCATTGAGCGATAAAAGGGTTGTGTCGCAAGTCCTTGGAGAACCCAAAGTTCGAAAATTTCCGCAATTCAATCTCCGAAGCCGAAGGTTGCAAGTTCGAATCTTGCCGGGGATATTTCAGAACGTCAGCGCCGCTCTGCCCTTTTCGCTTCGGGCACGCTACTTGGCCTGTGCCGAGACGTCTTCGATCTGCTCCTCGCCTTGCATCGAGATGGTTTTGATCTCTGGGGCGTCGAGGTCCACGGACTTCATGTCGACCAGGCGAATGCGGCTGTTGTCGAAGGTGCGGAAGTAGTACCGCAGGTTTTTCAGATCGGCGGCGCTCGTCCACAGCGTGTAGTCGTAGACTTCCTCGCCGTGCTCGATTCCCTGGGCCGCTCCTTTGGGAATGTCGAATTGGTTCAGGATGTGAAAGGCCTGCAGCACGCCGTCTTTCGCCGACGCCACAGGGACGGCCGTCTTGGAATAGGCCACGGCCCGCACGAACCGGGACGGCGGCGTGAAATCGCCGGGCAGGCCCAGCATCCCGCTTCCCTGGCCCAACCCTTGGATCTCCTTGCCGGCGAGATCGATGCGCTCGATGTTCTTCCGGGATAACGTGACGTAGTTGCTGAGGTTGGTCATGTGCCAGTCGAACGTCGGCGCATTCGCCATCACGCCGAGCGGGTTGGCGTGAACCTTGAGTTCGCCGTTGACGTATTCGAGAACCGCGCTGTTGCCGTCGGCATCCGTGACGATGTAATGCGCCGGCGGCACGAAGCCCATGTCCTTCTGCACGACGGGCCCCACCAGCACGCTGTTCGCGGCGGCGACGGCTTCTTTCACGTCCGCGCATGTGCCGAGCAGGAAGGAGCCCAGCTCCCACGGCGCCAGCGACTTGTTGAAATCTCCGGCCTTGACCTGCTGATACTTGGCAAAGCCCGGAAAGTAGAACAGGCCCACCGAAAGCCCTTGGTCGTTCAGTCCATCGATGACCACCGGCATGTCAAAGGCATTCGCTCCCACGGCGCCGTACTTGGTTTTCCAGCGCAGGCCCGGTTGGTTGCCCGGCGCCGTACCGACGTATTCCTTTCCCCGGGGAACGATAATGACGTTCGATTTGAGGTCCGCCGCGAACTCGAGCGTCCGGGCGAAAATGACCGATCCGTCTTTGGGCTTGATCGTGATGCCCGTGCAGGCCCAGACCGCGGTCGAGCCGAGCATGGCCAGAGCCAACAGTCCTCTGATGGCAGACTGAGGGAATCGAACTTTCACAATGAGGCCTCCAGGTGTGGTGAAATGACGGTTACGCCCCGTATTGCTGCCGGGCGAGTTCGAGCAGGCCGCGGGCGCGCAGCTTTTCCGTGGGGGCGTGGAACGTCACCTGCACGACGCCCGGATGGCGGCCGATTTCGATCGCTCCGGCGATCGTCGCGCGGTTGCGGACTTCATCGACCGGCATGTCGAGCAGCTTGGCCGCGCGGCGCAGGCCGTTGTCGGTGGCGAAATTTAGATTCGCCCCCGTGCCGATGATCGAGATCGGCAACGTCTCTTCGAGTTTCAATCCGGCGAACTGCTGCGACAGTCGTTCGGCCCGGGATCGCTCCTCCGCGGTGAACGGGCGGGCGAGGTACGGCAGGTCGTCCAGCACGGGGAATAGAATCGGCCCGTCGATTTTCAATCCTTTGAGGACGCTCACCTGCAGTGTGACGAGGCCGGCGACGTCGCAGGTGTGGCCGGCGATTTCACCGTCGCCTTGCAGCGCGTGCATGTCGCCGATGTAGACGCCACCGCCGGGGACTTTGACCGGGCAGATCAGCGTCGCCCCGGCCCGCACGGCGTCGATGTCCATGTGGCCATCGGTCCGTTTTTCGAGTTGCTCGGCCGTGATGCCGAACTGGTGCGGCGCGCCGATAAGAAACGACCCAAAATCGCCCGCATTGTGGGAATCGGGCATGGCGATGGCCGGCGTGGTGCCGAGTTGTCCCAGAAACGGCCGCAGCCGGGCCATCGCGCCGACGAGATCGTGCGGAGCGAACGTGAGAATCGGATTCTGAATCGAGTTCTTTGGAAGGGCTGCGAACTCGCCAGCGTGGTGGGCGAACTTCTCGGCGGCGGCTTGCGGGACGGTGACGCCGACGGTGCGCTGGGCGTCGAACGCGATCGTGAATCCGTGGCTGATCTCGAACGGGCTGGCGTCGGCGCCACAGTTCACGCAGCGGATCGCTTTCGGGCCGATCCCTTCGATTTTCGTTTTCGGATTCAGCGTGCCGCACTGCGGGCACTTTCCCGCGACAAATGGGTCGCCGAGAAACCGGCCCTCGAGCGCCCGATCGGTTCCCGACGCCGTGGCTAGCGACGTGACTTCGATCGACTGGATGCGGATGACGATCGCATCGCCGATCTCCGCCCCGGCGACGGCGACCGGCTTCGTGACTTCATGCCCGCCGCGCAGCTCCGGCGTGATCATCGGCCCCCAGCATCCGGGCGCCGTATTCGCCACAATCCGCCCGCCGTCGGCGACCGGCCCAAGCATCGGCCGCGCCGGGTCGAGGACGGCGTCGGTGAATTCCTGGACGAAGAGGGTTTGGGAGGCGGACTCAGCGTGTGCGGGCATACCGGCGGCTTTCGCGAGAAATCGGATCAGTCCAAAACCTTCAACTCACGAAACAGATCGAAGAGATCCGGTTTCGGCAATTCCCACAGCCAAGTCCCCTTCACAAAGAAACCCGGCACGACTGCCGAGGCGATGCGGTCATTCTGAAAGGGGATCTGTTCGTAAGCGCCTTCCGATGACAATTGATAGGCTTCAAGCACTTGGGATCCCGGATCAATGATCCAGTATTCGCGAACCCCGGCGCGTTCGTACTCTTGATACTTCTTCCGCCAATCGCGTGCTCCGCTATCGGGAGAAACGACTTCCATGACCAAATCCGGCGCTCCATTGAGATAAGTCTTTTCCACGAGATGCCGCCGGTCCTCCTGCAGGAAGACGACATCCGGCACCCGACGCCGTCGCATCTTGGGGAGCTTCACAGCCATTTCCGGGCCCCACACACGACCCAGTTTATGACGTTCTACGAATCCGTGCAGCAGGAACAAGAGCAGGTTCTGGATCTCGCAATGCTCGGTATTCGCCGGGGCCATGAACTCCACCTTTCCATCGACCCATTCGCCGCGCAGCAGTTCGTCATGCCAGTTGTCGAACTCCTCTTCGGTCATGGGCTGCGGCGGCGGGACGACAAACTCATCCCAATCCAGGTCAGGCGTCTTCGCGGTGGACATGATCATTTCTCCGTCGGATCGACCGAGGTTCTCTTCGAGTAACTCGGTCCATCACTTCTTCCGGCATTGCTGCGAGACATCGCAGCAGATCCAGCCCCAGTCGACCAGCAGGCTGCGTTGAAAGTTCTTCTGAGCTTCAGGATTGAGGTCCAGTCCCTCGACGTGTTGTTGCTGTTCGCTTTTGAAATAGGCATCGACGCGTTGCCGTAGATCGTCAGTCAACTGAACGCTTCGCCGTTCAGGCAGATACTGGACTGCCAAGCGCGTGACCGGCGCCCAGTCGAGATCGTTGCAATGCGAAAGGCTGCGATGGAGATAGGCATCGAGATCGTCGCTGGCGTGGGACAGGAGGAAAAGAACCAGTTCTTCCGCCGACTCCTGCGGAGGATCTTCGGCGACGAGAATTCGCACCAAGTCGTCTTTCTGCCTGTCGGCCAATTTCAGATTCGGATGCTCAGGATCGACTTCCAGCCATCGCAACCCGCGCAGTCCTTCAATACGCGTGCTGGAATCTTTGGCGCCCTCAAAGTACCACGCCAGCAGGCGCTGATGCTGCGTGGACGGATCTTTCTCGTCAAGGATTGCCGGCAACTTGCCCAGGAAGGCCGAGAATTTGCGGAATTCATCCGCTTCTATGGGAAAGACCGCTGACCATGCGGCGGGCGTATACATCAACTCTTCCTGGTCGAACGTGAGGAAGATCAAGACTCGTTCATTGGCCTGAAATTGATGGTGTCCGGGACAAAAAATCATCCGTTCAAAAACGCTGATGGTCTCCGGCAAAGCCTCCTTGTCGGTTTTGAGAACCTTCGCCACCGACAAGCTGGCGCGATTCGTCTTCCGGGAAACGGAAACGACATCGGCGTAAATGACCGACTCCGCCAACGACCATATTTTATGTAGCGGCAACGGCGCGGCAGGAAACGCCCAGCCAACCTCGCACGTCGTGGCCAGACCTGTGCATACGGCAAACGTCATGATATGGGAACGCAAAAGGTTCACGACTTGCACCCTGAAAGAGTCGCCATACGAAATGGTCATTTCTCCGCGGTCTGCGGCGCAGCCTTCTGCTCCAACAGAAATTGTAGCAAATCATAATACTCCCCCTCCGTGATCTTCTCCGCGATGTTTGCCGGCATCGGGGACAGCGGCGTCTGCTTGCGTTCGTCGATCTCGCCGGCTTTTAGGCGGAGTTCTTTTCCCTGGTCGTCGGCGAAGACAACGATGTCTCCCTCTTCGCGGAGGACGAGGCCGGTCAGCACTTTGCCTTCGGTGGTGTTGATCACCGTGGCGCGGAACGCGCCGTCAACGTTGCGGTTCGGGTCGAGCGTGTCTTCCAGCAGGCGTTCGAGGCCGCGGACGCCGATGCCGTCGAGGTCGGGGCCGATCTTCGCCCCTTTCCCGGCGAGACGATGGCAGGCGGCGCAGTTCTTCTCGAAGACTTTCGCGCCGGCGTCCGACTTGCCGGGCGTCTGGCGGAAGCTCTCCAGCCGCGCGGTCTGCAATTGTTTCAAGCGATCGTCTTCGGGCGGGAGATTCTCGAAAAGCTTCTGCAATCGTTCGTCGAGATTTTCCGGTTTGCCGGCGCGCAGCCGTTGCTCGACCGTCGGGTCTTTGAGCAACCGCGGCGATGCCTGGCCTTTCTCGGCGGCGGCAAGGAGCGCTTCAGCGCCGTCTTTGCCGAGGGCCAACCCGCGAGCCAAGCCAATGGCCAGATTCTGCGACGCGGTCTTGAATGCCGCGAGGAGCGCCTTACGTCCGATGTCGTCGTTGCGTCCGCCGAGGTGCTGGGCCGCGTGATGCTGCACGTTGAGCGGTTCGTTCGGCCGCGCGAGAATTTCCGAGCACAGCGCGACGAACTTCGGATAGCCGACGACGCCGAGCGTATCGAGCACAGCGGGCTTCAGATCGGGATACTTTGCTTCCGTGGCGAGCCAGGTCGGCAACTCGTTCACGACGGACGCCAACCGCAGTTCGCGAGCGACTTCCAGGCCGATCCGCCGCTGCTCTTGATCGTCAGCGGCAAACAACTGCTTCGCGAGATCATTTGCCCAGGCGACGGTTTCTTCGGGCAGCGGTTGGCCGCGCTCGCCGTAGCCGCGCTGGAAGGAACGGAGAATGTCCTTCTGAACCGGGGCGGGTTTCTTCCGCAGAGAATCGGAAAGGGCGAGCAGCTTCGGTAAGTCGTCGTCGGGAAGATAGCGTGCCGTGTGATAGGCGAACTCTGCGGCTTTGGCGTCGGACCAGGGCTGAATGCTGCCGGCATACAGAATCAGAATTGTGCTATCCGGTCGCGGCACGGCCAGGCAGACTTCGGCAAGGTGCTGCACATCGATGATCCGTAGCTTCTGGTCCTCAATCTTAGTGTGAAAGTTCGGGTCCTGCTGCAGCACGATATGCTTCAAGGCGATCTTGATGGCGTGGATCAACATCGTGTCATCCGCAGGCGTCGATTCCCACTTCTGTAACAAGGGGCTGAGGAAGTCGATGCGCGGATGATCGCCGAGTACCTCCACAGCCGCTTTGCAAACCAAGCCAGACTCCTTCACAACAATATCCGCCAACAGATTTCGCGCGACCTGGTTGTTCGCGACGACGGATGGCAGCCGACTGCACGCCTTGATGGCGTGGATGCGTACTAGGTCGTCGTGATCTTTGAGCAGAGAGACGATCGTTTCATCTCCCAGCCGGGCCAGCACCCACAGGGCATGCACCCGCTGCATCGGCGGGAATCGCGGATTGTTCGCGACCGCCCGCACGTCGCGCAGGCATTTCACGCCGATCCGTTCCACCAACTGATGCGTCGCCTGCACACGCACCGGCAGGTGGTCGTGGCCAAGCAGCTTGATCAACTCATCCACGCTCGCCTTCGTCAAATCCGGTATCCGCGGCGCTTGCACCGGCTTAGCGGCATCCGTCCCGACGTAGCTGATGCGCCAGATGCGGCCGCGTTCGCGGTCGCGGCCGGGGTGGCGCAGGTCGACTTCGTAGTGGCCGATGATCTTGTTGTAGAAGTCGGCAATGTAGAGTGAGCCGTCGGGCGCAAGTTGGATATCGACCGGCCGAAACCATGGATCGTCGCAGGAGAGAAAATCGGGCTGCTCGATGGCCTTGTACGTCGCCCCCTTCACTTCCAGCGTGTCGCGGTTGATGCGGCCTGTCACCGGGTTGCCGATGAAGAGATTGTCGTGATACTCCTGCGGGAAATGGGTCGCGGCGTAGTAGACGATGCCGGCGATTCCTGTCGAGCCGTGCAGGTGCTGCAACAGTTCCGGGCCGTAGCCGAGGCCGTCGTGCGGCTT
>CAZDGB010000198.1:0-14226 GCA_964504645.1 uncultured Planctomycetaceae bacterium | reverse complement strand
ACCATTGCGGCGAGAACTCGGTGCCGCCGCCGAAGATGCCGGTGATGCCGGTCTCGGCGATGCTGGAGCCTTCCTTGATGAGCCGCATGGCCAGTGCTTCCAGCAGCTTCGGCGTCATGAAGGCGCACTTGATGTCGTGCCCGGCAGACAGGATCATCATCACCTGATCGATGACGTGATCCTTGTACGCTTCGGCCTCCTGCACCTTGCCGGCTTTCAGCAGCTTGATCACCCAGCGGGGGTCGAGGTCGACGCAGAAGCAGATGCCGCCTCGATGCTGGGCCAAGTGTTCGACGGCGAGCCGCAAGCGACGCGGACCGGACGGGCCGAGCATCAGCCAGTTCGAACCCTTCGGAAAATACTTGTCGTCGAGCGTGTCGCTAAAGAGCTCGTAGTCGATCCAGTGATCTTCGATGACCACGCGGGATTTCGGGATGCCGGTCGTGCCGCCGGTTTCAAAGACGTAGGTCGGCTTGCCGGCGAGGCCTTTCGGAATCCAGCGCTGCAGCGGTCCGCCACGGAGTTCGTCGTCTTCAAAGAGGGGAAATTTCTTCAGGTCTTCGAACGTGTTGACGTCTTTGAGCGGATTGAACTTGAACGACTTCGCTTTTTCGAGCCAGTACGGACTGCCGGTTTCCGGGCTGAAGTGCCACTTGACGTTTTCGCGGGTGTGGGCGTCAAGCTGCTCCTTGGCTTTGGCGACCGATTGATCCAAGTTGCTCACAGTCAGGGTCTTTCGTCAGAGAGGACGTATGGGCAGGTCAGTTGCGGGCGGTCAATCTATGATAGTTGCCATGTCGGGGAAATTCCACAACGAAAGCGTCATCAAACCGTAGTGCAGGTGGCTCGCCTGCACGGATTTATTCATTTTCTCCAAAGCCGCAGTCGAACGGCTTGCGCCACTTTTTCGCCGATTGGCGCTACGAGTTCCCGCCGGTTGCCCGTAGAATTGCGTAAGTCTCTCCATCAGCAACACCAAGGAGCCATTCGTGATGCGACAGGGAATTCGTGCGGCGTGCGGACTGGTCGTCGTTTGCGGCCTGATCGGCGGACTTCGCGGCGACATGATCGACGACACCAACGCCCGCATCCTGACCGATGCGAAGTTCCTAGCCGCGGATGATCTGGAAGGCCGCGGAGTCGGCACCGAAGGGCTCGTGGCGGCGTCCAAATACATCCGCGATGAATTCGTGAAAGCCGGTCTGAACGTTCAAACCGTCGACGGCCAGCCGTTTCAGAAGTTCGATCTGATCACGTCGGCCAAACTCGGGATGCCGAACAATCTGCAACTCGTCGGCCCGAACGGCCAGCAATTCGAATTGCAGATGAACCAGGATTTCGAAGTCTGCGCGTTTGGCGGCTCGGGGGTGATCGACGCCGATCTCGTGTTCTGCGGCTACGGCATCGACGCGCCGGACATTCAGTACGACGACTTCGCCGGCCTCGACGTCGCCGGGAAAGTTCTCGTGATCCTGCGCCGCAATCCGCAGCAGGCGAACGACAAGAATCCGTTCGGCGGCGGGCACGGCATCTCGCGGCACGCCGAGCTGCGCACTAAATTGCAGAACGCGGCCAGCCGCGGCGCGGCGGCGGTGATCTTCGTGAATGACCCCTACGCCAGCCGCAAGGCGGCGCAGGACCGCAAGGCCGCCATTGAGAAAGCCGGCCAGGCGGTGATCGATGCAGCGGAAGCCTTCACCGCGATCGAAACCAACGACACCGAGAAACTCACCGAAGCAAAGAATAAGCTGACGGAAGCCGTCAATCGCCGGAAGACGCTCGTCGCCGCCGCGGAAAATCCGAAAGACGATGCCTTGATGCCGTTCGGTTACGCGGGACCGGGCGAAGCCAAGACGACCACGCCGGCGGTGCATGTCACCCAGGCCATGTTGGACCAAATCCTCAAACCGGCGACCAATCAGACGCTGGCAGAACTGGAAGCGGCCATCGATGCCGATTTGAAGCCGCGGAGCCTGCCGCTCACCGGTTGGAAAGCCCGCGGGGCGATCAACGTGGAACGCGTCCGCAGCGACGTGTTTAACGTCATTGGCACGATCGAAGGAGAAGGCCCGCTCGCAGACGAGAATATCGTGATCGGCGCTCATTACGATCATGTCGGCCGCGGCGGCGCCGGTTCACTCGCGCCGGGATCGAACGACGTCCACAACGGGGCCGACGACAACGCCTCCGGCACCGTCGCGCTGCTGGAACTCGCCCGGCAACTCGGCGCGCGGAAAGAAAAACCCGCGCGGCGGCTGGTGTTTATCGCGTTCACCGGCGAAGAACTCGGCCTGCTCGGCTCGGCGAAGTACGTCAAAGACCCGCTCTTTCCGCTCGACAAGACGGTCGCCATGTTCAACATGGACATGGTCGGACGGCTGAATGAAGATAAGCTGATCGTCTTCGGCACCGGCACCAGCTCGCGCTGGGAAAAAGAACTCAAGGAATTGAACGCCGACCGCAAGTTCGAACTGACATTCAAGCCGGAAGGTTTCGGGCCGAGCGATCACTCGTCGTTCTACGGCAAGAAGATTCCGGTGCTACATTATTTCACGGGAAATCACCCGGATTATCACCGGCCGTCGGACGACTGGGACAAACTGAATATCGACGGCATCCGCCGCGTGGTCGATTTCCTGCAGGCGATGGTCCTGCAAACCGCCGCTAACCCGGACCGGCCGGATTACATCGAAGTCAAGGGAACAGCCCAGGTGGGGCGCTCCGGCAACCGACCCTACGTCGGCACGATCCCCGATTTCAGCAGCGAAGAGTCGGGATACTCCATCAGCGGCGCGGCGGGAGGCAGCCCGGCGGATAAAGGAGGCATGAAAGGGGGCGACCGCATCGTAAAGATCGGCCCGCACAAAGTCACCGGCCTCGACGATTTCGACCTCGCCTTGCGGAAGTTCCAAGCCGGCGACAGCGTGGATTTCGTCGTCATCCGCGAAGGGAAAGAAGTCACGCTGAAGATCACGCTCGAACCGCCGCGGTGAATTAAAACCGTCTCCCGTAAAGACGCAGAGACGCGAAGTTCGCCAAGCAGAGATCACCATGCTTTCTCTTTGCGATCCTTTGCGACGTTGCGTCTTTGCGAGAGAGGCCTCTATTCCGTTTCGACTCCGCTGGCTTTTGTGCGGCCTGCTCTCGCTCGGACTGGCGCGACCCGTTGGTGCGCAGTTCGATACGATCCCGTTCTCGAACCCGGAGAAGATGTTCGAGCAGTTCTTCGGCGAGGACTCCGCCGCCGATCGCGAGGCGTTGCGAAAGATCGAGATTTCACCGCAGGACGAAAAGAGGTTCGGCGAGCAAATTCTCGAAGCCGGGCTGAAGCAGTGGAAAGCGGAAGGCGTCAAGGTCGTCTCCAAGGGCCGCGACGTCGAGTATCTCGAAAGCCTCGTCGCGACGTTGCAGCCGTTCATGAAAAACCAGGAGCGATACCGCGAAGTCCGCGTGCTGGTCGCCCAATCGTCGCGGGTCGATGCCCGGTCGTGTCCCGGCGGCACGCTGATTTTCTTCGACGGGTTGCTCGACGCGGCGGGCAGCGAAGCCGCGCTGGCGGGGATCGTCGGCCATGAACTGTCGCATCTGGATCGCGGGCATCAGCTTTTGCCGCTCAAGCGGATGAAGCTGATGGAGAAACAGTTCTCGCAGGGCTTCGACCCGGAGAAGTTCTTCCAGATCGGTCCGGCGATGATCAAGCTGATGTCGCGGCCGTTCCGTCCGGAGGACGAGCGCGACGCCGACCGCGACGGGGCCGAGTGGGCGTTTCGTGCCGGCTACGATCCCCGCGAAATGGCGAAGCTCTTTCAGCGCCAAGCGGAAAAAGCGAAGGAACCGAAGGCCGCCGAGGCCTGGCCCACGTTCTTCCGCACGCACCCCTACGACCGCGACCGGCACCAGGCGATTCTGAAGCAGTTCGCGCAATTGAAAAAGCAGCACCCGAAGCAGGAACTGCACATCGGGGTCGAGAACCTCAAGCAGCGCAAGTCGCGAAAGCAGATGGCGGAGTGATCCGCCCGTAGCCACAAGCAGCCTTGCTTGTGGCTTTTGTCACAGACGCGGCGCGGATGGCACAACAAGGCGACAAGCTGGCAGCTTGTCGCTACAGCATCGTTACCCCGCGATGCGGCGTTTCATGAACGCCAGCGCGTGTTCCGCGAGGTACGTTTCGTCCGGGAACATCCGCCGCCAGATCTTCGTCGCGGCGGCCAGCGCCGGCAGCGACAGGCCGAACGCTTCCACCACCAGCCAGCCGTCGTAGCGGAGTTGCTTCAGCATCTGCCAGGTCGTGTCCCAATCGACGTGGCCTTCGCCGGGCGTTGAGCGGTCGTTCTCCGAAATGTGGACGTGGACGACCTGGTCCCAGCACGATTGCATCGCCGCGGCGATGTTCTTTTCCTCGATGTTCGCGTGGAATGTGTCCCACATCATCTTCACATGGGAATGATTGATCTCGCGGCAGAACTTCGCGTCGTCCGCGGCCGAGGTCAGGAAGTAACATTCGAAGCGGTTGAGATACTCGACGACGAGCGTCACGTTGTTCTGCTTCGCGTAGTCGCCGGCTTTGGAGAGCGTCTCTTTCCCCCAGTTCCATTCGTCCTTCGTCGGCGTCGAGCCGGAGAAGCTGCCGATCGCCGAGTGAATCGGCCCGCACAGGTGCGTGCAGCCGGCGGCGGCGCACATGTCGATGGCTTTCTTCAGCCGAGCGAGGCCGGCCTCGCGAATCGCCTTGTCGGGTGAGATCGGATTCTCGGCATCGGTGCAGACGGTGACCGCCGTCCGTTCGAGCTTGAGACTATCAAGCTTCTTGCCAACCTGCTGAAACCGTTCGAGCTGCATGTCGAAGACCGGCAGTTCGACGCCGTCGTAGCCCATCGCCTTCAGCTTCTCGAAGAGGGGGAAATGCTCCTCGGCACAGTCGGTCGTCCACAAGAGCATGTTCATGCCGAACTTCATGGTGGTTATTCCTTGTAGAACACAGGCGAGGAACGCACCCAACCGGGGAACCGGTCCGCGGGCAACAGGTCGGACAATCGCGCATCGATCAGCCGACGGCCATCGTCCAGTACGGCAATGGCCGCGTCGGGTAGCGGCGTCAGTTTGACTCGCCGCAGGACCTGATTCAAGCGCACCCAGAGCCTCTCGGAATCCTGATAATCGACCAGGATGCGGGCATGCCGGAACATCCAGATGAAGCTTGCCAGCGAGTCGGTCGGCACGGGACTCATGCGGTTGATCGTCGATTCGACCACATGCGGCTGAACGGCGGCCAGCGCGCGGTAATAGTCGTCGAGACACTCCGGACGCTCGTCGATGAGGACGGCGTCGATCAGCATTTCGGTGACGATGTGGCCGAGGAAGCCGCAGCGGAATCCGTCGCCGGAACCGACGGCGGCGCGGAACATCGCGGCGAGCTCCGACGTCACTTCCGCGAAGCCGCGCGAGCTATGAAACCAGGCGTCGTCGTCGAGATGCTGCTGGATGCCCGCCGCGAGTTCGGCGAGATCCGCGTCGTCGTGCACGAGCCACGGAGCGACGAGCTTCGGCCGCAGACGGACCCGGCGATCGGCGGCCGAGAGCCAGTCGGGGACCGCGGTCCCCGCCACAAACCACGGCCGATCCAGAAACCGAACGGCATGCGCCAGATAGTTCATGCCGCCATTGTGCGCCGTTGCCGGCCGAGTTGCCAACGCGCCGGTCCAGCGCGCGGACGAAACGTCCACATCGCGACTAGGGGCGGCAACTTCGTACGTAAAGCGGTTTCAGCGCCGTCAAAAGAACCCGCTGCCTGGCAGCGGGTTCCAAAATCGTCGGGATTGAGGTTGCGGCTGTGGCGGCGCGGGAGGTGCCGGCGATTCAGCGTCTTGCGTCTTCGCCCGATGCGCCTCGATTTGGCGGCCCGATTGCTGGTAGGCGGCCGCCAAATGCTCCAGGCTTTGCAGATCGAGCGCTTCGCCGCCGCGCAGACGAGCTTCCAATAGCGTCACGACATCCTGCCCTCGGCCGGCGTTGAGGAGACGCTGCAGCAACCACAACCGGTGGTTTGTCGGCAAGTCGCCCTGCTGGAACAGATCCCAGGCGATCTGCGCCGACCGCTGAGGATCGTCCGTGATTTCCGCGGCATGCAACAGCAGCTTGCGGCGCGCGGTCGCGTGGCGGATCTTGCGGGCCAGACTTTCTACAAACGCCGTCTGCGGGGCGGCGGTCTCTTGAATGATCGTGTCGAGATAGATGGGCTGCTGCGGATGTTTGTCCGGCAAAGATGCGAGCGCATCGAACAACTTGTTCCACCGCGCCTCGCCGGCCAGCCAGATCGCTTGCCGCGCGAGAAGCTGCGCCCGCTCTTCCTCCGCTAAGCCGTCTCGTTCAAGAACGGCGTGATACCAGAGGGCCGCGAGCTCCGGCTGGTCGAAGCGATAAAACAAATCGCCCAGTTCGCATTGGGCGGAAACCGACAGACCCTGCTGACGGGCTTCCTCCGCCGCGCGTTGTGCGGCCGCGGCGTCGTGAGTCCGCAGCAATAGTTCGACCTGCAACAGCCGGCGCGGCGTCGCGCCGGGGCCTTGCGGATCGAGTTCCAACGCGCGCGCTGCCGCCGAAAGCGCCGTCGGGTAGCGGCGCGCCGCAGCCGCTAATTCGCTCAACTGATCCAGCACCGCGAGCTGGCGTGCAGGGACGGGCACGCTTTCCATCACAGCGAGCAGTCCCTCGGCGCCGAGCGTGGGGAAGTACGCGGCATTCAGCCAGCGCACGAGATCAACGGCGTCGGAGTGGACGACCTTTTCGAGCGCCGCGCGTTGCTCCCGCAGATCGTCTGCGTTCAGGCGGCCTGCGAACTCCCGACTCCAGGCGAACAGGAAATTGATCAGCGGCTGATCCGGACTCCGTGCGAGCAGTTGCCGCAATGATGCCGTGGCCGCGGCGTAGTCGTTCTGGCGCAGCGCCTCTCGAGCCGCGTTTAATGGATCCTGATTGTCAGCAATCTGCACGACCAGCCAGCGGGCGTCGAAGTCCGCCAGCGACGGGAGCGACGCGAGGGGTTCGTCGGCCAGGCGCTCCCAACGTTCGAGCTCGCGCCCCTCCGCATCGACCGCCGTGACGAGGCCGTCGGCGCAGCGCAGCGTCAACAGCGTGTCGTCGCCCTGGATAACGGTCCATGCCGTGGGTTGGCCCGTCGCCTTGGCGAAGACAGCGCGGATCTGGACGTCTCGCGACTGGCGGAACGTCAATCGCAGCGTCGTCGCTTCAGGCGTTTCCTCCGACGCGTCGACTTCGAACAACTGGACCAACTCGGCGTTGCTGCGATGCGGCAGCCACGGAAACGCGCCATCCGCCAGTTGCCGCACGGCCTCACCCCAGGCATCCACTTCCACCAAGCCGAGCCGCGGATACCCGACCGCCGCCTGCACACCCTCAGCGCGCAGCACCCGATCAGGCGATTCCAGGTCCAAACGGTTCTCCATTCGGGCCAGCGTCACTTCTTGCGCGGCCGAGCCCGCTGCCGTGCGGCGCCAGCGCTGGCGAACTCCGTCGGGGACTTTTCGTACGGCGAGCCGGTCGAGCGCCGTTTGCCGTTCTTCGGCCGGAGTGACGCGCAGGACGACGTCCCGCGGCAAGTTGGTGAGGACCGGCTGGTCGAAGAAATACATCTCGTCGTCGATGCCCGTCAGCGTATCGCGCGTCGCAATCGTGCCGGCGACATACCGTGCGCGACGCAAGCGGGCCAAGAGATCTTCGATCTCCGTGTGCACGCGATCGGGCTGCTTGATCATGAGAGACAGGCTCGCCGCGTGGGGCGACATCGTTCCGCCGAAGCCTTCCTCGCTCTCCCATTCCCCCGATGTATTCTGCTGGATGGCGTACATCAAGGCATTGTAGTTGCGTGGGGCATCCTCTGCGCCGGTCCAACGCAGACGCGGACGGCGAAACTTTGACGCCGGGTCGCGGTCGGCCATCCGCCGCATCTGGGCGAATGATTCGGCGAGTTCCTGATGCACGCGCGGCGTCTGACGCACAATCAGCGAAAGAGAATTCGGGAACCACGTCATGTTGCCCCCCACGCCTTCATCGCTTTCCCACTCGCCGCTCGTGTTTTGCTGCAGCAGACTCATCCCCGGTCCGATGTTAAGCGCCTCGTTGGCTCCCGCCGCAAAGCTGGGCCAGGTCGCGGAGTGGGATGCGCCGGAGTCTATGGAGTCCAACGACTCGTCTGACGCCTCAGTCCCGGTATCGCCAAAGGGTTCAATTTCGCTCAGACCGGCTTCCTGCGAGGAGTTGGATCGGCCGCCAATCGCCCCCGATTGACCGTTGAAGGAGCCCCCTCCCATCCCGCCGCCAAATGCGCCGCCACCCATGCCTCCCATTCCTCCCATGCCAAAACCGCCGCCCATGCCGAACCCGCCACCGCCCATGCCACCCCCTTTCCACCATTCGTGTGGATTGCGGACAGGTTCGGGAGTCAAGCCATCAACCAGACCAGCGGCGGAATAGAGCCGCGTCTCCATCCGTTCTCCCGTTTTGGTGAGAGTGGTGACGGCTAGCAGCTCCCTGCTCACAATGTGCGCCAGTTCCAGCGGATGCAGCATTTCGCGCAGCACCAGATCGGCGGGCATATCGTTCAATTGCAGCGTCACGTCTTGGTCCGTGCTGCCGCCGTCCGCGACGATCTCGCTTTCCAGGAGTCGGAAGGGCAACCCCGTCAGCTCGCCGACTTCTCGGAGGGCTCGCTTGAGAGGAGTCTTGGTGAAATTGACGGAGATCGGTTGCTGCAACTTAGAGCGAATTCTGCGCCGGGTCAGTTCCTCGCGGTCGAGCAGCGGATTCGACAATCGCGTGGGTGGCGGCAGAATATCCGTTCGCAGTAGATCGTTCACCGGGTAGAGACGCGTCGAGTGCTTTTCGCAGCCCTTGTTGGACGTGGTGATGTGCAGCAAATGCTTGTCAATTACCACATCGAGTTCGAGCGGCTCCAACGCGTGCCGAATCATGTTGTAGGCTGACATACCGGCCAAGCCGTAGGTCTCGATGAACTGATCGACCGATCCGCCATCACCGACAATTTCCGCTTCCTGGACCAAGACAGGAAGGCCCAGCCCCTTTTGCAGGGCGGCGGCGAAATCCTTCAAGGAACAACGGTCCGGCAATTCGATCGACCGCGCGAGCTTTAACGCCAGCGGATTTCGTTCCAGGTAGTCGGCGTCGACGCCCCCCTGTGCCAATAACGGAATCAGCGGCGGAGGTGAGCTCCAGAAAGGAGGCAACTGGCGGTCGACGGCCGCGCGTCCCAGACCCAGCCGCTGCAGCGAGTTCTCCCGTTCCAACTTCAGCGCCACCTGGCCATAGAGCTCTTCGAACGCTTGCGGTTCGAACTGCAGCGCACGGTCCCGGGCGCGGACCAGATGCAAGTGTGCGGCCAGCACGTCTCCGGATTCCAGCGATTGGCGAGCGCTGGCCAGCGATTGGGCAACAAACTTGCGATCCCACGCCACCGCTTCGGCTTTCCAGCGCTCCGACTGCACAGGACTGGGTTGGCGACGTTGCGGGGCCGGCTGCACAGGCCGCGTCAACTTGACATAATCCGGCGCAGGGACGAACGGCAGCGCTTCCGGCGGAGACCAGTACCGCTGCCGCAGCGTCCGGTTGACGTTCCAGCGACGGTAATCGTCCTCGCTTTCCAGCACTAGAAACGCCGTCAACGGCGACATCAGCGACCATTTCTGGCAAAGCGCCACAACGTCGTCGTGCACGAGCCGACGATTCGGCGCCGGCAAGCGGTAGTAATCGCTCAACTTGAGGTCGAGCTTTTGCTGCGCCCACAAGCGGCCGGTGAACACGGCGTCGTCCTTGCCGTTTTTCGGCAGTTCGAGTTCCCAGATCTTCTCGGGAAGCCCCTCGCCCGCCAGCTTCAGCTTGGCTGTTGTCCCAGGCGACCGGCTGCGGCCCATCACCAGCAAATCGCGGCCCGGCGGCCAATCGGGTGAGACCATCAAGTCCTCGTCGGCAATTCCTTCGACGTCCACGCGAACCTTGCTGCGAGGCGTCGGCAGACCCGCGAGCGTCCAGGAGAACAATTCTTCCCATCCGGTCGCCGAGGCCGCCAGATCGAAGTATCGCCCGCCGTCGGAGCGGACGGCATCCCGCATCCAGCGGCCGTCTCCCTGCTTGCCGCTGACACGCACCATGCCAAGAGTGACATTTTCGAGGTCGCGCCAGAACGGTGTCGACGCATCGCTGGTCCCCGCGCCATCTCCGATGTAAACCAGCAGCTTGCGCCGTTCCGGCGGCGTATGCTGGAAGCGCGCGGCGGCCTTCTGCAGGCCGAGATTCAGTGAACTCTGTCCCAGACTGAACTGCTGCTGGAGCTGCTGATAGGCCGCGTGGACTTCCTTGTCGTTCGGGGCCAGCCAGGTTTCGGTGAGCGGACGGAAATCAACATCGACGCAGCCGAGCTGCACGCGGTCTTCAGGCCGCAACTGGTTCACGATGGTGCGCACCGCCAGCCGGGATTTCTGGAGATTCCCCATGCTGCCGGAGGTGTCGACGGCGATCAGCACGTCGGCGCTGTCGCCCGCGGCGACCCGATCGGGATTCTCAGCGGCAGGAATCGTCGCGACGAAATACTGCGACTGATCGGACTCGCTGTGATAGGCCCGAATCGTCGGCTGCCGCTGTTCGGCGACTGGATATTGCACCTGCAGGCTGCGTGGCGGATGGACCATCTCCTCGGAGATTCCGAACGTGACGCGGCCATCAGACAGCGCATCGAATTTCAACTGTGGATGCGTGGCCGACGACACGTGCCGCACGTCGACCGGCGGCAAGATCGTTCCCTTGATGGTGAAGTCCCACAGGGGTTTCAAATCCGACAGAAGCGGCAGCTCGAATCGATACTGGCCGTGGTCGGCCGCGAGCGGGACCGTGTAGTCGAGCAGGATGCGTTTCGTGTCCTCGGCGAAAATGGGAAACACGCGCATCCGGAACAAATCGTCGCCGATCTGTTCGAGGATGGCCGGGTCGCGTTTGCTCCGTACGATCGTGGTGTAAATCCGGTCGGCCTCGCGGCGGTCGATCAATTCCCCTTCGATGAGTTGACCGGGCGTCACGAACATCGCGAAGCGGCTCACCGATGCGCCGGCCGGAAGATTGAAGACGAACGTCCCTTCCTGCTGCATCCGATGCGGGTTGTAAAACGACTGGTCGATCTGGACGAGGGCCACCGGAGGCTGAATCACCACGTTCGCGCGATAGCGGGCAATCTCCAGCCGCACCGGACTGCCGTCCTGCGAATCCTTGGCGATCAACTGCCCCGGGCCTTGCGCCGCCTGCGACCAGCGCCGGAGTTGCTTCGACCAGCTTTCAACGTGCTCGGGAACGACCGTCTGTTCGCCCCCCTCGGCTTGAGATTCGAAAGAAATCGGTGCCGTCAGAGTCTTCGCGGCCTCGTCGGCGGAGAGTGCGCTCCCCTGCAAGATGTGAAGCTGGTCCGAGCCGTCGCGTTGCACGACGACTTCGGCGCCGGCGGCGACTCTCCAGACGCGGCCCTGCGCACCAAAGCGGATCTCTAACGGGACGGCGTCTTTCTCCAAGCGGAGAATCGTCTGGCCGCGCGACAGTGTGAATCGGCGCTGCTCGGAATTCCACTCGCCTGTCGCTTCCGCGGCGAGAATGAGCATTCCGCCGGGGACTTCGCATCGGACCGTTCTTGCCGGCGTCGCGCGAAATTCGCAGGCGGCCGGCAAATCGGCGCCGGACCTCAGCAAGCTCCACGCTTGAGCGTTTTCGGTCCGAATCGCCAAGGAACCAGAATCGACATCGATCCGGCCATTCGACGCCGCCTCGGCTTCGAAGGCACAACAGACGAGCCAACTCATCAGGCTGAGGCGCGAGAACATGATGTGTCCCCTGACGTGAGCGTGGAGAATGGGCCCGTCGCCTGAGCATACTGAGAACTCCGCGATCTCCGCATCTCAATTCCAGGGGCGTGACAGATTTTTTTTGCACCGAAACGGCTTGCGTTTCGGCAAGGTCTACAGCGTGTGATGCGCGCCGTCGGCGGCGGATCGATTGTCCGGTAGAACTCCGGCGTCGCAAATGTGCCGCCCGCGCGAGAAACGGTATCATGCGCTGGTTGTCAGCGAGATCTGCAGCCAACTTTCGGAACCGGTTCTTTCGTCATGAACACGTCGCGCCTTCCACGCAGTCCAATTCCGCCGGTGATCCCGGTCCGTCAGCGTTTCAACCGCCCTCGCGTGGAAAATTTGCCTGTCGCCACTGTGACAGCTTTGGCGCGGGTGATCCCCGACCCGCTGCTGGTCCGAGGCAAAGTGATTGGACTGACCGCTCCCAGTCGGGGCATCCGCGATATCGGCCCGGTGCTGCGCCACTTGGCCGAAGCCCTCCGCTCTTTCGGGGCCACCCCGAAGATTCTCACGGCCATGGGCACGCACGGCGGAGGAACGGCTGCGGGAAATCTGGAGACGGCGCGAAATCGCGGCATCGATCCGGAATGCGTCGCCGCTGAGGTGATCGGCGATATCGAGACGACGCATCTCGACACGGTCGACGGCATCGAAGTCCACGTCGGGCGCGCCGCACTTTCCTGCGACGGCGTGATCCTGGTCAACCGCATCAAGGAACACACCGACATCTTGTGGGAGACGCCGCGGCCAAAGGGCCATTTTGGTCTCGAAAGCGGCTGGGCGAAAATTCTGGCGCTGGGACTGAGCCATCTACAGGCACTCGCCCAACACCAGCACGTGCATGGCAGGACGCTGGGTGTGGCGATTGAAACCTCAGCCCGGCGCATCCTCCGCGGCGGCGAAGTCAAGATTCTCGGCGGAGTGGGCCTCATCGAGAACGCCTACGATGAGACTGCCGCTGTGGTTGGTGCTCCCGTCTCCGCCAGCGATGCCTCAATCGATGCATTCTTCGCGGCCGAAGCCCGGCATCTTGCCGAGTCCCGGGCGCTGATGCCGAGACTGCCGTTCGGTGAGATCGACGTTTTGTGGTGCCATTGGTTGGGAAAGAACCTCAGCGGCCAGGGGATGCATACGAAGACCATCGGGCGTTCTCCCTACGGCGCCGTCCAGGGACAGCCGTGGGTTCCCGGCACGCCGCGAATCTTCAACATCATCGGCAGCGCGCTCACGCCGGGGAATCACGGCAACGCCATCGGCATGGGCCTGTGCGAGTTCATCACCGAACGCTTTCGCGCCGCAGTCGATCCCGAAGTGACCGCACTGAACTGTTTGACCGCGCTCACCCCCTGTCAGGCGCGGATGCCGATCGTAATGCCCAATGACAGAGAGGCGTTGGCGACGGCGCTCGCGGTCAGTCCCGTGCGGCAATGCCCCCACCTCGTATTGATCCACAGTACCTTGAAACTAGCGGACGTGGTCGTCTCAGCCGGCGCTTTGGCAGATGGCGAGCAACACGGAGCGAACTTCAAAGTCCTCGGCGAACCCCGCGAAATCCCGTTCACTCACGACGGTTATATGGACTGGGAATCGCTCATCCCGAGCGACCATTGACAGGCCGCCGATTCCAGGCAAAAAGGCGGGCTTTGCCGTAAAAAAACGAAAAAACGCCGGGAGAAAATTCTCTCGGCGTTTCGTGACAACCCGTGGGTCGCGATGGTTCGACCTGGTTGTGTAAAAGCTCCCCGACTAGGGCTCGAATCTGGTCCGAAATCCAGAGTTCACAAGTAAAAGTTGGCTCTACGCAACACGTTACAGAAACTCGGATCACATTGCAACTTTAGTTTTCTCAATCAACTTTATTGGACTTACGGTGGAACGGGGGGTGTTTTGGTGGAATGGTGGAAAGCACGCAGAGCGCTCAGATTCTTGTGAAAATCACTCATCCTCACAAGCCGACTAGGGACCATTTTGGAATCGTCGGCATTCCGTCAGTTTGGTGGAAATTGTCGAGACCGGACTAGGGTACGCGGCTTGTCGGCATGCGTGAATTTGCTCGCCGATACGACGTGAGCCGATGTCGAACTTACCGTCCAGCGAAGAGCCTGGCGTTAATCCCGTCACGGGATACGAACGGGCGACGTTGATAAAAGGACACGATTAATTTCGTTGAAGATGTATTCTACCGCTGTAATGTCACGTACCGTCATACGGATCGGCGTATTTCTACGATCCGGTGCCAGAAATGTAAGCCTTGCTGGCCTGCCCCCGTTGGTTGTGCCAGTCGTTATGAGAGTGCCGGTTGGTTGGA
>CAZDGB010000197.1:0-14424 GCA_964504645.1 uncultured Planctomycetaceae bacterium | reverse complement strand
GTGGTGATTCAATTCAGCGGGCGGAAACCGAAGGAACAAATCATGAATGGAAAATATGCCTGTTTGGCGTGGGCCGCGCTGGCGACAGCGTGCGCGGCGGCTCAGATTCAGGGCGAATATCTCGAAGCCCGCAGTTGCGACGTCTACACCGGGCCGTGCTTCGCCAATGCGGAGATGGATCTCGCCGGGAAGGAGGCCGTGATGGCCTGGCGCGTGGAAGAGGGTGAGTGGAACGGCGTCGATCTCGCGGGGCTCAGCGTCGCCGTGGTCGCCAACTCCGAGAAGACGATGGGCGATACGGGCGTCTTCAAGATGAAGGCCGGTCATATCCGCTCGGTGATCCTGATCGATGAAAACGCCACCGAGGAGCAACAGACCGCGCTCGTCGAGTTCGCGAAGTCTGCCGCCGAGGAGTTCACGCGGGACGTCAGCGAAGTGAAGCTCGTCTCCATGTCGCTGGAGAACGATCACCTCGCGGGCAAAGGTGTCTTCCGCGCCGGCGATGTCGCCAAGATCGAGACGCGGCAACTCAAGAAGGGGGATTGCGTCTGCACCAACGAGGAAATCTTCTATCAGCCGCTGACGAAAATCGACAACGCCAGCCCCGCCTACGCCCGCTCGCTGAGCTACACGGGCGACGGCCTCGACGTGAAATTCACCACCAACGGCAAGCGGAGCGCCTTCCTCGGCACATTCCGCAAATGATCTTGAGAAGCCCGGCGACGGCGTCGCCGGGTCCTCCAAACGACGCGAAGCCCGGCCGGAAAATTTCGCCGGGCTTCAAGTTTTCCCTAAGATTCCTTTCTGCGGAGCGAATTCCATGCGTTGGTCCGTGCTGATCGGCAGTCTGTGTCTGGCGTCGTCGTTCGCTGCGGCGGAGGAAACCTATTCGTTGAAGGCGGTCGACAAGCTGCCCGATGGCTACAACGAGAAAGTCGCGGCTGTCGTCGATCCAAACGGTTACGAGATCATCGGAAAGGATGGCCCCGTGTGCACCGTCTGGCTGGCGAAGTCGCTGGCGCTCAAACCGAAGTTCAAGCCGTCGCTATCGACGAAGTATCCGTTGACGGCGGGCCACTTCGTCGGCTTGTTGCAGGTCCATGCGGCCACGTTCTCCGATTTCCGCGAACGCGACGTGAAGCCGGGACTCTACACGCTGCGCTACGGCCAGCAGCCGCAGGACGGCAACCACGTCGGCACGAGCGAACTGGCGGACTTTTTGCTCGCTGTCCCCGCCGACAGCGATGCCGACCCGGCACCGGTCAAAGTCCCCGCGCTGATGAAGCGCAGCGCCAAAGCGACCGGCTCGAATCATCCGGCGATCTACTCGCTCTTGCCGCCCGCCGAGGAAACGGCCGAGCCGAAACTCTCGCACGAGGCCGCGAAGGAACTCTGGATTCTCGAGACCACCGCCGCGGAGCAAAAGGTGCCGCTGCGGTTGGTGGTGATCGGCAAATCGGAAGGCTGACATGTCTGTGGAAGCGCCGTTTGATTCCAGCCTCGCCATCCCGAAAGAGGACCGGCTCTACGCGGCGGCGTGCCATTTTGCCGGGCTGCCGATCTTCGTGGCGTTCGGGTTGGCGAACTTGCTCGCGCCGCTCATCATCTGGCTGATGAAGAAAGAGACGATGCCGTTCGTCAACGAGCACGGCAAAGAGGCGCTCAACTTTCAGATCACGGTGCTCATCGCGTACCTCGTGTCGCTCGCCGTGTCGATTCCGTTCATGTGCGTCTACATCGGCTTTGCCATGATCGGGGCGCTCGCCAGCGCGCTGGCCATCCTGCAGGTGATCTTCCCGATCATCGCCGGCATCACGGCTTTCGACGGCAAACCGTACCGCTACCCGGTCGCGCTGCGGCTGATCAAGTAGGGATCATTGAGCCGCCAGGCGCGCCGAGTGCCGGCGCTGGCGACGAATTGCCGCAGAGGCGAGTCCGAGCGCTCCGATTCCGACCAGCGTCAGGCTGCCGGGTTCAGGAACGGCGGTTGCCTCAAATTGCAGGGTGAAGACTCGCGGGGGACTGATACTCGACGACCCGGGAATATCGATCGAGAAGAACAGCGTGTTCGAGTCGCCCGCGGACAACAGGCCGCCGCTGGGTCCGCCGAAGCGAATCGTATTGGAAGCCGGAAATGAAATCGGAAAGTAGGGCTGCAACGGATTGCCCGGGCCGGTTGCTCCATACGCCGGATTTCTCGGGTTGTCGAACGCCGCCCCACTGGTGCCGGGAATCAACGTGACGGTCAATTCGTTGATGGATAAGCCGAAGAGCCCCGGACCGTTGCCGTTGGCGTCCAGCAAATTGCGGACAGTCACCGCGAGAAAGTACTCTGCCGATCCGATCAGATCGCCCGGCGGAGGGACCGACGTGGCCGGCTGCACGGTGACGCTCACCCGTGCCGGTTGTTCGTTGAAAAGATCCAGGGAGAACAACGCCTGATTGGGGTTGGACGCCCCGATTCCCGTGTAGTCGTCGTTGTTCACTTGAGTTCCCGGGGGGAAAGCCGAGGGGGGCGCTATCGGCGCGGGGGATGAAAAATCCCGAGACATCAACTGGCCGTTCGACCCGCTGGTGGGCGCGACTCCGATAAAGTCGGTTCCCGATCCCGCCCCGATGGCGACGATGAAGTCGGCATGAGCTACGGAGGCCAGTCCCATCAGAATGGCGATGCTTCGCAACCAGGAACAGTGCATGATCGGCAGACTCCAAATTGTTATGAACGGCCCGGAGGGAAGCAGCCATAAAATGCCTTGAAGCCCACCATGAAGACGTGGCCCGAGAAACGCCATCCCCAATTCTGGGGATATTGGCGGGTAAATTTCCGCCGGAGCGTGCGTAGAAGAACTCGACGAGCGCCGATACGATGGGCCAACACTTCTCATCCATGTCATCCGTTCTCTAGTGCCGCTTCGACCGGATTTGTTTGCCGATGAATGACCGGATTTCGATTTCACGGCTCGGCATGCTCATGCGTCTGGTCACGGAAATCACGGATCGAACCGACGACGTCGCCCAGCGCCGCCACGACTTGATCGAGGGACTGGGCCGGCAGGTTTCCGCGACGGCGGGATTCTGGGGCTGGGGACGCGGCAACCCGATCGACAGTGCGATCACGCCGGTTGCCGCCTTGTGTTTTGGCATGTCGCCGGAAGGCTGGCAAAAAGCGATCCAGATATCGCTAGGACCAGACAGCGTGCGGCTGTTTTCGATTCCAATCCGGGAGCGCATGCGAGACGGCACGCATGTCACGGTCACGCGGTCCATGCTCCATTCCGACGACGCGTGGGCGGCCGAAACGGACTATCGTCGCGAACTGCATGCGACCGGCATGGACAACATGCTGGTCAGCGTGAACTACTACAGCAACGACTGCTGGTTTCACACGACGTTGGGCCGCGCGCCCGGCGAGGCCGACTTCTCGCCCGAAGACGCCGGGCTGCTGCAACTGGCGATGAGTTCCGTCAGTTGGATGCAGCCGCGCATCAGCGAAGCGGTCCCTGCCGAGAAATTCGTCGGCCTGACGGCCCGTCAGCGAACCGTTCTGCTGCATCTGTTGGACGGCCAGTCGCGCAAGCAAATCGCCGGTCATCTCCGCATCACGCTCCATACGGCGAACGACCACATCAAGGCCATCTACGAGCGCTTCCAGGTGGGCTCGGCGACGGAACTCGCGGCGAAGTTTCTGCAGAGCCATTGATGCGAAATGCAAGAGGCCGCTATGTCGCCGGACGATCGTTTACTGAAGTTCCTGGCGGACATTCGGCGGCAGCCGGACGACATGCGGCTGCGCGAGCGATTGGCCCAATTCCTCGAAGATCAAGGAGATCCTCGCGGCGAATGGATTCGAATCCAATGTGCCAACGATCTGCTGGAAGCGACGTTCCTGCCGAATTGGATTGCGCAGTTCACCCAGTTCGATCTCGATGAGAACGATCGGCGCGAAGCCGCATTGCTGGAGTCGTACGGCGGCGAATGGTTCGCCGGTCCGCCTCCCTGCGTGGAGGCCATTCCACAGCGCGGGCTGTTCGAGGTCCGGTTATCGGAGGATGTGACGCAGGAATTGGAGGCAGTTGCGGACTGGCTGCGGCGGCAGCAACCCTGGATTGAAACGCTTTCCATTTCCGTTGACGAAGAGCGCGTCTTCCAGTTTCTGGCCGAGCAAGGCTTGCTGGATGAGATCGCCCATCTCCATCTCTTCGTCAACTGCCAGTTGTCGCCCGGCGCGCTGAATTGCCTCGCCCATCTAGGCCAACTTCGCTCCCTGTTACTCAATGGCGGCGCGTTCACCGATGAGAGTCTCGAGCATGTGGGCCGATTGCGATCGTTGCGATCGCTCGAATTGATGAGTTGCGAGTCGTTTCACGGGCAGGGCTTGTTCGCGATCGCCGCGCTGCCGGAACTCCGGCGTCTCACCGTGCGACTCGGGGGCGAATTCACCGAATTCGGCGGCCTGGCTGCGTTGCAGCGTCTGGAACACCTGACGATCCGATGCTCGTATCCACGGGATGAGCCGCAACTATGCGACCGAATCTGCAAGGCCGTCCGCGCTCTCGGTGCGCTGCAAACGCTTCACTTTGGCGAATCCACGGAACAGGGTGCGACCAATGTCGGGCTGCGCGCATTGGGCGGCCTGACGCGATTGGAATCACTCACGCTGGAACTCGCCGCGGATGCGGATGTGGAATTGTTGGCGGCGTTACCTCAATTGCAGGAATTGAATCTGTGCGGAGCGGGAGCGACGGACTTACAACTGGAGCGCGTCGCCCGGTTAAAATCGCTGCGCCGTTTCGGACTCTGGTCAGACAAAATTTCTGGGGCTGGCCTCCCGCATTTGAGCGCGCTCGAGCAGTTGGAGTCGCTGAGTATCCACGGGCTGCGCACGTTGAGTCCGCAGATGTCGCGGTTCGCCGGCCGCCGAGTTCCTTTCCGGCTGGAGTTGATCGGCAAGGACGTGACGGACGAGAGTCTGCAGGCCTTGTCGCCACTGTCCCAATTGACGGCCCTCGACCTGCGGAATGCGGGTGTCACATCCGACGGTTTGCAGTCCTTGTGCGATCTGCCGCGGCTGGCGGCGTTGTTCGTGCGGCTGGAGCAACTACAGGGTTTTCCCCCCGATGTCGCGGGGCGATGGACTTCGCTGCGAAAATTGTGCGTTTGCGGCCGGGCCAGTCTGCGGCCCCTGTCGTATTTCCGTTCACTTCCCGATTTGTCGATCGTGTTGGAATTGCTCTACGGAGATTTCGATGAAACGGAGCTGGCGTTCCTGTCCGACATGCCGCAGATCAAGCTGCTCGATATTTCCAATTCCGCTTCGATCTCGAACGCAGGGCTGCGGCATCTTGCGGGGCTGACTCAGTTGCAGCAATTGATTCTAGGCGAATCAGAAATCACGGAGGACGGTCTGCGGTTCCTCTCCGGCATGCACAAGATGCGCGAACTCCGTCTGGGCGACATTCCTTTGCAGGGAGACGGTTTGAAGGAGCTCCAGGGGATGACGAACTTGCTGACGCTGCGGCTAAACCACACGGGCGTCACTGATGCCGGAATGCCGCATGTGGCGCGACTGGCCCACCTGGAAGACCTCGATCTGTACCGCTCGCAAATCACCGATGGCGGGCTGGTTCATCTGACGGCCCTACGCCGCCTGAAAAGCCTCAATCTGAGTTATTGTTGCATCACCGACGCCGGCGTGGCGCACCTGGCCCAAATGCCGCGGTTGCAGCATTTGTGGATCAATCAAACCGAAATCACCGAGACCGGTTATCGGGAGTTGCAGTTGGCGCTGCCGCAATGCAGCTTCCGCTACAGCCCCGACGAAAACTGACGATGGTGATCGAAGGATTGATTGGACCGGATGTCATCACGGTTGGATAGGCTGGAACGCCGACGCGACGGCGAACTCGACCACTCCGCGATCTGCCAGCCTGCGAGTTGGACGTACCACAGGTAGGATGCCGGGGCGAAAGCACGGCAAGCCAGACATGTCAGGGTTTGTCGTAACCCATTACGCTGTCAAGTACACCCCGCTGGGCTCGAACCAGCAACCTTCGGTTCCGTAGACCGATGCTCTATCCAATTGAGCTAGGGGTGCGACGGTCGGCAGTGCCGATGCCGCTCGGGGGCGGCCGTCGGAATGTAGTCTAGCGGAATCGAGTGTCGATACAAGCGAGTGGCTCGAGTTCTTTGTTCCGGGACGCGGGGTTTCTACGATTTGACCCGTGGACTCGGCGACCGTCCTTCGTCACCAGTTTCCAGTGGCCTGCATCTGCTGCAGCCGCGCGAGTTCCGTCGAAAAGGCGAAGTGCGCGAAGGCGGCTTGCAGCAGGATCAGCCCGGCGACGACCACGCCAAAGAGGACGGTTCGGCTCACGCCCCAGCGCTTGGCCATCCACCTCAGCAGGGCAAAATCGACGTAAAGAGCCACGGGAACCAGGACAACCAGCATGTACCAGAAATTGACGATCCAGTCGGTCTGTTGGATCAGGTACTCCGCGGTCCGGCCGACTTCCATCCCCATTTCATTGAGTTCGCGCTTCCAGCGCGGAAGTAGTACCAGCCGAAGACGACGATGTTCGCCAGAAAGTGCAAGGCGGTGAGTGACGCGGCACAAATCGTCGCGCTGCGGTCATCGGGCTCGTGCGCTGATGATTGAGCGGTTATCGGGATCTTCCGAACCGGAAGCCGACGGGCTGCGCCCCGTCGGTGAACCGCGGGGGCGCAGCCCCGCGGCTTCCTACTTCGACAACAACTCCACCATCACCCGCCCCATTTGCCGGGCGGAGATGTCGTCCTCGCCGGTGACGATCAAGCCGTCGACGACCACGTCGTCCGCGGCGGTGCCCGGTTGGCCGATCGCGCCGGCGGGGGAGAGAACCGCGCCGTTCATTTCGGGATGCCAGCGGCATGACGGCTGGGCTGGCTGGCCGTTGTAGATGCCGGCGGCGGCTTGACGCGTCGGGGCGCAGACGGTTTTGCCTTTCAGCGGGCTTTCGCCGTCGACTCGAGCCCACGCCAACACCGACACGGCGTTGCACAGCGCGCAGACGTATTTCTCCTGCTCGAGAAACTCGCCGATGAGCTGGTTCACCTTCGTTTTCACGGCCCGCTCGCCGTTGTAGGAGGGCGTGTTGTAGCGGCCGGTGAACGCGAACTGGTAGCACGACGAGCCCCAGCCGCCGGAGAACAAGATCGCGTCGTATTCCTTCGCTTTGACGTCGGCAAGCGCCAAATCGGGCCGCACGATGCCGTCGCTTTGCCCCTGGCCCGATCCGCCGTGCGGCGTGCAGGGCGATTTGCGGCCCGCCGCTACCGTCACGCGGAAGCCGGCCCGTTCCAGTTCCTCACGCGGCTCGGCGTACTCGCGGTAAAAGAAGTCCTGGTTGGCGATCACGATCAGGACGTTCTTGCCGTTCGCAGTTTTAGGCGTCGCTTGCGGCGAAGACTTGGCCGACGACTTCGGGGCGGTCTTGGGACTCGGCGTCGCGGCGACTTTCGGCACGGGCGACTTGGGATCGAACTTCGGCACCGCCGCGCCGCCGACCATTCGCGCTTCGATGCGATGGAAGACGGTCTCGCTGTCCCACGCGCCGATGCCGAGCGTCTGCCGATGGGGCAAGGCCCAGAGATCGGGCACCGCGAGATCGTTGCCGTCCGTTGGGATCGTGGCGATCACGTCGTCGTCGAGCAGCGCGCGGATCTGATTCTTGCGGACCTCAACCGTCATCGAGTAGCGCGTGCCGTTCTGGAGCGTTTGATTCGCTTTGCGCGAAGCGTTCTGACGGATGTCGCGGCCGCCGATGTTCTGAATCCCGGCGAGATGCTCGGCCCACGCGTCGACTTCGAATGAGGCCTGACCCTTGCCATGCGGAAAGAAGAGGGCCACCGAATGGACGCCGGTGCGGCGCGTGAACTCGATGCGGACGTCGTACTCGCCGGTCGGAGCGAATGGCAGCCACAACCGCGCGCCTTGAGCCGCGCCGACTGTGATCCCTTTGTCCGACTTCGTCCACATCCCCGCGACGGCGTGCTGCTTCGCGTCGACCGCCGGCAACAACGATTCCCACTTCGGCGCGTCCTCGGCGCGGGCCGCGCTGCCCAACAGAACGAGAACCATCGCCACGGAGAATTGGCGGTGCGTGCGCATGGGATTGCTCGCAGAAAAGAGAGAGAACGGTCCGGAACCGGAACGTTGTCTATCGTGATCGTTCGGGCGGGCGATGACAATGCCGAACTCGTAGCAGAGCACAAAGCCGCGGTTGGCAACCGCGGCTTTTCTTTCTCGGAATCGCTCCGAAGACCGCGGTTACCAACCGCGGCTTTGTGCAAGAGACATTGCAGGTCACAGATAATCCAGCAATGAAAGCTGATTGACGCGGGAGGCGATTTGCAGCGTGGCTTGCAGCGTCTGTTGTTTCTGCAAGAGTTCGCTGATGACGGCGGCGAGATCGGTGTCCGCGATCTTCGAGAGCGACTCGCGGTTGGTAATTTCCATGTCGCCGAGCTGGTTGTTCACGGCATCCAGGAGTTGCTGCCGCGATCCCACGGTGCCGCGCACGCCGTTGAGGCGATTGGTCTCCGCATCGATGGCCGGCAGCAAGCGGTTCAACGTTTGATCGTCGCCGTTCTCCAGCGCGCGCTGCAGCGTCGCGAGCAAATTGAGCACGCCGCCCGGCTGCTGCGGATTCACGTCGCTGCCGACGAGCACGCCGGTCGAACCGCCGGCGTTCGTCCCCGCGATGCCAAGCCGTTTGGCGAGTTCGTTGTCGTTGACCGTGAGCGTGCCGGCGCCGGAATCATCGGTGAGCGAGATGCCGTTGCCGACGGTGTTCAGTGAGGCAACGAGATGCCCCGGATCGACGACGTTGATGCGGTCGAGCACATCCTGCACCGTCGCCGCGCCGGTGAGATCAACGGTTGCCGTGGTGCCGTTGCGACGTTCGATGGAAAGCGATGTTCCCTGATCGAGGGCGATGCCAGAGCCGTAGTTCAATTGGCTGAGCAGCGTCGAAGGGCCGAACGTGCGAATGCCGAGGTTTGTGGCGTTCGTGCCGCCGTTCTCGCCGATGGAGAAGTCCGCGCCGCTCAGCCGGCTGGAAATCGCCAGGCTGCGGCCGTCCGGAGAAATTTCGCCGATGACATCGGGATCGGCGGCGCGAATGCGGTTGAGCACGTCCTGCACCGTCGCCGCGCCGTTGAGATCGACGACGGAGGTCCGCCCACCGTTAACGATTCGCAACCCGGTTCCCGCCGTCGCGCCGATGCCCGTGCCGTTGTTCAAATCGGCGATCGGCGTGAAGAGCGTCAGCTTAGGATCGAGGTTGCTGCCGCTGATGCTCGCCGAGGCGGCCGAGACGATCCCCAGTTGCGAGGCGACTTGCGAGATCGGGCCATTCTGAATCGCGACGGTTCCGGCGGACGGTGTGATCCGCAGGCCCGATTGCGTCGTGCCGTCGATCGTCACGGAAACGGTGATGGCATCCGACGCGAACGCGTTCTCGATGCGGGTCTTCACATCCTGCAGCGTGGTCGCGCCGGTGAGATCGATGGACCGCGTGATCGCCGGCCCGCCGTTCTGCACGGTGACATTGAGCGATCCCAAAGCGATCCCCGCGCCGCCGCGGAGGTCGCTCAGTTTCGACGACAGCGACAACGCCGGGTCGAGGTCTTGCGTGATGACGGGCGACGTCAGCCCGGCAAACGCCGAGAGGCCGTCAATGTTGTTGGCGACGGTAAAACCGACGTCGGCATACGTCTGCAGACCTTGCCCGTCGCCGTTGTAGCGGACGATGCCGTCGCCGATGTCGCTGAACGGAGCCGTCGTTCCATAGCTGCCGCCGAACAGGTAGCGGCCTTGATACTGCGAGTTCGCCGCGTTGGCCACGGACTGCAGCAAGGTTTTGGCTTCGATCGCGAGATTCTGGCGCTCGTCGTCGCTGAGCGTCGCGCCGAGGCCGGCCTGAGCGATCGCCTTGGCCCGATTCAGCGCGTCGCCGACGGTGCCGAGCGCCTGATCGGTGACGGACAAGTAGCCCTGGTTGATCTTGATGTTGTTCTGGTATTCCGCCTGCCGGGCGAGAGCCGTGTTCAACGCGAAGATCTGAATCGCGGCGATCGGATCGTCAGACGCCACATCGAGCCGCTGGCCCGAGCTGATCTGCTGCTGCAGCTTCGCAAGATCGAGCTGCCCTTGCTGCACGCCCGACACCAGCCGCTGGGCCTGCAACGAGTTGGTCGTTCGTCCGGAGAGGATGCCGATAGCCATGGGTTAAGTTCCAAGGACCAAGTTCCAAACAAATTCCAAATCTCAAATTTCAAATCGCCGAGCTCAGCCAGATGGCAATGAATGTCCCATTGGAGCTTGGTCTTCTTTGGAACTTGTTTGGAACTTGGATTTTGAAATTTGGAGCTTATGAAATCACATCTGCAGGAGCGTGTTCATCAGCGTTTCGATGGTCGATACGATGCGGGCGGCGGCCTGGTAGCTGTGTTGGAACTGGAGGATTTTGATCAGCTCTTCGTCGAGGCTCACGCCGGACGATTGTTGCCGCTGCGCGTCGAGGGCGTCGCGGAACGATTTCAGGCCGTCGGCCACGGCGGACTGCGCGGCGGATTGCTGCCCGACGTCGCCTTTGAGCTGGTTGTAAAAATCGGTGATCGACAGACCGTTCAAACCGCTGACCGACTTGTCGAAGGCATCCGCGAGCAACACGGCGTTGCGATTATCCGACGGCCCGCCTCCCTGCCCGGTGGCGAGGAAGCCGACATTCTGCTTCAGGACGTCGTTCACCTGGATGTTCGACGCATCCGTGCCGGTGAAGAACGTATTGATGCCGAGTCCGGCGAGCGTGCCGCTTGTGTCGTTGCTGAAGCGAAACTCGAAGCCCGCATCGGACTGGATATTCAGTTTGCCGTCGGCGGTGATCGTCGCCGTCACGTTGCCCGCGGCGGTGATCGCCGCGGCGAGCGAAGTCAGCGAGGTGTCGGTCCCGATGCCGTCGAGGTCGATGCCGATGTTCGTCGTCTGCGTCAGGCCGGTGCCGGTATTGAAGACTTTCAACTGGAAGCTGCCGCTCTGCGGCGGGAAATCGAGTCCGGCGGAATTCAAGGCGGCGTTCGCATCGCTCACGCCGTACGTGCCGGTGAGCGATGTGAATCCCTGAGTTCCCTCGCCGGAGGAGTGAATCCGGTTGAACTCGGAAATCACGGCGGCGGTGAAGCGGTCGAGGTTATCCTGAAAACCTTGAATGACCCGGTCGCGGCTTTCGATGAGGCCCGTCAACTGCCCGCCGCCCGCATCCAATAGCGCGTTGGTCGAGGTCGTCTGGACATGCGACCCGATCACGCCGTCGATCGATAACGTGGCGGTCCGCAGTTGCTGCGCTGAGTTGCCGAGCAACAGGTACTCGTTGCCGGTGTAGACATCGACGCCGCCGTCGGGGCGATCCACCGTGCGAATGGGGATCAGTTCGGACAACTGTTGCAGCGCCTGGGCGCGCTGGTTCCTCAGGCCCGCGGCGTCGCTGTCTCCCAGGCCGTTGGCCTCGAGCACGCTGATCTGTGGGTTGAGGTTCGCCACGGTCTGCAGCAACTGATTGGCCTGCGTCACGAGGCCGTCGATCTTCGTGGAGACCGACGCGCTCAATTGATCCAGCTTCGTGTTCAGCAGGCGGATGTTGTCGGCGAAGGCTTGCCCCGAGTTGATCGTCACGGTCCGGATCGAGCCGTTCTCCGGCTGATTGACGATGGCCTGCAGCGAGCCGATGAAACCGCTCAGATTCGCGGCCAGATCGTTGTCGCCCAGCGATTGCAGCGTGTCTTCGAGTTGCTTGTAGGTATCGCCGAGCGAGGCGGAAAGCTGATAGTCGCCGTTCGCTTTTTGAATGCGTCCGTCGAGATATTGATCGACGTTCAGACGGATGCCGGCGGCGAACGCGCCGGTGCCGATCAGCAGATTGCCTTTGAGATACGGCTTGCCGTCTTCGATGATCAGTTCGTTGCGGACATACCCCGGCGTGTTGGCGTTCGAGATGTTGTTGCCCGAGATCTGTATCCCGAGGGAAAACAGATCGAGCGATCTCGAAGCCGTGACCAGGGCGGCGCTCAACGACATGGCAACTCACTCGACGGAACAAAGCCCGGCTTCAGCTCTGGAAAGCCGGGCTTTCAAAAAATCACACACACGATTCACAGAGATCCGCACAGCGGACCTTACGCACTCGCATTCAACACCGCGCCGCCGCGTTCGACCCAATCTTCGGATTGGTACGTCGGCGACTTCTTTCCGCCATGGGCGATGAGTTCCAGCACTTCCCCGTAAAAGTTGCAGCAGCGATTCGTGATCACCCAGTGGACCCAGCTCTCTTGCTGCAATTGCAACGCGAGTTGATGCGCCGCGGCGAGACTGGCCAACACGCCGGCCCGCTTGGGGCCGTCCAACGAGCGGGCGAGTTCGGTCAGCGTCTCGCAGTTGAGGCCGCCGCGTTTGGCGGCGTCGAGAAGCTTCGCACGCCAGGAGACGATCGTTTGCAGTCGCTGCGCCGCTTCGGTCTCGGTCGCCTGCAGCGCTGCGAGTCCGTTCAAGTCGGACGAGGCCAGCAACCCACATTTGCGCCGCAAGACTTCCAACAGAGTCCGCTGCGCTTCGATCAGCGCAGCGGCAAACCGCTCCAATTCCTTGAGCAATATTTCCGCCATCCGTGGCTCCCCAATGACAGGGCCGCGGCTGCGCGGGAACTCCTGCCGGGAGTTATTTTCGGTTGAGAGCGGAAATGACTGGCGTGCCGGTTGTATTCCGCGCGCCGGAAGTCAGCGGTCGTGCCCAAGTTGACGCTTGTGCCGCTTCGACCGATGGGGCGGAGTTTACCGTCTGGCGCAAGGATGACAGTTCTGCCGGTTGTGCCGTACGACCTTCAGGATGATCGATCAGGAACCGCTGGTAGAGCTTTTCCACGAGCGGCGCCCCGTGGCTGCGGGCGAAATTCGCGGCAACTTCCTGATCCATCTGGGCTTGGAACATCTCCTCGGCTTGCCCGCCGTGGATGTAAGCCGGCTTGCCGACGCCGCTCCGCATGGCCTTGATCATCTCGCCGTAGAACAAGCTGCCGACGGTGTCCTGAAATGCGGCGTGGAGTTCAGACGGCTCGGAAGACGCTGATAGACCGCTCGAAATCGGGGCGATGGGCGTCATTTGTCGATCAGCCTTGTAGGTGGGCTATGCCCACCAGCACGGGGTCTGGAACAAAGTCTGGTGGGCACAGCCCTCCCTACAGGACCAGAAATGAAGCGTCATTTGTCGATCAGCTCCGCGTGGAGTTTCCCGGTGGCGTGCAGTTCCCGGATGATGGCGATGACGTCTTCGTTCGGCACCCGCAGCGCTTTCAACGCGGACTGCAACTGCTGCAGTTGCACGGGCGATTGCCGGCCTTGTCCGCCGTCCACGGCGAAGAACTTGCTCGGCGGCTCTTCCTCGTCGCCGTTCACTTCGACATTGAAGTTCTTATGGCTGATGAACACCGGGCTGATTTCGACTTCCCCCGTGACGACGACCGTTTTGCTGGCGTTGTTCAGAATGACGCGGGCCTGCGTGTGCGGGTTGTCGATGCCGACCTCCAGCACCTGCGCGATGAACTCCACCGGCTGGTCTTTGTAGATCTTCGGAATGGCGACCTCGACCGAGCCTGGCCCGACCGCCTTGGCGATCTTGCGGCCTTCGGCTTCGAACGTGAACTCCTGGTTTATGACGTTCGCCACTTCGCTCGACGTCCAGAAGCTCGCTTTCGCCGGGTCGATCAGCAGCGTGATCGATTCCTGCTCTTCATTCTGATTGACGAACATCGCCTTCACGTCGGCGAGGATATCGACGCCGAGCGCCAACCGGCCGTTGGTGGGCAGCTTGGCGTCTTCGATCGTGACCGCGCCGGCGGCGAGCGCCACGGCCGTCCGTTGCCGCACGCCAAGCGGCGCGAGCGGCGTCGAGAGAAGTCGCCCGCCGCGCAGGCTTTTCGCGCCGAGGACCGAGCTGACGTAGCCATCGATCTTCTGTCCGCGTTTCGCGCCCGATTTGGGAATCGACGCTTCGATCAGCACGAGCGCGACGTTGTCGCCGTTCTTGATGTCGGTCAGAGCCGTCGGCTGATTCAACCGCGAGAGCGCGGCCTGCAAGGCTTCGATCGTGCTCTTGTTTTTGACGCCGTCGCCGGTGCCCGGCAAGCCGATGATCAGCCCCACGCCGGTCAGCTTCGTCTCCTGCTGCCCCTGCACCGAGCAGATGCTGTCCAACCGCACCCGCGCCCACGCGGGGGCCGCGGCGCCGCAGATCAGGATCGCGAGGAGAATGTGTTTCATGTCAACGATCTCCGTTCGGCGCGGGTGTGCTGACCCCGCCGCGGCGGGTAGCGGGGGCCCGCCCGCTGGCCTTCGAGT
>CAZDGB010000196.1:0-14455 GCA_964504645.1 uncultured Planctomycetaceae bacterium | reverse complement strand
GCAAACTCTTTCGCCAACGCACGCAATAAGTTCTCAGAGCAGAACCGGGTTTCTTTTCCTCTGTTTTCCGCTTGGCTGAGAAAAAGAAAACACGTCGGACTGACGTCTCGACGCTCGCCTCATCGCGCGCCGTTCGGCAGAAATTGCCGGGACCGGTGCAATCGGCAACTCCGGCATTTGCGGCAGAACCGGCTTCATTAGTACGACCGATTCATTTTGACTCATCCTCAGAACTCCATCCAACCGAATAACGAGAAGACACGATAAATTCGTCAATGTCTGCGCGGAGTCTATCCGCCCGATTGGGGGATGGTGTCGAATGAATTGGCTGCATTGCTTCGGTTTCCGGGGGAGAGCATCGTCCATGTCCCGTACCACACTCAGTCTGGCCTGCCTGTTGTGGGTGACCTGGTCGGGGGCCGCCTCCGCACAGACGGACTTCAATAATGAAGTCCTCAACCAGCCTGGCATGTCCACGCTGCAAGACTTCAGCGGCGGCGTCACCCTGGGCGGCAGCTACTTCCAGGTACAGAACATCACCGGCGACGGCGTCGGCTGGCGCAACGGGTTCACGCAACTCGGCTACACCGGCCCCTGGTGGCTCAACGAGGACTTCCTCGTCGCCGCCAACGGCCGGCTGATGATCACCGATCATGGCCAGATCGGCGGGAACCTGGGCGCCTTCGCCCGCTATTACAACTGGAACATGGACCGCATCTTCGGCGGCAACGTCTACTACGACATCGACAACTCCGCCCGCTTGGCCGACTACCAGTACCGCCAGGTCGGCTTTGGTCTCGAAACGCTCGGCCAATGGTGGGACTTCCGCGCCAACGGCTACGTCCCGATCGATTCCGGCAACCAGTTCGTCCAGGGACTGGCGCTCGGCAACGACCTGACGTACTTTGGCAACCGCGTCGGCCTCATCGGAACCGGCCAGTACGAAGAGGCCCTGTGGGGTGGTGACTGGGAATTCGGCGTTCCGCTGACCCCGTATACCCCCTGGCTTCGCGGCTACGCCGGCATGTACATGTACAGCTCGAAGGGAACCGAGCCGATCGGCGTGCGGAGCCGCGTTGAAGGCTGGGTCTCCGACGACCTGAACATCGGCCTCCAGGTCACCAACGATCGCCAATTCGGCACCAACGTCAACGCGACGGTGAACTTCCTGTTCTCCGGCTGGAAGCCGACGCGGTACTTCCCGCAGTTCACGACCCACGAACGCATGCTAATTCCCGTTCAGCGCAACTGGCGTATCGTTGCGGGAACCTACGAACAGCTCGACTACGTCCCGGCCTACAATCCGCGCACGAACCAGCCCTACTTCGTCTCCTGGGTCGACAACAGCGCGGCGGCGCCGGGGAACGGTACGTACGAGACCCCGTACACGGCGATGCAGCCGACGTTTCCGGACGCCGACCTGATTCTCGTCCGCACGGGGAACACCTCGGCGCTCCAGCCGCTCCTGAGCTCGGTCGTACTGTCCGACTGGCAACGGATGCTGGGCGAAGGCCGCGAACATCAGTTCCAGGCGTACTTCAACTATGGCGCGATCCACCGGCCGACGGCGACGTACAACCTGCCGGAATTCACGAACACGGGGCTTTATCCGTACCTGGCGGGCCCGCTGCCGATCGTCTCGCTGGCCGACAACAACGAAGTCTCCGCGTTCAATATGATGAACTCGCTGGGGCCCGCGATCACCAACAACGCGCTCGCCGGCTCGCAGAACTTCAACCTGAACTACCTCAACTTGCGGGGTAATCTCGGCGGCGGCGTGTCGCTGCTCAACGCCAGCGGCAACGGCATCATCGACCACGTCACGGCCATCGACAACCTGGCCGGCGGCATCCGCGTCGACTCCGGCACCGCCCCGCTGGTGCTGACGATGAACCAGGTCGCCAGCAATTCCACGTTGCCCGGAGCGCAGTTGTTCGGCGTGGCGATCAACGCGGTCGGCTCCGACGTCACGGCCAATCTGACCGACGTCACGGCCAATCGCAACGGCACCGGCATCGCCCTGTCGGAAGGGGGCCGCATCCTCACCGCGAACATGCTGCGGATCACCGCCGAGGACAACGTCGGACCGCTCGGCGACGGCATCCGCGCGGTCGGCGTGGGCGGACGCATGAATCTCAACCTCGACACCGTTTCCGCCACCGGCAACGGCGGCCGCGGCATCTTCGTCAGCGGCATGGGAACCGTCATCAACTTCCAGGGCGTCGACATCGACGGCAGCAACAACGTCGGCGACAACATCAACTTCACGATTTCCGCCAACAGCGTCCTCGACGGCTTCCTCGCAGACTCCTTCTTCGATTCCAGCGGCCTCGGCAGCGGTATCGTCTTCAACGCCTCGGCCTCGGACGTCGGCTCGCTCGCCGATCCGTTCCTCATCCGCAACGTCTCCGCCAGCGGAAACTTCGTCGACGGCTTGAGCGTCAGCGAAGCCCTCGGTTCCCTCGTGGCCCTCTACGTCGATCCCACGCACCTCGACGGCAACTTCCGCGACGGCTTCCACTTCAACGTGCAGGACGGTTCGACTCTCGCCGTCCACTTCGAGCAGGATTCGCTCAACGACAACGGCCGCAGCGCCGTCTTCGGCAACGTCGATCTGCTCGGCACCGGCAACTCGGTCGTTTCGCTGCAGTTCACCGACACCTACGCGATTCGATCCGGCGGCAACGGGCTCGACATTCAATCGGGCAACGGCGCCGACATCTTCGTCAGCATGGTCAACGGCGGCTTCTCCGACAGCGGCCAATTGCTGCCCGGCAGCAGCGGCCTGCGGTTCGACGGCGATTTGTCCAACATCCAGTTGGAATTGATCAACGCGCCCAGCGGCAACTCGAACGGCTACGGCTTCGGCCCGCAAGCCATCGGCCTGCAGGTGAACCTGACGCGCAGCCAGTTCCAGGGCGACATCGTCACGGGGAACTTCTCCGGCAACTTGCAGGAAGGCATCCTCGCGAACTTCAGCGACAATTCGACCGCCGTGCTGAATCTCACCGACGTCCTCGTCAACAGCAACGGCGACGACGGTCTGCAGATGAGCGTCAGCGACGGCTCCACCGGCGTGATCAACGCCGCCGGCAACACCCGATTCGTCGACAACGGCCGCAACCCGGCGACGCTGACCGGCAACGGCATGAATGTCAGCGTCGACGGCACCGCGGCCCAGTCGCGGCTCGACGTCTACCTGCCGGATATCATCCTCAGCGGCAACCGCGGCAACGGCATCCTGGCCACGGCGAGCGGCACCGACGTCAACATGGGGCTGCTGAACCTGTTCGCCAGCGACGGCACGAGTATTCGCGGCAATCGCGGCAACGGCGTCTCGCTCGTCAACAACGCCGGCGTCATCCGCGCCTTCTTCGAAGACACCGACATCTCGTTTAATCAGTATCATGGCGTGAAATACGAAGGCGCCGGCCGCGGGGCGTTTTCTTCGGAGATCGACTTCTCGCACTTCGGCGCGTTCGGCGTGCTGGGCACGACGGACAACAATCAGGGAGCGGGCTTCAGCTTCCGCGTCACCGACCGCAATACGCTGGCCCTCACCGCCGACAGCGTCAGCTTCTCCGGCAACCAAGGCGCGGGCATCCAGGGCTATGTTGACGGGCTCGGGTCGTTCGTCACCATCAATCCGTTCCTGCAGGTCGTCTCCGAGTTCAACGGCCGCGAGGGACTGAATCTACTCGCGGACCACGAGGGCCGGCTCCTGGGCAATGTCAACGGCGGCTCGTTCTCGAACAACGGCTTGAACGGCGTGTTCGACGGCGTCCACGTCGTCTCCGATCACTCGGCCTACGTGACGATCTGCTTCGACGGCACCGTCGTCGACAACAACACCGGCAACGGCTTCAACTTCGAAGGCCACAACAATGCCTTCCTGCTCGCCGGCCTTCAGTCGTCCGGCCAGTTCGGCCAGCTCTCCGCCGCCAACAACGGCCTGCAGCCCTTCGTCTTCACGCTCGATTCCGGCGCGTCCGGCGGACTCGTGATGACCGGGGACAACTTCTTCGGCGGCGGCAACCAAGGCATCACGTTCTCCGTCAACGGCGCGAACACCGCCATCTTCAGTTTCTCCGGCACTATCGACAACACCATCGACGACGCCATCAACGTCTCGATGGTCGACGTCGCCAACGCCTACATCGACATCCACGGCCCCGGCTCGCTCAGCGGCAACGGCGGCAACGGCATCGACATCTTCCTGGACAACGTCACCTTCGGCGGCGCTCCGATCACTCCGAACTTCCTGCAGCCGAACCTCAACGCCATTCCCATCAATCCGTTCAACATCTCCGATCTCACGATCAGCGACAACGGCGAGGAAGGCATCAAGATCGTCGGCACCGACGTCACCATGCCGGTCGGAACCATCGTCGACAACGTCATCTTCAACAACAACGCGGACGGCGTCCTGATCGACTTCACCGGCGGCAACAACCAGATCGGGACGTTGACCATCGACGGCAACGACATCAGCAGCAACCTGAATACCGGACTCAACATTCAGCTCTCTGCCTCGTCGTCGATCAACACGTTGACCATCACCAACAACAACGCCACCAGCAATCTCGACAACGGGATTTACCTGAACCTCAACGGCAGCTCGATCAACAACCTGAATATTTCGAATAACGACTTGAGCGGCAGCGGCACCGGCGGCGGACCGACACCGTCCGGCTTCAACATCGACGTGGTCTTCAATGGCGGGCTGACGGCCTCGCAGCAGGCCATCTTCGCCACGGCCGCCGCGCGGTGGTCGGAAATCATCACCGGCGACCTGGTCGACGTCGGCGCCATCGACGACCTGACGATCGTCGCGGAAGGCGCGGCGATCGACGGCGTGGGCGGCATCCTGGGACAAGCCGGACCGACGGCCGTCCGCCCGATCAGCTTCCTGCCCTATTCTGGCATCATGCAGTTCGATACGGCGGATCTCGCCGACATGGAATCGAACGGCACGCTGTTGTCCGTGATCCTTCACGAGATGGCTCACGTGATGGGATTCGGGACCATCTGGGATGACCTGGGTCTCCTCTCCGGCGGCGGAACCGCCAACCCGATCTTCACCGGCGTGAATGCCACAGCGGAATACAACGCGCGCTTCGGCACCGCGGCGGCCGGTGTTCCGGTTGAGAACACCGGCGGGCCGGGAACGGTGGACAGCCACTGGCGGGAAACCGTTTACACCAATGAGCTGATGACCGGCTTCATCAGCGGCGCCACCCAGCCGATCAGCCGTACGACGGTCGGGCAGTTTGAGGACCTGGGCTACGACGTGGATTACACCGAAGCCGATCCGTTCCTCGTTTCTCCGGGCGGCGCGGGCACGCCCATCCATACGGGCAGCGTGATGCTGCCGACGATGCACGTCGGCACGCTGGCGCAGTTGGCCGCCGTGGCTCAGGGCCCGTACGCTGCGCTCTCCGGCTCGCTGGTCACGCCGGCGTCGTCGATCGGCGACGGCATCCATATCGAAATGACGAACTCGACCATCAACAACACTGTCATCAACAACAATACGATCAGCAACGGATCGGGATTCGGCATCAATTACGCCGCCGTGACGAACTCCACGCTTGGCACGACCACGATCAGCAACAATACGATTTCCACTAATGCCGCCGGCGGCATCGAAATGAACGCGGCCGGATCGACGGTCAACACGCTGTCGTTCAACGGCAACACCATTGACGCCAACGAAGGCGACGGAATCCGCCTCGCCATGACCGGCACTCCCATCAACACGCTGAACGTCACCAACAATGTCATTCGGGGCAACGATGGGAACGGCGTGAATCTCGACCTGAACCAGTCGCCGATCGGCACGCTCAATGTGACTGGCAACGACATCTCCCGCACGCCGCCGGAACCGGCGCTGAGCTTCTTGGTGAGCGTCAGCGGCGAGCACTGGAACGTGGAGAACCTGTCCGGCAACGGGGTGCTGCTGGAATCGCTCGTCTACGATTTCAGCCCGATCAACTACTCGCTCGCCGTCACCCGCGGCGCCGGCATGCCGTTTGAGTACTGGTTCGGCGGTGTGGAAACCGGGTTCAATTCGGTCAACGGCCTGCCGGTCGACTTGAGTCAAGTCGTCCAGCCCGGTGTGATCAGCGACGGAGAGACGGAGCTCACGCTCGGCTTCACCGACTTCGACAACAACGATTTTAACTTCCACTTCGACGTGGTGGTCGGCGACGCTTCGGCGACCAACGTTCAGACCGGCAACGACCTCGCCGGAGTGACCGCCACCGCCTTCTTCTCGAACGGCGAATCGCTTACCGGAACCTTCGACGGCAACAACAGCCACACGTTCACCCGGGCCGGCACGGTCGGCGACGGCAACAGCGGCGACGGCATCCGCATCTCGCAGGTCGATTCGAACATCGGCGAGATCGTGTTCGACAACAACAACATCACCGGCAACGGCGGCAACGGCATCAACTTCGCCACCGTTTCCAATTCCAACATCGGGCCGATGGTCGTCAGCAACAACACCATTGACGAAAACGGCGGCGACGGCTTCCGGCTCGTCGACCCCGACACCATCAACAAGACGCTCGACATCCGCTTCACCGACAATACGTCGATCAGCGGCAACGGCGGCAACGGCGTCAACCTGCAGATCACCCAGAACGACGCCGTCACCCTCAACATGACGGGCAACACCATCGGCGCCGAAGGAAACGGCAACGGCGGCATGGGCGTGCGGGCCGTGTTCACCGGCACCGCCAGCCTCAACGCCACCATCGGCGTCGATCCCAACACGCTTGCCACCGCTCCCAACGCCAATAGCTTCACCGGCAACGCCGACGCGGGCTTCGGCCTCATCATGAGCGACAACACGACCGGCAGCCTGATCGTTCGCAATTCCAGCTTCAACGGCAGCGTGAACGGTTCCGACGCGAACTTCGCCGGCGTCGGCCTGGGCGTGATCCTCCGCAACAACGCTCAGCTCAGCACGCTCAGCGTCGGCGACGTGGCCGCCCAGAACACCGACTTCATCGCCAACGCCAGCCACGGCTTCCAGTTGGATATGAGCGACAACACCTCGATCAACAGCCAGGTGCAACTGCGTAATCTGCAAGCCGACGCCAACGGCCTCGGGCCCAGCGGCGGCAGCGGCGTCCAGATCTCGCTGTCCGACTTTGCCAACATCCCGGACCTGTTGGTCACCGGCACGCGGCCCGGCTCGTCCTTCTCGACCAACGGCACCAACGGTTTCCAGCTCTCCGTCATCGACAGCTCGTCCGTGGATAACGTCACGCTGCGGGATGTCACGGCTAACGGCAACGGCGCCGACGGCCTGCAGTTCTTGCGTGCCGGCTCCGCGGCCCTGCCGCTCGTCACCATCGACAACGCGACGGCGACGGGCAACACCGGCGACGGTCTGCAGATCACCGCCGGAGCGATCAACACCGTCGACACCTACGTCATCACCGACAGCGACTTCTCTGACAACGTGCAGAACGGCGTCCTGCTCACTAACATCGCCGACTCCGATCTGTTCGTCGACATCTCCAACACGACGATCAACGGCAACGGCCTGGATGGTATCCGCGGCGTCACCGTGGCCGACGTGACCGACTCGCCCACTTTGTTGCTGAGCGTGGCCGACAGCACGATCAACGACAACGACGGCACAGGCATCAACATCTTCTCGGCCCACTTGGTGGACATCGACAACAATACCATCAGCGGCAACGGCGTTGACGGCATCAATCTGTCTGGCGGCTCGGTCGGCATCGACCAGATCACCGACAACATCATCACGCTCAACGGCGACGACGGCATCGATATCTCCGCCTCCCTGATCACTGCCGATATCGTCGGCAACACGATCGAAAGCAACGGCGACAACGGCATTGAAATGGTTTCCGACGCCAGCTTCGGCGGACACGACATCGTCGTCGACGACAACACGATCCGCTTCAACGAAGGGGACGGCGTCCAAATTTCCGCCAGCAACGGGTCGTCCAATTCTTACGTTCTCACCGGCAATCGGATCCTGAGCAACGACGGACGCGGCATCAACTTCGTCAACGGCGGCGGAACGAACGGACTGGCCGGCGGCAACCCGACCAGCACCGACCTCGAAATCAGCGGCGACAACCAGATCGCCTTCAACGGAATGGAAGGCGTGCGGATCATCAACACCGCCTCCGAGACTCAGGGTTCTGCGGCCAATATCGACGGCAGCACGTTGCTCGAAGACGGCTCAGTGTTCGCGCGGCCGCTGCTCAACCTGATCGTCGACGGGAACGATTTCAATTCCAACGGCGCGAGCAACAGCTCCCCGTTCAACGCCACCGGCCTTGTGCTGCTCGTCGGCACCAGCGACGCCTCCAACAGCTTCTCGGATCCGGGCGGCTTCGCTGGCGGCGGTCGCGGCGGCGTGATCGCTACGGTGTCCGGCAACACGTTCTCCGGCAACTTCGCCGCCGACGTGACCTTCGCGCCGTTCATCTCGACCGTGGATCCGGCCACGACCTCCGGCGACTGGACCGATCAGGCCGACGATCCGCCGGATCCGTCGAACGACCAGTTCCTCATCAACCCCGGCTACCAGTCCGATCCGTTGGCCCGGCTGGACTTGACGTTCCAGAACAACACAGGCAACGGCTTGATCGCCGCCAACTCGCTGGCCGGAACCGCCTTCTACAACAACGACGAGTCGGTCTTCAAATCGCGTGTGACGGCTCCGACTCAGTCGCCCGGCGGGCCTTTCAACTCGGGAACCCGTGCCCGCAATGCCACGCGGCTGGCCTTCCGCGGCGGCGCCTTCTCGGCGCCTGCTCTGCAGATTATTGGTACGACCGGACAGGACTCGGATGACTTCCTCTATCCGGGCGTCGCTCCGAACTCCACGCCGCTCAATGTCAACAACGGTTCGACGTTCCGAGTCGATGCCACAGGGAATTCGTTTAGCAGCGGCACCTCGTTTACGACCGGCATATTCGTTGGCGCCGACGTGGGCGAGCTGCCGTTCGTCTGGGGGCTGCTCCCCTAATTTGGCCCTGACTTAGCAATAACCGGGGTGATCGGGACAGAAGCCGAGGAGAGACCATGCTCCTCGGCTTCTGCTATTTTCTGGCGACAGGCTTGAGACGTGAGGCCTGAGGCGCAAACGGTTACGCTACTCGATAGAAAATAATCCGAGGCCGCTACGAGGATGCTTCTTCCGGTCCCTCAAGCCTCACGTCTCAAGTCTCAGGCTTTCAGCTATGCCCGACGATTTTCACCGTCAGTTCGACGCTGTCCTCCACACGCGGCGCACTGTGGGGCGGTTTCGTGCCGAACACCCGGCGCGCGAGTTGGTACTGACTGCGATCGAATCCGCAGTCTGGGCGCCGAATCATCGCAAGACGGAGCCGTGGCGCTTCACGCTGCTGGGACCCCAAGCCGTGCGGGCCGTCGTCGAGTTGAACACGGCATGCGTCGCCGCGAAAAAAGGGGACGAGGAGGCCGCCAAGAAACGGAAACAGTGGAGCGCCGTGCCAGGATGGCTGGTCGTGAACTGCGTGATGTCACCCGATCCGCTGCAAAACGAAGAAGACTACGCGGCGTGCTGCTGTGCGATTCAAAACCTGATGCTCACTTTGTGGAGCCGCGGCGTCGGCACGAAGTGGTCGACCGGCAATGTCACCCGCGACCCGCGTTTCGCGGAGATTGTCGGTTTCGATCTCGCGGTTGAACGCGTCGCCGGTCTCCTCTGGTACGGCTATCCCGAGGTCGTCCCCGAACAGACCCGCACGCCGGTCGCCGATTTTCTGCGCGAAGTGCCGTGAGCCGTAGAGTAGGCGGCTCGCCTGCACGTCTGCGTCTTTTCATGGCCAAAGTGATGCAGACGTGCCGCCTGCTCTACGAGCGTTTGCACCGCCCGCTCAATCGCGTATGATCAACGCGCTCTGGAACGTCTGCTGCGGAACAAGGAATTGACGTGAAGAACTTCGACTACGCCGCCCCGACGTCGCTCGCCGAGGCAACGAAGCTGCTCGCCGGCGCGAACGGCACGGCCCGCATTCTGGCGGGGGGGACCGACCTGATCGTCCAACTGCGGGAACATCTCAAAGACGCCGATCTCGTCGTCGACATCAAGAAAATTCCCGAACTGACGGAGTGGAAACTCTCGTCCGACGGACTGCGGCTCGGCGCGGCGGTGCCGTGCTATCAGCTCTACGACAACCCGGATGTCTGCAAAAAATACCCCGCGCTGACCGACGCGGCCCGCATCATCGGCGGCTGGCAGATTCAGAGCCGGGCCAGCATCGGCGGCAACTTGTGCAATTCGTCTCCCGCCGGCGATTCGCTGCCGGCGCTCATCGCGTTGGATGCGAAATGCATCATCGCCGGGCCGAGCGGGACGCGGGAAGTTCCCGTCGCGGAGTTCTGCACGGCTCCGGGGAAGAACATCCTGCAAAAAGGAGAGGTTCTCGTGACGCTCGTGTTGCCCGCGTCGGGAGCGAAAATGGGCTCTGCGTACCAGCGGTTCATCCCGCGGAACGAGATGGACATCGCCGTCGTCGGGGCAGGATCTTGGGTGAAGTTGAACGCCGCCGGCGACAAGATCGAGTCGGCCCGCATCGCCGTCGGGGCGGTCGCCGTCACGCCGAAATACGCTGCCGAAGCGAGCGATTGGCTGAAAGGACAACCGGCCACGGAAGCGACGTTTGCCCAGGCCGGCGAACTGGCCAAGAAAGTCGCGGCGCCGATCAGCGACATGCGCGGCCCCGCGGAGTACCGCACGCACCTCGTGGGCGTCCTCGTCAAACGGACGCTCGCCGACGCCGTCGAACGCGCCAACGGATGATTTCGTAGGGTGGGCTGTGCCCACCAAATTCGTTCATCATGAAGAAGAGAAGAAGATTGGTGGGCATAGCCCACCCTACAAAAGAAGCCACCATGCCCAAGAAAACACAAGTCTCCTGTACGATCAACGGCGAAGCGGTCGAGTTCCTCTGCGAGCCGCGGCAGAGCCTGCTGGAAGTCCTGCGGGAAACGATCCGGCTCACCGGCGCGAAGGAAGGCTGCAACAACGGCAACTGCGGCGCGTGCACCGTGCTGCTGAACGGCTTGCCGGTCAACAGTTGTCTCGTCCTCGGCGTGGAAGCCGAAGGAGCGGCGATCGAGACCGTGGAATCGCTCGCCGACCAGGGGCATCTGCATCCGTTGCAGCAATGCTTCCTGGAAGGAGCCGCACTGCAATGCGGCATCTGCACGCCGGGCTTTTTGGTCGCGGCGAAGGCCCTGCTCGACAAAGACCCGAACCCCAGCGAACACGACATCCGTTTCAACCTGGCCAACAACCTCTGCCGCTGTACCGGCTACGACAAAATCGTCAAAGCCGTTCAAACGGCGGCAAAACAACTGCAAACCGCGAAGTAGAACAACAAGCGGCTTTGCCACGGATAAACACGGATTAACTCGGATAGAACCGAAAGAGATGTAACAAGTAGGCCAAATCGTCCTGGCTGGAATTTCAGTTCATTATCTCTGTCCATCCGTGTTGATCAGTGGCAAAAACTCCTCTGAAATTCAACGCCTTACTTCGGCGAGGAACCTGAATCATGTCCGAAACCAAAGACTTGTACCTCGGCAAGAAGAACTATTCCGTCATCGGCAAACGCCCGATCCGGCACGACGGGGCCGATAAAGTCACTGGCAAGGCGATCTACACCGGCGATATCAATTTGCCGAAGATGGCCCACGCTCGGATGATTCGCAGCCCGCATCCGCACGCGAAGATCAAGTCGATCGACGCCAGTGCAGTACTGAAACTGCCTGGCGTGCTCGCCGTCGTGACCGCCGCCGATTTTCCGAATCTCAAGGACAAGCTGGCCAACATGGGCGAGGCCGGGATGGTCAACCTGACGCATCTCGCCGCGAACTGTCTGGCGCACGACAAGGCGTTGTACAAAGGCCACGCCGTTGCCGCCATCGCCGCCACGAGCGCGCACATCGCCGACGAAGCCGCGCTGCTCGTCAAGGTCGAGTACGAACCGTTGCCGAGCGTGACGTGGGTGCTCGACGCGATGCAGGGGGGCGCGCCGATCCTGCACGACGACATCCATACCGATTTCATGGGTCAGAAAGACGCCAAGGCGTCCAACACGCCGGTCCACATGCAGTTCGTCAAAGGCGACCTCAAGAAGGGCTTCGCCGAGGCCGACGTCACGGTAGAACGCGAATTCCGCACGGCGACGGTCCATCAGGGCTACATCGAGCCGCACGTCTGCGTGGCGTCGTGGAACGAAGACGGCCGGCTGAAGGTCTGGACGGCGACGCAAGGCTCGTTCAACTGCCGCCTACAGGTCTGCGAACTGTTGCAGATTCCGACCGCGCAATGCGTGGTGGTGCCGTGCGAAATCGGCGGCGGCTTCGGCGGAAAGATCACCGTCTATCTGGAACCGGTCGCGGCGCTCCTCAGCAAGAAATGCGGCCGGCCCGTCAAGTTCTCGATGCAGCGCGACGAAGTCTTCCAAGGCACCGGCCCGACGCCCGGCTCCTACATGAAGGTGAAGATCGGCGCGAAGAAGGATGGCACGATCACGGCCGGCGAGGCCTATCTTGTTTACGAAACCGGCGCGTTCCCCGGCGGCATGATTGGCCCCGGCGCGATGTGCGTCTTCAGTTGCTACGATTTCCCGCACGCGCAAGTCGACGGCTACGACGTCTGCGTCAACAAGCCGAAAGTGCAGGCCTACCGCGCTCCCGGCGCGACGCAGGCCGCGTTCGCCTGCGAGCAAGTCATCGACGAACTCGCGCTGAAGTTGAAGCTCGATCCGATCGAATTCCGGCTGAAAAACGCAGCAAAAGAGGGAACCCGCCGCGTCGACGGGCCGGTTTATCCGCGTGTCGGCTTCGTCGAATGCCTGGAAGCAGCGAAAAATAGCGATCATTGGAAATCGAAGCTCACCGGCAAGAACCGCGGTCGCGGCATCGCCGGCGGGTTCTGGTTCAACATCGGCGGCGCGTCGAGTTGCTCCGCCAGCGTGAATGACGACGGCTCGGTGAACCTGGTCGAAGGCTCGACCGACATCGGCGGCACGCGGACCAGCATCGCCATGCAGCTTGCCGAGACGCTCGGCATCACCGCGGAAGACGTCAAACCGCAAGTCGGCGACACCGATTCCGTCGGCTTCACGTTCGTGACCGGCGGCAGTCGCGTCACGTTCGCCACCGGGCTGGCGGCTTACACGCTGGGCCTCGATCTAGAACAGCAAATGAAGCAGCGGGCCGGGCAACTGTGGGAATGCGACCCAGCAAAGATCTCCGTGAAGAACGGCACGTACAGCCAGAACGGCAAATCGGCGACGTTCAAGGAACTCGCCAAGCTGGTCGCCGACAAGTCGCTGGCCCCGGTCGTCGGCAAGTCGTCCGTCGCGCCGGAGTGCTCCACGAACGGCTTTGCCGTCCACATCGCCGACGTCGAAGTCGATCCCGAAACCGGCAAGGTGACGATTTTGCGGTACACGGCGATTCAGGACGCCGGCAAGGCGATCCATCCGAGCTACGTCGAGGGCCAGATGCAAGGGGGCTCGGCCCAGGGGATCGGTTGGGCGCTCAATGAGGAATACTTCTACGACGAGAAGGACCGCATGCGGAACGCGAGCTTCCTCGACTACCGCATGCCGACAGCCCTTGATCTGCCGATGATTGAAGCCATCATCGTCGAAGTCCCGAATCCCGGCCACCCGTTCGGCGTCCGCGGCGTCGGCGAACCGCCGATCGTCCCGCCGCCGGCCGCCGTCGCCAATGCGATTCAGCAAGCCATTGGCCTGCGTCTCACCGATTTGCCGATGAGCCCGCCGAAGATCTGGAAAGCGCTGGTGGAGAAGTAACAAGAACCATGAGCCGGAAGCCCAGGGATAGCTCTCCCTGGGCTTCTTCGTCGACGACACGAATTATGCCGACCATATTCATCCCCGCCCCGCTGCGAACACTGACCGGAGGCCAGGATCAGATCGATGTTCCCGGGACGACATTCGGCGAAGTCCTCGACGAACTGGAACGACAATACCCCGGCGTGAAGGCCCGCCTCGTCCGCGACGGCGAACTCATCCCGGGCTTTCAGGTCTCCGTCAACGATGCGCTCACCAAACAGGGGCTGAGAACGAAACTCGCACCGGCCAGCGAAGTCCACATCCTGCCCGTCATCGGCGGCGGATAAGCGGTGTTTGAAAGGATTGCGGATGGAAACTCCCAGCACGCTCAGGATGGATAAGACCGTCTTCTCGGTCGCCGCTTTGACCGAGGAGTCGGATGAAAAAGCCTACTGGCACGCCCAGTCGCCCGCGGCTCGATGGGAAGCTCTTGAACTCATGCGCCAGGTGATCTATGGCTACGATCCGGCTACCGAACGACTTCAAAGAGTTCTTACAGTTGTTAAACGAACATCAGGTTGATTACCTGCTGGTCGGCGGGTATGCCGTGGGGTTTTACG
>CAZDGB010000195.1:0-14464 GCA_964504645.1 uncultured Planctomycetaceae bacterium | reverse complement strand
ACGCCACATTCGCTTACACCGTCTCGGACGGCACCGCCAGCAGCACTTCCAACAGCCGCACGGCATAGATCGATCCGCTGGCGCCGGTGATCGCGAGGACGAAGGTTTGCATGGGGAGTGGGTGGGTTGTGGGTGGTCGGTCGGGAGCTGGAGCGAGGGTTGAGCTGATATCGAATCCAACCTACAACCCACCACCCACAACCTACAACTTCTTTCCGATATACAACGTTGCGATGCCGAACGTCAGCGGAGTCCAGGTGACATTTGTCAGGCCACACTCCGTAAGAACGTCTGCCAACGCCTGGCCATACGGAAACTCCGACACCGACGCCGGCAAGTAATTGTAGGCAGATTGCTGGTTCCGCGCCAGCCATTGGCCGATGCGCGGGAGCACATTCTTGAAGTACCACAGGTACAGACTTCGCAGCACGCGGTTGCCCGGCAGTGAAAACTCCAGAATGACGACATGGCCGCCCGGCTGGCAGACGCGCATCATTTCCTGTACTCCGCGGCGGGTATCGGCGACGTTCCGCAATCCGAACGCCACCGAGACGATTTGAAATCGATCGTCCTCAAAGGGGAGATTTTGCGTGTCGGCTTCCACAAAGGTTAGCTCGGACGACGCACTCCGCTCCGAAGACTCCGCGTCGCGGCTAACCACCGCTTGCGCTTTGCGGCGCGCGATCTCTAGCATTTGCGGCGTGAAATCGGCCCCGATGACATCGACCCGGCCGCGGGCTTTTTTCCAATAGGCGATGGCGAGGTCGCCGGTGCCGGTGCAAACGTCGAGAATCGGAGCGTCGCCGCGCGGCGGGCAGGCGCGGACGGTGCGCCACCGCCAGTAGTAATCGGTGCCGCCGGAGAGGAGATGATTCAGAAAGTCGTACCGCCCGGAGATTTCGCCGAACATCTCCCGCACGCGGTCGCCCGATTTGTCCACCACAGCCGTCATCGCGGCGATCCCTTCGCTTTCGACAATCCCAACTCGGCCCAGCGCTCGGTGACTTGCTGTCGGATGGCGTCCATCATGACGAGCGGACGCGGCGGCAGGCGACCGTCGCTTTCCTCAGGCAGTTTTCGCGTTGCGTCGAGGCCCATTTTCCGTCCAGGCCCGGCGCGATCATCGGGATCGGTCGGACCGTCAGACATCACCACATCGCGGCTTGGATCGACGTTCGTGCCCACCGCGGACCAAACCGCATCCGGCGACTGGATATTAACGCCTTCGTCCACCAGCACGACGTTTTTCACGAACATCGCCGTCGGATGGCCCCACAAGGCCGACAGAACCTTTCGGGCTTGCAGAGGATACGTCTTGCGAATTGCTACGAACAGCCAGGACTTGCCGGCGCCAAAACCGGGGAAGTTCCAATCCACGATTTCCGGCGCGGCTGATTGGATCCACGGCAGGAACAACCGTTCCAGGGCTTTCCGCATCCAAGTTTCTTCGTTCGGCGGCGGACCGAAAATCTGAGCCGGGAAGATGGGATTCGCCCGGTGCGTGACGGCCGTGACCTGAATCACCGGCAACGGTTCTTCGCGCGACGCATAGAAGCCACTCGGCAACGCGACCGCCGGCGGCGGGTGCTGCTCCGCCGCGGGATCGATCACGCCTTCGAGGATAATTTCGGCGTGGGCCGGCACTTCCAGGTCCGACGTGCGGCACTTCACCAGTTCGACGACGCCGTTCTGCAAGAGGCCGCTGAAACTAAGGGGATCGACGCCGCTCGGCAACGCGGCGAGTGCTGTCAGTCCGCCGGCCACGTGTCCGCCCAGTGCGACGGCGATAGGAAATTGACGCTGCTCCGCCTTCGTCGCCATCCAGTGCTGTCGGGCCTGATGATGGCGATGCCAGCACGGCACCAGACGCTGCGGATCGAGCGCCACGAGCGGAATCAATTCGACGCTGCGCTGCTGCGTCTCTGAACACCGCGTAAAAATCTGGCCAAGCGTGATAACCGGCTGCGTTTCCTCCGACCAGCTTCGCGGGATCGGCAGTTCCCACAGGTTCACGTCGCGTCCGAGCTTCACGATCTGCTGGCAATAGCCTTGCTTGAGAACCTTCGGCGCGAAGCCTTTCGACGAATCCCCAAACGGCGACCACTTAAACGCATCGAGCCAGCCGCCAGCTTCGTCTTTGCGGCCCGCCCTCGCCAGTCGGGTCGATAGCTCTCCCAGACTGGCCGCGCCAAGCGCTCGGCATAGCCGCGATTCGCTGCCGAGCAGATTCGTCACCAACGGCATCGCACAGCCGCGGACCGATTCGAAGAATAGCGCCGGCCCCCCGTCGCCGACCCGCCGCGTGATCTCCGCGACTTCCAGCGCGGCGTCGACCGTGGCCGCGACGCGCACAAGTTCGCCCGCGTCTTCGAGAATGGCCAGAAAGTCGCCGAGAGATTCGTGAGGCATAGGGGAATATCGGATATCGGACGGCGGATAGCGGATGGAAAAACCGGATAGCCGCGATGCGGTGGTTCTTCCCTCCGCGATCCGCTATCCCCGATCTGCTATCTGCATGGCGTCAACTCCGGGCGGATTATAGCCGGGCCGGGCAAAATCGTCTCTCAATTGGCTAAAATAGGAACAAGAGCCTTCCGATCCGCGTCACCAGGAGTTCCGCCATGAATTACCTGCTGATTGTCGACGACTCGACGGTCGATTCGCGCCGGGCGAGCGGCCTCTTGCAGAAGATCTTTCACGAGCGGATCAAGTACGCGGAGCATGGCTGGGCGGCGTTAGAGCTGATGAGCGAGCAGTTGCCGCTCGCGGTGATCACCGACCTGCAGATGCCCGAACTCGATGGTCTGCAACTGACGGAACGCATCCGCCAGCAATATCCGACGGTCCCCGTGATTCTGATGACGGCGCACGGCAGCGAGGATATCGCCGCGCAGGCGCTGGCCCGCGGCGCCGTCGACTTCGTTCCCAAGTCGCAGATGGCGACGGAACTCGCTCCCGCGGTCGCCAACGTGCTGTCCCTGTCGGCCGTCCGGCATCGCGATCGGCAAATCGATCGCTACCTGCGCCGTGAAATGCTGGAGTTCGAGTTCGGCAACGACCTGGGATTGATCCCGCCGCTGGTGTTCCGTCTGCGGCAGGCGGCGCGGAACATCGACCTGGTGGATGAATCGCGCGGCCTGCGCCTCGCCAAGGCTTTGACCGAAGCGCTGCGCAACGCCATCTGCCACGGAAACCTGGAATTGTCCGCTGAGGAATGGAGTGCCGCCCGCAACGACTGCGAGGACGTGCCGGAGATCATCGCGCAGCGACTTCAAAACCCTCGCTTTCAGGACCGGCACGTCGGTCTGACAGCCCACATGTCTCCTGAGCAAGGCGAATTCCAAATCCGCGACGACGGCGAGGGGTTCGAGACGGCGTCGCTGCCGAACATCTCTCACGATCCTTCACAACTGACGAGCAATCAGGGCCGCGGATTGTTGCTGATGCAGGCGTTCGCCGATGAGCTCCGCTTCAACGACCGCGGCAACGAAGTCACCATGATCGTTCGCCGCAGCGAACAGAACTCGTAACCCAGGCGGCTTGCCTGTGCGTTTTTGTGGATATCCGCGCAGGCGAGCCGCCTACGCGACGTTCTTCCATCGTCACTGCGGCTGCGACATCGCCGCTTTCATCGCCTCCTGCATTTCGGCGGGCGTCATGTCTTTCTGATGCGTCGCGAAGGCCCACATGTGGCCGAAGGGGTCGACGATCACGCCGTAGCGATCGCCCCAGAACATGTCCATAACGGGCATCTTCACCGTCGCGCCGGCTTTCACGGCGCGGTCAACCCAGGCATCGCAGTTCTCGACGTAAAGATGCATCGACACCGGCGTCCCGCCGAGCGACTGCGGCGACGACGCCTTCCCTTCGCAGTATTCGGGGAAGTCGTCGACGAGAAAGATCACGCTCTTACCGATTCGGATCTCGGCGTGCATCAACCGCCCATCCGGTCCCGGCGCGCGGCTGACTTCCTGTGCGCCGAACGCTTGCTTGTAGAACTCGATGGCGTCCGCGCAGGGGCTGCAGACGAGGTGCGGGATGAGGTTCTCTTTGCCGGGAGGGATGGGCTGGGTCATGGGATGTCCTTTTCTACTGATCATTTCTAACTAAAGACATGTCACCTGTCGGAGGTTGGTTATGCCGCAAACATCTTGAAGCCATTCGTTCGCTGCACGGTTAAAGACCTCGTTAGTGCAACAGCCATAAAAACGACTGTCCAATTCTACAAATGGATCCCATACATCACGTGGCTGGTCTTCATCAAATGGTAAACGTGCTCGGCGAATGTCTTGCGAGCGGGGAAAATCGTTGCCGAAAAAAGAAATGGCCTCGGCCATTACATCGGCGACCTCGTGGAGTCCGCTTCTTTCGCACCATTCCAACATCTCCGGTGCTGCCACACCATCGGGATTGCCAAAGAACTGATGAAAACCTCCGTTATCAACGTCGGCTTTCCCGGCTTCTGCTGCGATCAGAAGGCATATATCCCGTGGCCAGCATGCTAATGTTGGATCAAATCGTGAGTCAGACCAGCAGGCATAAACATCGACATCGTGAATACGCTGCCATCGTTCGTAGAAATGGCAATACACTACGGGAAGCTGTTCCAGTGCATAAATCAGTTGCTCACGCATTTGGGATCCGGTGACTCTTTGATCTGCGCGATCAATTCATATTCTTTGCTCAAGAATGTCATTGGGAGTCATCCGAAAAACCCGAGCGGGGGGCGTCACCCCCTTGAAAGCGACGTCGATCATCAATCCGGGTCTGATGCTTCCAGCAATTCTTTGATCTTGGCTTCCAACACGTCATGCCGCGGATTCTTGGCTACGATCCGGCCGCGCGCATCGAGCAGCAAAACCGTCGGCCACGAGGTGACATTCCAATCGCGGACAATCGCTCGGGACTTTCCATCGAACCAACTGGGCCAGCGCATGCCGTGTTCCTCGGCTGTTTTTTGAGCTTCTTCCGCCGCTTCGTCGCCGCAGATCCCCAAGAGGGCGAAGGGGCGGTCCTTGTACGTGTCCACGAGGCGTTGCTCGGTGGGAATGAACTCCATGCACGGCCCGCAACCGGTGAACCAGAACGACAGGACGACCACTTTGCCGCGATAGTCCCGCAGTTCCAGCGGTTCGCCGTGCAGATCCTGGCCGACGATGTTCGGCGCTTCGCAGCCGATGGCCAGATGCTCGAGAGCGTGCAGACTCTGTCCGGCCTTTTGACCGAGGTCTTTCAAGTTGCGAAAGCCGGCTGAGGAAAAATCGACGGGGACATCCGCATAATCGGCGAGCACTTCGCGAAACAATGCCGCCGCTTCCGATTTGACGTTTTCAACGTCTACCGCCTCGAACTCCTTGGTCCAAACCGGCGAAGTGAGCTGTCGAAGGTGCTCATTGAACTCCGATTCCGGCTTCGGATTCTGTTCCCAATGTTCGATGTATTCCAGTTTGGTGGTCAGCAATTCCGCCAAGCCGAGCGTCGCGAATCCCCGAATGTTCCGCTCCGGGCGATCCCGCAAACCGCGCAGAAACTCCTGCTGAGCGCGAGCCGGGTATTCGGTCGCCCGAAAACACAATAGGGGCACGTCGTCCCGCTGCGCATGATGACGCGCAATGATGTTCCAGGCTTTCTGATCCGCGTCGTAAATGCGTTGATCCCGATTGCCGACGTTGCGCGTCCGGTCGAAAATCCACAGGCAACACTCGAACGCAGCCGCATCGTCCGGCTGCGCCTCCGCCAATTTCACGAACCGCGGCAGAAAACTCCACGCGGGAAAGGCTTCGTAGCGCCGGATGATTTCTTCCTGCGCCGGCTTCTCTCCCAAGGAGATTTCGAAATAGTCCTTCTCGGCCTGCTGATATTCGTCTTTGAGTTTCTGTACTTCGGCCAGCCGGTCGTCGGCGGCTGCGATCTGGGTGAACGCTCCGAGCAACAGGACTCCCACGTAGTGACGCGAAGGCCAAATCCGCATGGCATTTCTCCACACGCTTGTCGATGAAAACGCGCTCCGCTGCGGAAACCCTTCGCGTCGCGGCTAACCGGATTGCCGCGATCACTTCTTCCACTCGTCCAACAGCGCCTGGATGCGGGCCTTGTTGAAGTCTTCGGGAATCTTCTCGTCGTGGTTCGTTAAGAGATCATCGACCGTCACGGTGCCGGCGTTGACGCCGTCGGAGGGGACGTCGACTTTCGCGGTCCAGGCGATGGCGTTGAGGATCAGTTTGCGGAACTGGTCGTTGCCCCAGTTCCAGTGGACGTGGCCGCCGGTGCAGCCGAAGCCGCGGCCGCCGTCTTTCCGTTCGGTCGCCCACGCCATGTGTTGCGGCTCCTTGTTCTTGATCGCCTTCCGCACGTCCGCGTTGCCGCTGTGCGGGCCGTCGGGGCGGGTCAGCGTTTCTTCAGTGGGCAGGTCGGTGAGGATCGGAGTTACGCCGTCCATCTTCTCGCGGAACCGCATGTGGTAGTACCACTCGTCGTTCGTGCCGAACGGCTTCACGCCTTTCGTGATGGGGTGCTCCGGCAACTTGTTGTACTTCGCCACCCAGTGCGGATTGACCGACCAGTGCGGCTCGAAATAGCCGCCGGTCCAGTCGAGGAACTTTTCGCCCGACGGCCCCTTCGGCACTTCGACGCCGTAGTGAATGAAAACTGTGCCGACCCCCTTCTTGGCGAGGGCGTCGACTTCTTCCAGATGCGCGTTGAACGGATGCCCGCCGCCGCCGTCGGTGTAGCTGATGATCGTATCGGCGTCGTTCAGCACCGACGCATCCTGCGGCCAGCCGTGCAGATGGACTTCGGTTTGAATCGGCAGTCCGCTCGTGTTCAGCAGCCACGCCAGCAGCATGCAGCCCGATTGATGATCGTGCGCCCCGAAGCCGTGGCTCGGATTGCCGGCGAGGAACACGACCTTCTTGAAGTTCCGCTTGGCCGTCGGTTTCAGCTTCTTCAATTCGATATTGCGGAACTGCACCTTCATCGCCGGCCCGGCGTGGAGTTGCAACGCGAGTGTGCCGGCGAAGCGGCGTTCCTTGGCATCGTCATCGGTGCAGATCGACGTCGTCACGCCGTTGATGCGGTGCTCCATCCGGTTGCCTTTGACGAGGATGTGGTAGCTGTTCCAATCCTCCTTTTTGATCTTCGATTGGATCTCGGCGGAATCGCCGATCGTCTTCACGACGTCGACCGCGAACTTGTCGCCGTCGCGTTTGAGGACGGTTTCCTGCCCGCGATTGGCGAGGATGCCGCGGAAGCGTTCGCCGTAGTTGATGCCGGAATACGTGTCGCCGGAGTCGATGTCGGCCTGGTAGCCGCCGACGACCCAGCGTTCGTTCGGGACTTCGAAGCTGCGGTACTGGACGCCGGAGTTGCCGGTTTTGCCGATCTTGTATTCGAGCTTAAGTTCGAAATCTTCCGTGATGCCGCCGCGCCAGATGCAGAACGTGTTCCCCTTGGTGGGATTGGCTTCGGTCGTCTCGCCGGTGATCGAACCGTCCTCGACGCGCCAGAACTTCGGATTGCCGTCCCACACGCCGAGTTCTTTGCCGTCGAAGATCGATTCGAAGCCGTCTTCGCCGACGGCGAATGAACCAACCAGCGAGATGAATAGCGCGGCGCACAACGTGCCGCAACGGTTTCCGATCATGGTCGAGCCTCCCGTGATGAATTCCAGCAAAGTGTGATTCCGATTCGACGTGCGACAATTGGAGCATACAGTCGCCAGAGAACGCAACCGGTGGAGTGGCGCAAAGTGAATTACCCAAAGCCGCGGATGGCATCCGCGGTTTTCTTCATGGGCGTCGTTCCGAAGACCGCGGTGGCCAACCGCGGCTTTGGAAGCGCCGCCGCTACGAAACGCGACGCCGCCGTGGTATTCTGCGCGGCATGTCGTCGTCCCTCCGCATCATCGACACTCACACCGGCGGCGAGCCGACGCGGGTGGTCGTGGAAGGCGGGCCGGACTTGGGAAACGGGCCGCTCGCCGAGCGCCGGGACATGTTTCGCGTCGACTTCGATCGCTATCGGTCCGCCGTCGTGAACGAGCCGCGCGGGTCGGACGTGATGGTCGGCGCGCTGCTGACGCCGCCGACCGATCCGACGTGCTGCGCCGGCGTGATCTTCTTCAATAACGTCGGCACCCTCGGCATGTGCGGCCATGGCACGATGGGCGTCGCCGCGGCGCTCGGGCATCTGGGGCGCATTCAGGCGGGGACACATCGGCTGGAGACGCCGGTCGGCGTCGTGACGTTCGAGTACGACGGCCGGAATCGCGTGTCGGTGGAGAATGTGCCGAGCTATCGCCGCTACGGAGAAATTGTGTTCGATGTGCCCGAACTGGGACGAGTTTGGGGCCAAGTTGCTTGGGGCGGCAATTGGTTCTTCCTCGTGAGCGAACTTGAATTGCAGAACCGCAGGCAGACTCCACCGATTGCGCTGTCGCATGCCCCGTTGTTGACTTCTCTCGCGCAGGCCATTCGAAGGGCCTTGCAGGATATGGAACTCACCGGCACCGATGACGCCGAAATCGATCACATCGAACTCTTCGGCCCGCCGAGCGATCCCAAAAATCACAGCCGCAACTTCGTCCTGTGTCCCGGTGGAGCCTATGATCGATCGCCGTGTGGAACGGGGACGAGCGCGAAGCTGGCGTGCCTCGCCGCGGAGGGAAAGTTAAAGCCCGGTGAAATCTGGCGGCAGGAGAGCATTCTCGGCAGCGTTTTCGAGGCCCGTTATCGCTGGGCCGATGAGGAGCAGGAAACGATCATCCCGACGATCACCGGCACGGCGTACGTCAACGGCGAAGCGACATTGATCTTCGATCCCCACGACCCGTTCGCTTGGGGAATCGCACCTAATCCATGACGAACAACCATGTCCTCATTCTCGGCGGCGGCGTCATCGGCACGGCGTGCGCGCACTTTCTCGCCGCACGCGGTGATCGCGTCACGATCATCGAGAAGAACCGCTTCGCCTCCGGTGCATCGCACGGCAATTGCGGGTTGATCTGCCCGAGCCATGTGCTGCCCCTCACCGAACCGGCGGCGCTGCGGGCCGGACTGCAAGCGCTCTTTGCCCGCAACGCGCCGTTCAAGATCAAACCGCGATTCGATTGGAGCCTGTGGACGTGGCTGTGGCATTTCGCCCGACGGTGCAACGAACGCGACATGCTCGCCGCGGGGCAGGGGATTCAACGGCTGCTCGCGTCGTCGATGGAACTCTACACCGATCTCGCCGAACGACAGGGCCTCGCGTGCGAGTGGCAGAAGAAGGGCCTGCTGTTCGTTTATCGCGATCGGAACGCCTGCGAGAAATACGCGGAGACCGATCGGCTGATGACGGAGCACTTCCGCGAAGCGGCGCGGCGCATTGCAGGGGACGAACTTTGCCGGATGGAACCGGCTTTGAATCCGGGGCTCGCGGGGGGATGGTACTACGAACACGACGCCCACGTGCGGCCCGATGTGCTGCTGGCGTCGTGGCGGAAACGGCTGGAAGAGCAGGGGGTCGTCGTGCGCGAGAACTGCGAATTTCAGCAGTTCATCTGGAAGAACGAGCGGCCCGTCGCAGCCCACACGACGGGCGGAATGATGGAAGCCGATCAGTTCGTCGTCGCCACCGGCGCGTGGTCGCCGCTGCTGGCCGAGACGTTGGGCTGCCGGATCCCGATTCAGCCCGGCAAGGGGTATTCGATCACGATGGCGCGGCCGACGATCTGCCCGACGATGCCGCTGATGTTCCCGGAATATCGCGTCGCCGTCACGCCGATGCAGACCGGCTATCGCCTCGGATCGATCATGGAGTTCGCCGGTTACGACGCGTCGATCAAACCAGCACGCTTGGCGCTGTTACGCGATGGATCCGAGCCGTTTCTACGGGAACCGCTGGGAAATCCCGTCATCGAAGAGTGGACCGGCTGGCGGCCGATGACGTGGGACAGTTTACCGATCATCGACCGGCATCCGAAGCTCGACAACGTCTTCCTTGCCGCCGGGCACAACATGCTCGGATTGAGCATGGCGCCGGCGACGGGGAAGTTGATTGCTGAATTGATCCATCACGAGACGCCGCACGTCAATCCGACGCCGTACTCCGCGCGGCGATTCTGAATCCCGGTTCGGGCTTTGACTAACCGGGTTTCTCGAAAATTACGCCGCCACCATTTTGCGGCATTCCTTCGCGCAGTCGCGGCAGACTTTCGCGCATTGCGTGCAATGCTTGTCGTCCTTGAATTTCTCGCATTGCGCGGCGCACAGGTCGCAGATGTCGGCGCACACTTTGGCCACGGTATGAGCATACGGACCGCCGCGGCTCATGACGGTGGCGCAGGTCTGGCACATCGCCGCACAGTCGAGGCAATGCTGCATGCAAGTCGCGTGGCCTTTGTCCCCTTTCACCGCCTCGTCCAGGCAGTGGCTGGAACACATCAGGCACTCGGTTTCGCATCCCTGGCACTCTTTGGCACACTCCAGCATGGCATGATCATGGTGCCCGTCGTGATCATCCTTCTTGTCGGCGGCGAACGCCCCGTTCGCAGCCAGCAATGTCGCCGCGGCTCCCGCCGTTCCCATCAACACTTCGCGTCGATTCATGGTGAACTCCCCTTGCGTTGAGGTGACGAAGCGGAATCACGGCCGCTTGATCATTTCGGGGCCGTCTCCCGCGGTTTTCTCGTATCCGCCTTTGCCCTTCACGTACTTCGTGAAGCCAAGCTTCTCCAGGTTGCGGTCGGAAAGCTGTTCCTTCTTGTCGTGACCCATGAAGCCTTTCGGCGTCCACGCGGCCGTGATGACCCGCCGCACCGGATTGCCTGTCCGGGGATGCAACTCCAATGCCGGGTCGTCGATTTTCTGCAGCACTTCAAATCGCTCGCCGTCCGAGCCATCCGGCAGAATTTCCTGATAGACGTAAAGCGGCATGGACGATTTCCCTTCACGATGGTCGATGACTTGCCACTTGAATTATATCCGGCGAGCGTCGAGGCGTAAGCCCGAGGTGTGAGGGGAGCGATGATGGATCTCGATGGCCCGCCCAGCGCAAGCGTAGGATTTCACTCGCAATCCTTAAGGATTCCGGTAAAATCAACCTTCGTTCATGGGTCCGGACCAGGTGTCCTTGTCCATTGAGATGACGCATGCTCTCGTTGTTTCCTCAGCCGAATCAGGGATTGTCGCGGCGCAGCCTCCTCGCCATGGGATCGCTCGCCGCCGGTGGGTTGACGATTCCGCAGGCTGTCGCGCTGGGGAATTCGCAGGCCTCGCACACGGCGACGGCGAAGCGGTGCATTTCGATCTTTCTGTGCGGCGGGCCTTCGCAGCCGGATTTGTGGGACTTGAAGCTTGAGGCGCCGTCGGGCATCCGCACGTATTTCGATCCCATTGCGACGTCCGTCCCCGGATTGCCGTTCGGCGAGTTGATTCCGCAGGTCGCGCGGCACGCCGACAAATTGGCGCTGATCCGGTCGATGACGCACGGCAACAACGACCACAACGGGGCCATCGCCCACTCGCTGATGGGCCAGTTGCCGCGGATTCTCACCGATATCTACGTCGACCGGAACGATCATCCGTCGATCGGCGGCATCCTGCACAAGCTGATGGGCGATTGCGGCGATTTGCCCGCGTGGGTCGTGTTGCCGCGGCCGTTCACCACCTTGTCGCCGCCGCACAAGGGCCAGACGGGCGGCTTCCTCGGTCCGGCGTACGATCCGCTGACGTTCAACAAGGAACCCAAAGGTTCGCTGAGCGACGCGCCGTTGAAACTCGACGCGATTCAATTCAACGACAACGTCAATCGCTCGCGCTTTGCGGACCGGAAAGCGCTGCGCGACCACATCGGCCAGCCGCTCGCGAATTCCGCCACCGAGCGCTTGCAGAGCTTCTACGACAAATCGTTCCAACTCCTCGATGACGCCGCGACGTCGAACGTCTTCGATCTGGAGCGGGAACCGGCCGCGCTGCGAGACCGTTATGGCCGCAATGAATACGGTCAGAGCTTTCTCATGGCCCGGCGGCTCGTCGAATCGGGCGTGCGGTTCGTGAATGTCTTCTGGACGTTCTTCGATGCCAAGGGCTGCCAGTTCAATCTGTGGGACAACCACGGCGTCCCGAACGATGTGTGCGGCGTCGACGGCCAGCTCACCGGCCGGCAGCAGTTGACGCACCATTACTGCACGCCGTCGTTCGACCGGTCGTTTTCGGCCTTGCTGGAAGACCTCGACCATCGCGGGTTGCTGGACGATACGCTCGTGGCCGTTTCGGGGGAATTCGGCCGCACGCCGCGGATCAACGCGACGAACGGCCGCGACCACTGGGCGCACTGTTACACGACACTGCTCGCCGGCGGCGGCATCCGCGGCAGCGCGATCCACGGATCGAGCGACGCGCAAGGGGCCTATCCGAAGGACAACCCCGTCACGCCGGAAGACTTCGCCGCGACCATTCTCCACGCGTTCGGCTTCAACGAAGATACCTTCGTGCCGGACACCCTCGGCCGCCCGGTCCGCATCACGAGCGGGACACCGGTGACGTCGCTTTACGGCTAAGCACGGCTAGAGATTTGGGTGGCACGCCCTGAGGCTTTGTGAAGGGCGTGGTCTTTCAGGCTTTCGCCACGCCCGTCGAAGACTCCGGGCGTGCCACCCAAAGTGCGCCGCGAAGCGCAAGCGGCGGATTGTTTGGGAACCCTCTCGTTCTCAAACAGGTTGTCGAGAAATGACGCCTTTCTTAAACAACTTGTTGCGCAACACCTCCCGTGAGGTTAGAGGGACCGCGCGGCGCGACAGCCGCGACGATCTTTCCCGCTCATTTTTCGGAGGGCTTCGCCGCAACATCGCCGCCTTACGAGGCGTCAAAGTCATCCAAGTCAACCCAAACATCCAGAACGGTTGACAGGCATGCAGTCGTTTCGCCATGATGGAGGGATCATATGAACATGACCTGATTGGATTAGATTCCCGTGGGCCAATCGTTAGCTTGGCCAATGATTTCGCGGGAATCGCCTCACCCTGTCCCTCAACTTGGGAGAACGACGCAATGACTTGGTGGAATCGTACGTGCCGCTTCGGCTGGACCGCGTGCCTGATCGCGGCGGCCATCCCCGCCCAGGCTGCGATCATCGGCGACCCGTCTGCCGACGGCTGGACGCTGCAAGGAAACTCGCTGGACAACGGCACCTACGTCCGCGGCAGCGGCAACTTCGGGTTCGACGTCTACACGACGTCGTTCGTGATCGAAGCCGGCAGCTCCCTGCTGAGCAAAGGCTGGAGCATCGGCGACACGGTGCTCGGCATCGGCGGCGTGATCGCAACAACCAACGGCGAGGACGCCGGCTGGGGTTCGGCTTTCACGGGCGACGCGGTGAATTCCAATCTCACGAGCAGCGTGCGGATCGTCAGCAAGTTCGGCACCAGCCCCACGTCGTGGGGCGCCAGCACCACGAAGCCGGTTCCCGGCAACGGCCAGGGAAGCACCTCCTCCGGACACGGCGGCGACGGCTCGATTCTGCTGGGGACCAACAATCCTCCTCCCCAACGGATCGTGCTCGGCAACGAAGGCATCCTGCAAAACTTCAACATCGTCGAGCGCTATGTGGGCGGCGTCGCCACCAGCCTGAGCACCGACCTGGGGCTGTATATTTTCACGCTCGACGACAGCAACCTGCTCCGCTCATGGGAATCGTTCCTCAACGTGACGATGCTCACGGCGTCGCTGCCTTCGGAGTCCGCCGTCCCGCAACCGGGGGACCGGTTGATCCAGACGCTGCAGCGCAGCAACAACAGCACGCTGTTCACCGACGCATTGACGGAATCGAGTCCCCTCTCCGCCGTGCCGGAACCGTCGTCGCTGCTCCTCGCCGGCCTGGGTTTCGTCGGCCTGGGCTTCCTCCGCCGCCGGCGGAGCTAGGGTTCTTGACGACGATGTTTTGATGACGTTCGCCACGGCCGGTCGCGAGACCGGCCGTGGGTTTTTGTGGCGGCGATTGTTGGGTTTCTGGCTACCAGCCTGCACCCGTCAGAGTTCATCAGGCAGAAACATCTCCGCAATTCGGCTAGCAACGAAATCTTCAGAGAGCGAGATTTTCTCACTGCAGTCCGCTTGGTAGCTTTCCATCAAAGCTCTTCCAAAGGCAGTTACTACTCGTTCCGATGTCAGCGCCTTCAGCAACCTCTGATTGCTGGCCGCACGTTGACAACTTGCTTCTGTCGCAGTCTCTCCATTGAATAGCGCACGCTTGGTGAGCAAATAAAAGTTTTCGACGTCTTGTTCGCTTATCCCATCCTCGTCAATCAATCCCACGTTGAAAACTTCAACCACTTCTGGGTCTCGACCGGAAATTGGTATGACTCGCCACAGTTTCCAGATTGAGCCGTTCGTGCCTACCGCCCAGTCAGCTGACTTGTTCGCCGCATACATGACTGGTCTGCCTCCCTGGAAATGATCCAGGAGTTATGAGAGTGTCCTGACCGAAA
>CAZDGB010000194.1:0-14519 GCA_964504645.1 uncultured Planctomycetaceae bacterium | reverse complement strand
CATCCCAGGATCGGTAAGAACGACGTTCCGCAGGTCCACGAGCCGATGGATGGCGACATCGACGGAAGTTTTTCCTTCGCGACGCCAGATCAAACGCAATTCGAAGCCGCCATCGTTCGGCTCCAAGGTACTGCGAGGACGCTGCGAGCCGATCACTGCCAATTGCCCCGGCAAATACATCAGCGACAATGTCATGGGAACGTACTCTTCCCATGGGCGGCCCTTGAGAGTTTCCGTCGCCGTGTCGCGGACCGAGTCCCAGGGCGAACCAATCGCCAGCCGTGCTAACGATTGACTGGCCCGGTACGAATCGACGTCGGAAAGCGTTTCGACGAGGGCGCTGGCCGCTGCTTCGCTGCGGACCGCGAGTGCGAATTCCAGGATGGGCAGCGCATCGCGGGTCATCAGCGCGCGAAGTTCTGACATCCCCTTGGCGCGCATGGCTGGCTTACCTTCCAACTTTGCCGCCAGCGCATTCAGCTTCGGAGCAAGCCGTTTCCATTCTTTCCCAAGCCGCACCAGCTCGTCTTGCGACGCCCTCATCTCCGCTTCGGTGTACCAGTGAGAACCGACTCGTCGATAACCAAGCTGCTGCAATAGACCGGCAGAATTGGGGACTTGTCCGGTGCTCAACGCCTGGATCAAATGGACGCGCTCCTGATCGCGCAAACCAGCGTCGCGACACCAGTTGGCGAGTTTCAACTGATCGCCGACCGTGGGGCGAGCTTTTTCACGACGGGCGACGTATTCTCTCAGCGCGTCGGAATTCGCCGGCTTGGATTGCTCGAACGGTTGCCACGCCTCACCGTGGCGGACATAGCCTGATTGCCACCAGACGTCTGGCATCGCGGTGTCCGTGCGAGCGGTTTCGAGTGATGCACGTCGATCGGTGTCTTCGAAATGCTCTGCTTCACGTTCCAGGGCGGAAATTACCTCGGGATGTGCCGAGGAGATTGCAGATTTGCTTCCAGCCGTCGCGGTCGCAGCGCAGCAAACGATCACCGTCGCAGAGCAGAGAAAACGGATGCAGCTCATCATTCGGTCCTCAGTGCAGCCGGGGCGTTGTGGACTATCTCTCAGCGACTTCTGGCGACAACCCCGGCACCACGATATCGGTCGGCGGCGGGATGAGCACATCGTGGCCGAGCAGCAGCGATTTGCCGACGAAGTAGGTGTGCGCGTCATCCACTACAAGGTTGAACACGTCGGCCGAGCGTCCGGCGTCTTCCACGCGGATGGTCGCCGTGCCGGTCGCGGTGTGGGCCGTCATGCCGTCTTCGAGTTGATTGGTCCGCATCCAGCCGCGGCCGCTGATCCAGAAGTTGTGTCCCGCGCTGGCGGCGATCGTCTCGTCGCCGATGTGGATGTTCGTTAGCGCCGCGTTCTCGCGACGCGTGGTCTGCAACACCGGCGCGAACTTCAATTCGCCGGTTTCAACGTGCTTGGAAAGTACCCGGTCGCCGATGCGGATCGCTTCGATTGGTTGGACACCGGCCTCCGTCCAGACCGGCGTGCCGGCGCCGAGGCAACTGAGGCGGACCGGCGCTTCAATCTTCCGCATGTCTTCTCTCACGATGATCGTCGATTTTGGACCTGAGAGCGGCGCGTCGGTGGCTTGATCCCACCAGTCCCACCATTGGCCGGGAGTGGCTGAGTCCTGAGTGCCAGTCACGGCGTGCAAGATGGCGGCGATGCGCTCGTTCAGCAATTCGCCGTGATCGTTCAGAGCGTGGGCCGATTCCACCCAGTTGTAATATTCATCTAGCGAAGCCTTCGCGGTTTCGATCGACTTCATACGTTGTTCCGGATCGTAGTCGAGCCGGTCGGTTGGACGGATCGAGATGAAGCGGCAGTCGATCACGCGCAATGCGGCGACTTCAATTGCTTCGCGGCCTTCTCGTGCGAACAGGAACCGCCACTCGCGTCCGCCCCGCGGATTGTTGAGGATGTTCGGCGTCGCCTCGCCGACGACCAGTTTCATCTCGATCGGCTCGTACATCATGCCGAGCGTCATCGGAACGAAATCTTCCCAGGGGCGTTGCTTCAGCGTCTGGGTCGCCGCGCCGCGGACTGTTTCCCAGGGCGAGCCGATCGCCAGCCGCGCCAACGATTGGCTGGCCCGGTAGGAATCGACGTCGGAAATCGTTTCGACGACGGCGCGGGCCGTCGCTTCACTGCGGGCCGCGAGCGCGAATTCCAGAATCGGCAGAGCATCGCGGGACGTCAGCGATTTCAGGTCTTGAATCGCCTTGGAACGCATGGCCGGCTTGCCTTCCAGCTTCGCAGCCAACGAATTCAGCTTTGGAGCGAGCCGTTTCCATTCCTTGCCGAGCCGCGACAGTTCCTCTTGCGTTGCCTTCAATTCAGCGTCGGTGTACCAGCGGGCGCCGACTTGGCGATAGCCAAGCCGCCGGGCCAGCGCCGGCGGGTTTGGAGTTTGCCCCGTCGATAATGCCTGAATCAGGTGGACGCGCTCCTGATCGCGCAACCCGGTGTCGCGGCACCAATCGGCGAGTTTCAATTGATCGCCGGCTGTGAGGCTCGCTTGCTCGCGCCGGGCCGCGTATTCCTCGAGAACTGCGGCATTTTCCGGTTTGGTTTGTTCGAAAGGCTGCCACGCTTCGCCACGGCGGACATAGCCCGATTGCCACCAGACATCCGGCTTCGCCGAGTCCGTGCGGGCCGTTTTGAGAAGTTCACGCCGGTCAGCTGCGTCGGTGAGATGCTGTTCGGCTGACAGTGCGTCCGCCGCATCGGTCCGCGCCGTCGAGGTCGTGGATTTGCTTCCTGCCAAGGCAGAAGCTGCGCAACAGATGACGAGTGCGGTCAAGGAGCCAAGACAGATGCGAGTCATGATCGGCTTCCTGAGAGAGGTCGTGAAAGGTGGCAAGGCTTACTTCTCGGAGCGCTCCGTGAGGAGAATCCGCTCCCAATCTGGATCGAATTCGAGATACGTGTTCAACGTCTTCGCCTTGGCCCGTTTCGCGCGAACCGACAACGAGTCGCCTTTGATCTTCGTCTGTTCGAGCTTGTCCGCCTGCTGATTCATCCGCTTCTGCCATTTCGAGAGCGACGTATGCTCGCCGGCGAGATCGGTCGTAGTCGACTGGACCTGCTGCACGAGTTGATTCCGCGTTTGCAGCCCCGCCATCGCCTGCTGAGCGACGAGCATGCCGCGCGTCGTGGTGGCGGTCAGCTCATCCTGATACATCACCATGAGAAAATTCAGACGCTGGATCGATTGAGGATCCACTTGGCCCGCGAAGGGATTCTGCGAGTTGCCGGCGTTCGTGTTGTTGCGCCGCTGCTGCGTGAAATTGATTTCGTTCTGCACCAGGCTCATCGATTGCAACACCGACAACGCCCGAGATTCGAGGTAGTTGTAGTCCCGTTCCAACCGGGCGAGCTGCTTGTCGATCTGCAGCAGTTTCTGCTCCGCCTGCTTTTGCAGATCCTCGGCTTTTTTCTGCAGTTCGGCCTTCTTCTCATCCGCGTCCTCGACGCTGCCCTTCAAGCGGGATTGTTCCTCGTCGCGGGCTTTCTTCTCTTTCGATTTCGCGGCGGATGTGGCTTCTTGCACCTGGCTCATCAATTCCTCGTAGAGCGCATCGGTGTAGTCGCGGCCGGTGTGGTATGCCGCCAGTAAGTCGTCGTCCCAGAGATCCGAAAGCTCGGCGTCCGCCTGCTCCAGTTGCGTCTTTGCTTTCGGCGTCGTGTTCAGTTTTTCGACCGCGGCGAGCGTCTGGCCGATCCACGTTGCGATCTGATCCCGCTCCTCCGCCGTGCCGGAGAAGTCTTCTTTCGCAATCTGGCCGGCCAATTCCTGGATGTGCCCCAGCGCCGCGTCGTACTTTTTCAGCGTCAACTCCGTCCAGATCAGGGCTTTCCACGGCGCGAAGCGGAAAGAGTCCGCATCGTGAATCGCTTCCTGGAATGCCGGAATCGCCGCGGTGTGTCGCTTCAGCTTGAGTTGGCCAAGTCCGTAAGCGTAATGCCAGCGGCTGCGATCGCCGACGCGCTGCTGCCGCGAAACGTAAAGCTCTTTCGACTTCTGCGCGGCCGTGGGTTCACCCGACCAGGCCTGGTCCAGCAGTGCGGTGACGGCTTCGAGTTCGGTATCTTTCGCCGCCGGGACCTTCGGTGCGGCGTCCTTCTGAGCGAACACGTTGGCGCTCAGCGCCAGAAAAACGGCGAGCCAAAGCCGCGGTCGCCAACCGTGGTTTTGGCTTTTCGCTGAGTGAGAAGACCGCGGATGCCATCCGCGGCTTTGATTCGAATCGATCATGGCCCGGCCTAACGAATGAAGAAGAACTCGCCGTTATTCAATGCGGCCAGTCGCCGCAGGAATTTCTCGTGCAGGCCGCGGGCGTCAATCCCCAGCGTGTAGATTGCCGTCATTTGAAAACGGTTGACATTCGTGACGGCGGCGACAATCGACATCGGTTCGACCAGCGATCCCGTCGTCGGTTCTCCGTCGGAGAGGAAATACATCGCCTCCAGGTTCGAGTCGACAGCGAGACCGGCCAGCAGTGCCTCGTGGCAATCTGTGAGCAGTTCGGGATGCAGGCCGTGCGCGAATTTGATCGCCTCGCGTTTGTTCTCCGGCGTGGCCAGCACGAGCTGGTTCTGGAACCGGTGGACGTTTTCGTTGTAGGCGAGGACGTTGAAGAAGGCATGCGGCGCAAGTTTTTCCAGCGCGCGTTCCAATTCGATGCGGGCGCGTTCCACCCTCGTTTCGCCGTCGATCGAAGACGCCATGCTCGCTGAGCGATCCAGCACGAAGACCACCCGGTACGCATAAACCGGCACGCCGAAGAACAGCGGCACCTCGTCATCCCAGGCGAAGCCCGGTTTCGTCAGCGAGATTTCCGGCCGTTCGGCCTTCGGCAGCGTGGCGAATTGGTTCGCGGTCTTGATCCACCATGCGCGCCAGTCCGCTGCACGACCGCCGAAGGATTCCCCCGTCAGCTTCGTCAGCGAGACGGCGGCCTCGTACTTCAACTGGCCTTGTTGTTGCCCCACCGTATCAACGAGAAACTCGACCGCCGGCGTCGTTCCGTTCGACTCCGCATACGCCACTGTCGCTCGCCGCAACGCGTAGACTTGCGAATATTCGGTCCGTCCGGCGACTTCCACGACTGCATCCCAGTCGTCGACTCGATTCGAATCGAGCAATCCTCGCAGCGCGGTCAGCGCCAGCCGCCAGTCGCCGGCTTTCAGACACTCGTGGAGGATTTCCACTGCGTCGTCCGATTGGAAGTTTGCCAGCAGCGAGACGTACTGCCAATCGATGGCATCGCTCGTCGGCTGAGCGATCCGTTTCAAAAAACTTTCGGCGACGGCTGCCAGCACCTCCGGCCGGTCGGCCTCCGGACCCGAGCGCTGCAATCTCTGCAAGAGTTTGAGCCGCGGCAACTCGGCCTTCGATTGGAGTGCCGCGCGAATCTCCCGTGCCTGCGGGGCAGGGGGACGCTGGCCCGTTCGTTCGGGCGGGTCCGCTGCGGTTGCCCAACAAGCAGCTCCGAAGACGGCGATCAGAACCAGAGGCGTGGAATGCGATGGGCGGCCCATGGCCAACCCTCCTCCGGCCCGAAAGAGTGATGGAAACGTCGACGGACCTCTGACAGTATTGTCTATCTTGTTGACACCTCAATGGCAAGGGAAAAACCTCCCGATTTTTTATACAGTCGAAGCGGGCGACTCGCGGGCCCTTAGGAAGTCATGAATAGGAATGATGCAGTCGCTCCAAATCATCGCGCTGTCGATTCTCGCCGCCGTGATCTATGGCATCTTGCACGATCAAATCACGGCCCGCGTTTGCGTCGAATACTTCACCATAGGCCATGCGCCGGTCTTTCCAACGGACGATCCAACGCTGCTTGGTATCGGGTGGGGCATCCTCGCGACGTGGTGGGTCGGATTGTTCCTCGGTGTGCCCCTCGCCATCGCCGCCCGCGCCGGACGGCGTCCCCAACGGACAGCGGCTTCGCTCGTGCGTCCGATTGCGATGCTGTTGGCCGTGATGGCCAGCGGTGCTCTGTTTGCGGGGATCACCGGATGGATGCTTGCTCGGAACGGCGTCGTGTTTCTCGTCGGCCCGATCGCCGAGTGCGTGCCGATCGATCGTCACGTCCCGTTCCTTGCCGATCTCTGGGCGCATTCTGCGAGCTATTTGATCGGTCTCGCGGGCGGGATTGTTCTGACAATTCGCGTTTGGCGTTCGCGTGAAGCAATGCCCTCTTCGAGTGGTGGATGAACGAGAGTGTGAATTTTGCACATGACCAGAAATGATTGTTGACAACTTGCCTGCGGAATTGGCACTCTCCTCACCACTGGATGAACGTGTTACCAAAGGAGTCAGGATGAACAGTCGAATTTTTCAGACAACGCTTGCGCTGATGTTGGCCTTGGTTTGCCCGCGCATCGGTTGGGCAACCGTGATCACGTTCGATATCACTGATCCGACCTACGCCGTCTCCGAGAATTTCCCCGAGGGATTTTTGATCGACCAGACGTACGGCGATCGCGTGACCAATACGACCGTGGTGTCGGGAACGGCTACGTTCGAGTACGGAGTCGGCGCCGAGGGATTCACCCCCAACGTCGTCGTCGAGTATGGGCCAGGCTCGATCTTCACCGGCGGACCGTCACTGTGGCGGTACGACTATGGCGACTTGACCCGCGTGCTTTATCAGGGCAGCACATTCACGGGAATCGGCTTTGACTACGACTATCTTGCAATCTCGTTTGTCGCGGACCCGGGCTACGAAGTGCAGTTGTTCGGTTTCGACTTGGGAGGCTGGTTTCAAACCGACTACACCCTGAACCGCGTGTCGGTATACGACAACTATCTCAATCTGTTCTTCCCGGAGAACAACCGTGTATTTGACGATCCCGTCGCCAACGTCGCCGGCGCCGGCCCCACGCATTCCTCGTACACGTTCGGCACGCCCATTCAAGGCAGCGTTCTGACGATCTTCATCGACGCCAACAATCTCGGCGCTGCGAGCGAATTGATCGGCATCGACAACATCCGCTTCGGCCAGGTTGAAGCGGTGGTGGCGGTTCCGGAACCGTCGGCTCTGGCTTTGGCCGGTTGCGGCCTTGCAGGATTATTAGCGTTCCGCCGGCGGAACGAATCGCACACCGCTCCTGGTTAACCGGGAGCATACTATTCACGCGGCATCACGGGCCGCCCGTTTGCGCTTCGATGCGCAGTCCCTCGCCGCGGTTGAGGACGTCTTCGTTCGACATCATTCGCCGCGGTTCCAGGGTGTAGTTGAACGCCTGCCGGTCGGTGATGGTGTGCAACGCGAAGTTATCGGCGAAGAACTCGATCACCGGCCACTGGTACCACGGTGCCGCGACCTTCTGCAGGACGGTCTTCGTTTCATAGCCGTCCTTGATCAGCGTCACTTCGCGGGTGCCGTAGTAGAGGAAGTCGACGGCGACCGGCGTGTAGCCGATTTCCTTGCCTTCCAGCAGCACGAGAGCGCCGGGTGGATCGGAATAGACCATCATCCGGCGGCTGACGCACCCCGACCCCAGCGAAACGGCCAGAAGCGCCGCCGCGAGCCAGAATGCCGATTGCCTTGATGGAAAATGAGTTACGCCGACGCGAGACACCGCAGTCGCTCCGCATGCCGGGACGAAAGGAGCGGGATGATAGTGTCTGGGGCGAATTTCGCCAATGGCGAGTTTTTGGGGCGAAAAGTCCAACGACTACGTCGCCGGGAACGCTTCTGCGAAGCGTCGCTAATATCGCATCGTCGTCCGCGGCGCCTGCACGAACTTGTCCATCGCTTCCTGGTTGCTATACGTCTTGATGGCGATCGCCCCGACGTATGGCTGCTGCAAGATGGCGTCGTCGAAGTTCGCCGTGAGCGGTGTCTTGCGTGAGCCATTCGACTGCACGAACGCGAGGATCTTGTAACCCAGGTGATCGATGGGCTGGCCGCCGGTGTTCGTGATCTGGGCCGTCGAGCGGTCGAACATCCGCCAGTAGCGGGCCGACGTGCCGTTCTGCCGCGACCAGCCGTGGGAATCGGCGGAGGTCAAAAAGAGCGTGACGACCGGTTCGCCCCGCTGCTCGCCCCACAGAACTTCCATGTTCATTTCACGGGAATTGCTGCCCGTCAGCTTGGACGGCATGCAGATAGTGTCTTCCACCATCTTGCCGTCGTGGAAGTTCAGAATATGGAAGCTGAAGTAGTCTTCCCCGGAGGGAACCAGCACTTTGGTCGACAGCGACTTGACCCCCAGGAACACCCGCAGACTGTCATCGATGGGCGGCGTCGGCGCCGCTTTGGATCGGCCACACCCCGGCAGCAGAATGAGCGACAGCAGCAGACAACACGGGGAGACGCGCCTCAGCAGCCTGAGAGCGGCAGCAGACATGGCGGCACTCCTGAATCCGTTCAAGGAACCGTCTTCAATTTCTTGTATTCGCGTAATTGGCGAAAGCCGGCGGGAGTGGTGCTTGTGCCGGCGAGTTCGATCCGTTGCAGGTTTTCCGGTTTCCGCCGGAGCTGGCCCAACGCGTCCAGGCTGCGATTCGTGATCTGGGTGTTCTGGAGTCGAATCTCGACCAGATCCGGGAAAAAACTCAACTTCGGAACGAATCCTCTCCACTGCTCATCGGTCAGAGGGGTGTCTCGAAATGAAACAATGATTTCCTGGTTGTTCTGAGTTACCTGTCCCCCCAACTCTCGCGCCATGCGTACGGCTGCGTTCCGCTGCGACGTCCTGTAGCCGTAATCCCATCCGATCAATGACAGAATCGTCAGCAGACCCCAGCCGGCGACCCACCATTTGCGTGTGGAGACCGGCAAATTCTGCCGAACGATCAACAGTCCCGCGAAACCGCACGCGGCGGACCATGCGGTGAGTTGCCACGTCTCCAGATACGTTTTGTCACCGATCAAGCGCACGCCGATGAGGGCCATCATCGCGGCGCACAAGAGCGTGAGATTGACGATCGTTACCCAGCCGAGCGCGCCTTTCAGCAACCGCCGCGGGACGGTTAGTTCGCTCGATTTCGTCAGCATCACGGCGCACACAACGAGCACGCCGACGATCAAGCCTTCATACACATCGGCGTCGGTCTTGATGACATTCGCCACGCCGTCGACCACGGCTCGCAGAAACACGGCCCCCAAGAGCGTGCCCGGCACCGAGCCGACGCCCCCTTGCAGACTGCATCCCCCGACGACTGCCGCGGCGATGGCGTTGAGCTCGTAACCGCGGGCCAGCGTCTCTGGCTGCGCGGCACTGACTTCGCACACGACGAGTACGCCGGCCAGCGACGACAGCATCGCACTGATCACATACGCCAACCATTTGAGCCGATCGGTCTCGACGCCGCTGATCCGCGCTGCCTGTTCGTTGCCGCCGAGCGCGTAGAGATGCCGGCCGGTCACGGTTTTGCTCAGCAGCAGCCACAACACGGCGGAGATCACGACTAGCAGCACGACGGGAATCCAGAATGAATTCGTGAGATACCGAAACCGCAGGTCGGGGACGTTGATCTGCGTGTTCGTCTTTCCGCCGACGAAGTTCGCCATCACAGCCCCACAGATCGCCCGGGCTAGGCTCCGCAGCCCGACGAGTGTGCCGAGCGTCGCCACGAACGGCGGCAACCCGACCGCCGCGATCAGCCACGCATGCAGGCTCCCGACGAGAAACCCCGACCCGAGCGCCGCGGCAATTCCCCACGCCATCGTCGCGAGGGCGAGCGGCTGGTTTTTGAGCATCGCCTCCGGCTCGAGGCACAGCATCACCGCCGCGCACACCGTCCCGCTGAACGCCATCACCGACCCGGTCGAGAGATCGATGCCCCCCGCGATGATCACCACCGCCGCGCCCAGCGCGATCAATCCCAGCCGCGTCGACGTCCGCGCCAGGTTTTGCGCACTCTCCCGCGGCTGCTTCACGTAATTGTGATTCGCATCGAGCCACGCCGTCAGCGCCAGGACGATGACGATCGCCAAGAGTAGACTCGCCTCATGCCGGGGAACCCAGGACCATTTCGAAGCATCGACGGACATGACGGCGCATCATGTTGAATGGGAAGAGTGAGAGAACGAGAGAATGAGGGAAGGGCCGCGACAAATCAAGCGCCGCGCCGCTCCATTAGCCACGCTTCGCAGAAGCGTGGTCTAATGCCGCTCGCTACAATCAAGTCGACATCTCACCCGCAACGGACTGCATCATGCCCAAGAAAAAGCTCACTCGACATCCGGAAGATCGCGCCGCTGAGTACATCGACAGTCCGCGAATGACTCAGCGGCTGCGGCGTGGGAAGAATTTATCCGCTCGGATCGCCGGCAATTACGGCACGTACCGTACCCAAACGCAGATCGGTAAGCGGTCGAATGGCGATTGTACATGCCCTTCGGAGCAGTGGCCGTGTAAACACATTCGCGCGTTGGCCGCCACTTGGGACTGCAATCCGGAGAGCTTTTTCGACCTGGAATCTTTCCTTGAGGGGCTGGCAGGCCGCGCGAAAACGGAATTGCTTGAATTGATCGCCGAGATGGCGCTGGCCGCTCCCGAATCACTTCGCGCTTGTGGTGTCACGGAGTTCGAGGAAGATGAGGAGTATTACGACGAGTACGACTGAGTCACCGGAGTCGACTCAACCGGCCGCATCAATCGGCATTGCCTGAATCAGCGATTGGGCGATGAGCATGTACAACGGGATGCCGATCGTCACGTTGTACGAAAACGTCACGCCCAGCGACGCCGCCAACGGCAGCGTCGGGCTGGCTTCCGGAATCGCCAGCCGCTGCACGGCCGGGACGGCGATGTACGAAGCCGCTCCGCACAACACGGCGAACAACACATAGGTGCCGAGTTCGAACGGCTCGCCGAGCAGCAGGCTGTAGAGGTGGGCGATCACAATGCCCAGCGTGGCGAAGACGTTCGGCGCGAGCAGCGCGAACAGCACGAATCGCCAACCTGCGATGCGCAGGTCACGCAATTTGTTCGACGCGGTAATTCCCATTTCCAGCAGGAACAGGCATAGGCAGCCCTGGAACAGCGTGTTGAACAGCGCGTCGCCGCCGACCGTGACCGAAGAACCCTGCAACCGGCTGATGAACCCGATGGCGATGCCGGCGAAGAGCAGAAAAATGCCCGGATTCAGAAAAACTTCATGCAGCATCTCGCGGTTGAGCCACGAGCGAGATTTCCGTTCCAAACGAGGATCTTCGTCGGCGGTAACATGCTGCAACGCCAATTGTTCTTCCAATTCTTCAGCCGCTTCCAGTTCGCGTTCGTGCTCGTTCCACGCGTTCTCTTCGTTGGCGCCCGGATCGTTGCCGTTCCCGGCATACGTCCGGCTTGTGCTCCCGACGACGGCCAAGACCGGTTTCTCTCGGACCCGCGTTTCCACTTGTTCCTCGATGGCGACGGCCGGAAGCGGTAGAGCGCAGTAACCGGGTTCGTCCGGCATGTTGCCGGCGGCATCCATGCCCGTTTGCCGCAGCTTCGACACGAGATACAACGCCACGAGGCAGCCGGGGACTTCCATCACGGCGAGCATCACGGGCATATACGGAGCAAACGCAATCTCGGCCGCGGTCAGCACGCCGAGACACGTCACGAACGTTCCCGCAGAATCGGATCCGTAATAGCCGGCGACCGTGGCCGCGTCGATCTGCCGCAAGCTGGTCATCCATCGCAGTCCGCGATAGGCAACGATCGCGATCATCGCATTCGTGCAGAAACCGAGCACCATGAACCCCGCGGCCTGCAGATACAATTCCGGTTCGAGGCCGGCAAGTTCTTCGCCGCCGTGCCAGCCGATGGCCAGCAGTAAATAGATGGTGAGCGCCTGATACGCCGCCTTGGGGAATTCGAGTTTCACGCCGAGAATGGGAACCAGAAATCCTGCATAGAAGAAAAGCAGGAGCGGCTTGAACAGGTTGTGCAAAACGTTCGACAGAAACTCGTGCAGCATGGAGGCTTTCTCAATCGCGCGGCAGCCGATGTGGCATCCCGGCTCCGACACCGGCTCAAAGCGGCCCAGTGGCGGAGTTTCACGCACGGATCGCAGTCTATGCGTTAGACCGCGGGCCTCGCTGCGCCGTAATGACTAGCTTGCGAAATTGAAAGCTGCACCGGGCGGCGGCACCCGCAGTTTCGGCTTCACCGGCACCACGACATCCGCAGCGCGAAGTCGCGTTGGAACTCCGGCCGCCACCGGCTGACCGTAGTCCGCGGGTCGAAGCCGTCGCGAAACGGCAGATCGTGGTACCAGCCGTCTGCTTCCCGCACGAATTGTCCGCCCCAGCCCGGTTTCGTCGGATCCGCGGGGTCGTTGCCGCCGCGCGACAGAAAGAAGAACCATGACGGCGTATCGCCTTCTTTCAGGCAGCCGTGCGGATTCGGATCGGTCCACGTCTGCACAGGATACAGCGCCCCCAACGGCCCGGTGCTGCGGATGTTCTGCTCGACCCACGCCCGGCTCGTCGTCGACACGTCTCCGGTGAGATACATGCCGCGGTAGACGCCGTCGCGCTTGTCGCGGCCCGGGGGCTTCGTCGCGAGGATGTAGAACATGCCGGTAAACTCGTCGCGCATCCAGTCGGCGATGTCGTCCTGATCGTTAATGTCGTACACCCGGAACCGCGTCACGAACTCGGCCAGTCCCCGCTCGCCCCGTTCGCGCTTCACGCGCCACAACGCCTGCGCGAAATCGGTCTGTCCGCCCCAGATGGCGATGTTGAGCGGCCGCTCCCGCGACCCGGCGTCGATCCGTTCGATCAATCCCCGCGACGCCGCCGTGTCGTGTTGTTCGCCGATGAATTCCCGCCCGCGTTGCGGGTTGCCGGAAACGATCCGCTCCCGCAACGTTTCGGCGTCCGGCCATCCCTCCGCGTGTTTTTGGAGATTCGGCAGCACTTCGCCGTAAGCCTCGACGATCTGCCGGATCAAATCGGGCCGCGTGACGGCCTCTTTCAGTTCCCCCCGCGTCCCCGCCGCGCTGGCGATCAGCAATTCGATGTCGAACTCGTTGGAGTAAACCATCAGCCGAATTAGCGACTGTTGATCATCCGGATCGCCGCCGATGTCTGTGAGAATTGCCAACCGCGGCGCGTCACCCGCGATGACAACGCCACCCAGCAGGGTTGCCGCAAGGCAACCGATTCGTAAAGTGGGCTGTGCCCACCAGGCGCGTGATTCGATGCTCATGGCGTCACCTTCTCGAGACCGAGACTGCGCCTAGCATATCTTCCTCTGATGACCGCTCAAGTCGCCAGCGACTTCCAGCGTTGTTTTCACATGATTCGCCGATACATTTCCCGCGGCACAGGCCAGAAGACCGTCACGCGTCCGCCGTCGTCGCTGGTCGACAAGCTTCGATCCAGCGCCTGCCCGAGGACCCGGCAGACTTCGATTGACGCCCAACCGAGCGACACCGCCGCCAGCATCAAATCGACCGGACTGTCGATCCCCGGCCAACATCCCACCGTTGGCACGAGAATCAATTCCCCGCCCGGATGCCTGCGCCGCAACAACCCGCGCAGGTTTCCGGTCAATTGCTCTCCCAGCACGAGGACTATGTTCTCAGGGACCGAAGACGCGACGTCGCGTTCCCGCCATTGAACTTCCAGAGCGCTTTCGGACTCGTACGGGCACACGTCGATCCTCTGCGTTTTAAGAGAATCATTCACACCGCAATGCCCGCAAAGCTGTGGTGAATCGTGTGGCGTCGTTGAGCCGACGGTCCGCACCCAGTTTCTCAGTGTCTTCATCGCGTTCCTTGGTTGGTGACCGCTTTGCGGCGCTTCGTTGCAGACCCGGCTTTAACCGGTCTTCCCGGAATTGAAATCCGAAGCCAAGACTGGCTGTAGCCGGGACTCCAACGAGTTCCCTCACATCGTCCACATCCTAGAGGCCGCATCTGAAGCCACGCTGAACGGAATCTAAAATCGGCTTTAACTTCCCGCACGCTGTCGATCTCTGGTTTAGAATGACATCGTGATTAGCAGTTATGTTTCTCGGAGCCCTCTGTGAGCAGCCGCATTCTCGTCGTGGAAGACGAAGCCCGCATCGCCGACTTTCTGCTGCGCGGGTTGACGGAAGAGGGCTACGCCGTCGAGCACGCCGCCGATGGTCAGGCGGCGTGGCTCAAATTGCAGACCGACACGTGGGACCTCGTATTGCTCGATTGGTGGCTCCCGGTCGAAGACGGCCTGCAAATCCTGCGGCGGTTTCGCCAGAAGAACCGCACGACGCCGGTGCTGTTTCTCACGGCCCGCGACGCCGTCTCCGAACGCGTGACCGGACTCGACGCCGGGGCCGACGACTACCTCACGAAGCCGTTCGCGTTCGAAGAACTGCTGGCCCGCGTGCGGGCGCTGCTCCGCCGCCGCGATCAACCCGATGCGCTGGCCATCGAATATCAGGACATTCGCGTCGACCTTGCCGCACAGCGGGCCACGCGAAACGGCCAGCCGCTCGATCTCACGAACAAGGAACTCGCGCTCTTGACGTTCTTTCTGCGTCATCCG
>CAZDGB010000193.1:0-14523 GCA_964504645.1 uncultured Planctomycetaceae bacterium | reverse complement strand
CGCCGGCCGGATGAACGTGCGAATCGATCAAGCCGGGAATCATGCATTTGCCCCCGGCGTCGATTCGTTTCGTCCCATCGCCGGCGAGCTTGAGAATCTCGTCGTTGCTGCCGACGGCGATCAACGTCTCGCCGCGCACAGCGAGCGCCTCGGCAATCGACGACTGCGGATCGAGCGTGACGACTTTGGCATGATGCACGATCAAATCGGGCGGCTGCGCACAAAGGAAAGCCGGCCAACCGCAGACGACAAGCAGCCCCGCGCGAATCATTTTGAGCCTCCGTCCCGAGAACAATCCGCTCGTGATCGTACTCCCGCGTGGAGGCCAACGGTATCCGATGGAAACCCGGAAAGCGGTCGCTGAGAAAGAGGAAGCATCGAGAGGACTTCTTGGATTTCACCTCCATTGCTTTTTCTCCGCGCTCTCTGCGAACTCTGCGCGAGACCCCGCCTCTCAGAATTCTCCTCCGCGCGAAACGGCGACTTTTTCGACAACTTGTTGCGCAACACCTCTCGGTTATGGGGTGGGTGAATTTCACGCGTTTGAACCTCGCCAGAATTCCCCACCTGCCCAACATTCGAGTCGGCTGCCCAGGCTGCCGGCTCAACCAAACACGCATCAACGTCCGCTGATACGACGCGCCCGACGCACGCCGAGCGACAGAGAACCGCCAGCGAAGCGACGCGAAGGCGACGATCAGCGACAACGAACCGCCAATTCGCGACACATGGCGAGTTCCGTCCGGATGCCTGTTTGCAAACACTTTGTGGCGCAACAGCGACCGGTTGGTTGAGGGAGTATGCCGTCCCCTCGATGGCCGTTGGGGAGACAGAGTTCCAGGTCATCGGCTATTCTCTCTCTGCCCCCGAGAACCCGCTTTCGAAGATGGTTGGAGGAATGAAATGAAGTTACGCACGTTGCTAGGCGTTCTGCTTTCCTGCTTGTGCACGCTGTCGTCGTTCGGCGCGGACGACGCCCCGGAGTGGAAGGCCGGCGCGGCGAAGGTTTCGATCACGCCGAGCGAACCGGTGTGGCTCGCGGGCTACGCCGGGCGAAAGGGTCCCGCGGAAAGCGTGCTGCTCGACATCCACGCGAAAGCCGTGGCGCTCGAAGACGCCGCGCAGCATCGGCTGGTGATCGTGACACTCGATCTGATCGGCATTCCGCAGGCGCTGCGTGAATCGCTGTTGTCGACGGCCAAGAAGAACCACGGATTGCAGCCGCACGAGGTTCTGTTCAACGTGTCGCATACGCATTCCGCGCCGATGGTCAGCCCGCGCACGATCGTCGATTGGGGGATCGACTCCGCCTTCGTGGCCCGCACGGAAGCCTACGTCCGCGACTTGGAATCGAAGATCGACGCGGCGATCGGCCAAGCGTTGGCGAATCGGCAACCGTCGCGGCTCAGCTACAGTCACGCTCGCTGCGGCTTCGCGATGAATCGCCGCTTGCCGACGCCGACGGGTTATCAGAACAGCCCGTATCCGGAAGGCCCGGTCGATCACGACGTCCCGGTGCTGCGCGTTGAATCGTCGGACGGAAAGTTGACGGCGTTGCTGTTCGGCTATGCGTGCCACAACACGTGCCTCGGCAATTTGACGTTGAACGGCGATTACGCCGGCTTCGCCCAGCGCGATCTGGAAGCCGATCATCCGGGAACGATCGCGCTGTTCGTGATGGGTTGCGGCGGCGATCAGAATCCGTATCCGCGCGGCAAGCCGGAGCAGGCCGAGCAACATGGCCGCACGCTCGCCAACGCCGTGGAAACCGCGTTGCTGCCCGCTCCCGTGCCGTTGAAATCGCAGCTGTCGTCCAGCCTCGAAATGGTGCCGCTGGCCTTCGCTCCGCTGCCGAGCCGCGACAAAATCGAAGACCAGGCGAAGTCATCGAACGGCTATGAATCGCGGCATGCGCAGCGCGTGCTGGAACTGCTCGAACTCAACGATGGCAAAGTCCCGGAGTACGACTATCCCGTGCAGGTAATTCGGCTCGGCGACAAGCTCACGCTCGTCGCGCTCGGCGACGAGACCGTGGTCGACTACTCGCTGCGGATCAAGCGCGAACTCGCCGAGAGAGGTGATCACCTTTGGGTCGCCGGTTATTCGAATCAGATCACGTGCTACGTCCCGAGCCAGCGCGTGTTGCATGAAGGAGGTTATGAAGGGGGCGGCGCAATGATCTATTCGTCGCTCCCGGGCCCATTCGCGGATGACGTCGAGGATCGCATTTTCGCGTCGATTCAACGGCAGATGAAATAGGCTTGAGGCTGCCTCAAGTCTTCGGCCTCAAGTCTCACGCCTCACGCCTCAAGCCTCAGGCCTTTCCCCATGTCCACCGACGCCACCCCACAGCCGACTTCCGTGCGCTACACCATCGTCGGCTGGGCGACGGTGATGTCGCTCTTGCTGTATCTCGACCGATACTGCATTTCGATCTGCACGAATTACATCCGCCAGGATTTGAACATCACCGACTCGCTGGTGAGCTGGCTGTCGTTCGCGTTCTTCATCACCTACGGGCTGTTTCAAGTTCCTTCCGGCTTTCTGACCGATCAATTCGGCGTGCGGAAGATGCTCACGATTTTCATTCTTGCGTGGTCGGCCTTTACCGGCTTGCAGGCATTCGCCCAAAGCTTTGCGGTTCTCGCCGCGCTGCAGTTGCTGTGCGGCATGGCGCAAGCGGGCGCGTACCCCGCCGGAGCCCGCTTGGTGCGCGATTGGAATCCGCCGACGAGCCGCGGCTTCGGTAGTGCGATGGTGGCGCTCGGCGGACGCGTGGGCGGAGGCATCGCGCCGATTCTCACCGCCGCCATGATGGTCTTGTTCGTCCCGGCGACCATCGATTCGCTCGTCAAGCCGCGCACGGATCTGGTCGCGACCAAACTCGCCAGTCAACTTGCTCCGCCGCATCACGGATTGTCGGCCGGCCGATTGGATTACGTGTGGGAAAAACTGGACGCCGGCGATCAAGCGTTGTTCACTCATCTGGCCGAAGACTTTCAGCAGAAGAAAGCCGCGACTTCCGAGCAAACGGCCCGAGTCCGCGAGATTCTGAATGGCTGGATTGAGGACCAGGAGTTCTATCGGCCGGAACTCTTCGATGAAGTCATCGAACCCGAAGGCCGAAAGCTCAGCCGCCAACAGCAAGACGGCGGAACGCTGACATCGCTGGAAATCCATCGCTTGAACCGGCTGGCGCTGGAGGCGATGTTCCCCAAGTCGCTCGGCAACATCTACGTTGACGGCTGGCGTCCGTCGATGGCCGTGTACGGCGTGATCGGCGTGGTGATCGGCTTCTTGTTCTGGTGGACGGTTCGCGATTCGCCTCGAAACGACCCACGCGTCAATGCGGCGGAGCGGGACTTCATTCTCTCGGCCGAGGTGTCGCAGTCGGATGCTTCGACGGTGAAAGAGTCGTTCCCGTGGGGGCCGCTGCTGCTGGAACTGTCGATGTGGGGCAACTGCCTCTTGCAGATCACGACGAACATCGGCTGGCTGTTCCTCGTCCGCACGATGCCGCAGTATCTCGAAGAGGTGCACCAGGTGCCGCTCGTCATGCGCGGCGTGATGACGTCGGTGCCGATCTGGGCCGGCGTCGTCGGCGTGTTCTTCGGCGGCCGATTGGCCGATCGTCTGGTGAAGACCGCGGGATTGAAATGGGGCCGCCGTTTGCCGGTGATGGTGACACGCGTCACGGCGGCGATGGGCTATGCGATTTGCATCGCGCTCTACTACCTCGTGCCGCAGGATCAAGCGCCGACCTGGATGCCGTGGGTCTACGTCGCGGCTTTGAGTCTGGTGGCGATTTCAACCGACATCGGCGTCCCTTCGGTGTGGGCGTTCGCTCAAGACGTGGGGGGCAGGTACACGGCGTCGGTCCTGGGATGGGGGAATATGTGGGGCAACCTGGGGGCCGCCCTCGCCACGCCATTTTACGCCGCCGTGTTGAAGGCCGGCAAAGACGCCGGCTGGATGGAATGGAATCTGTTATTCGCGTGCCTTGGCGGCATCTTTCTGCTCGGCGCGCTCGGCGCCGCGGTGATGGACCCGACGCGTCCGCTCACGGGCGATCGCAGCCGCGTGCTGACGGCGAATTGAACAGGCGGCTGGTTGCGGGTGTTTTCCCCGCGGAGTATCGTTCCTACAATACGATTCAAACTTTGTGATGTGACTTCTCGGGGAAGGAATTTGGCGTGACGGAACGCGTGGTGATTATCGGGTCGGGACCGGCGGGTTGGGCTGCGGCGATTTATGCCGCGCGGGCGAACTTGCAGCCGCTGGTCTTCGAAGGGGCGGCGACGGAACAGAATCGCATTCAGGGGACGTTGCCGCTCGGACAGTTGAACCTGACGACGGAAGTCGAGAACTATCCAGGCTTCGCCGCCGGCGATCTGGCAGCCTATCTGAAATCCGCGTTGCCGGAGCAGTTTGTGCCGTATCGCGACGAGCGTTCCCCGCACGGCGTCACCGGTCCGGAACTGATGGAATTGATGCGGCAGCAGGCCAAAAACTTTGGCACGAAGATCATCACGGATGATGTGGTCTCCGTCGATCTCTCGCAGCGGCCATTCCAATTGAAGACGCTGGAAGGTCAGTCGCACACGGCGCACACGCTCATCATTGCCACCGGTGCGCGGGCCAACTACCTCGGTTTGCCGTCGGAGGACAAATACAAGAACCGCGGCGTCTCGGCCTGCGCCGTCTGCGATGGCGCGCTGCCGCGCTTCCGCAACAAACCGCTGGTCGTGGTCGGCGGCGGCGACAGCGCGATGGAAGAAGCCGGGTATCTCACGAAGTTCGCGTCGACGGTGTATCTCATCCATCGGCGGGGCGAGTTCCGGGCCAGCAAGATCATGGCGCAGCGAACGCTGGAGAATCCGAAGATCGACGTGAAGTGGCACTCGACGGTCGAAGAAGTTCTCGGAGAGGACAAAGCCGGCGTGACCGGCGTGAAGATCAAGAACCTGAAGACGAACGAAGTGAATGCGCTGGATGCGTCGGGCATGTTCTGTGCGATCGGCCATACGCCGAACACCGACTTCCTAAAAGGCCAAGTGAAAACCGACGACAAGGGATACATCCTTTACTCGCAGCCGCAGCGGACGTCGACCAGTGTGGAAGGTGTCTTCGCCGCCGGCGACGTGGCGGACAGTTACTATCGCCAGGCCATCACGTCTGCCGGCACCGGCTGCATGGCCGCCCTCGACGCCGAACGCTGGCTGGCGGAGAAGGGAATTCACTGACATCGGCGCGTGTGGTCGAATGCCGAACGCCGTGATCCTATAACCCTTCAACCCACTTCACCACCATGCTTACACAAGACGGATGTCTCGCTCGGCGAAAGCGGCTTTGGGACGCGGTGCCCGCCGATGTGGAATGGGTGCTCGTCGCCGATCCCCGGCACGTCCATTACTTCAGCAACTTCTGGGTGCAGCCGCTGAGTTTCTCCGCGGGCGAACGCGGCTGGCTGCTCCTGGAACGGGACGGCAAGGCAACGCTGCTGGGCGACAACTTCACGCTCCGTTCGCGGGCCGGCGATCCGTTCGTCGATGACGAGGTGCTGGTGAAGTGGTACGACCATCGTCATTCCGTCGTGAACCGCGACCACGCGTTGCTGCAAGCCGCGGAGCAGATCAGCGACAAACTCTACGGCCGCGCCGGCGCGGTCGAAGCCGAATGGCTTCCGCTCGGAGCGTTCGAACTGCTGGGCCTCGACCATGAAGAGCATTCGGTCCGCAAGGAAGCGAAAGACCGTCCCGGCGGCGATCCGGTGGATCTGGGAACCGTGATTCGCAGCCTGCGCCGCAAGAAAGAGCCCGACGAAATCGAGCTGCTCAAAGAATGCACTCGAGCCTGCGAAGCCGGCCAGGCGAAGGCCCGCGAAATTCTGAAGCCGGGACTGAGCGAATACGACATCTTCTGCGAAGTCTATTCCGCCGTGCTGAAGCGGGCGCAGCGGGCGTGCCTGATCTACGGCGACTTCCGCGCGACGACGCCAACGCAGATCAAAGCCGGCGGCCTGCCGACGAACTACAAGCTGAAACCCGGCGACTTCTTCATCCTCGACTACTCCGTTGTCCTTGATGGCTATCGTTGCGACTTCACGAACACGTTGTCGGTCGGAGATCCCAGCCCGCAACAAATGCATCTGTTCAATACGGCCCTCGCTGCAATGCGCAGCGGTGAAAAATCGCTCAAAGCCGGCGCGCTAGCGAAAGATGTCTTCGATGCCACGGAGAAACCGATCCGCGACGCTGGTTTGCAAGAGAACTTCAAGCATCACGCCGGGCATGGCATAGGCTTGGCGCATCCTGAACCGCCGATCCTAGTGCCGGAGAGTGACGACGTGCTGGTCGCCGGCGACGTCGTCACACTGGAACCCGGATTGTACGTGGAAGGCATCGGCGGACTGCGTATCGAACACAATTACCTGATCACCGACACCGGTTACGAGCGGCTCAGCAACCACGTGATCTCGCTGTATTGAAGGTTGGGGTTTGGAAAGGCGCTTCGCCGGTCGCTTGCGCTTCGCGGATCCCATGTCGCATCTCCTTCCCTGGTTGCCCGAGTCTCTGGAACAACTGAAGTCCGCGGGTCTATTTCGTTTCCGCGCCGTCACACGTCTGTTGCCCGACGGCGAATGCGAAGTCGACGGACGGCGGCTCTTCAACTTCACTTCGAACGATTATCTGAATCTCGCGAGTCATCCTCAGGTTATCGCCGCGGCGCAAGACGCCCTGTCGAAATGCGGCGTTGGCGCCCGCGGCAGCGCGCTGCTGTTCGGCCGAACGGAGTATCACGCACAACTCGAGTCACAACTCGCGCAATTCGAAGGCGAAGAGGCCGCGATCTTGTTCCCAACAGGATTCGCCGCGAATCTCGGGGCGCTGACGGCACTGATCGACAGCAGCGACGTCGTCTTCTGCGATCGCCTCAACCATGCGAGCCTGATCGACGGCTGCAAGGCGACGCGAGCCAGATTCCGGGTCTATCGCCACGAGGATCTGGAAACGCTCGAGCGGGAGTTGCAGAAAACAGAGGAGTCATCGCACCGCTGGATCGTCACCGACGGCGTCTTCAGCATGGATGGAGATTTGGCGCCGCTGCCGGACCTCTGCGTGATCGCGGAAAGGTATGCGGCCTATCTATTCGTCGATGAAGCTCACGCGACCGGAGTGTTCGGCAAGCAGGGCCGCGGCGCGGCGGAGCATTTCGGCGTCGAGGAGCGCATTGCCGTGCGGGTGGGAACGCTGAGCAAGGCGCTCGGAACGCTCGGCGGATTCGTCGCTGGCTCGCAGACGTTGATCGATTTCCTGTGGAACCGGGGCCGCACGCAGTTCTTTTCGACGGCGTTGCCGCCCGCGATATGCGCAGCCGCCGTCACGGCGCTGACGATCGTGAAGCGCGAACCGGAGCGACGCGAACGACTGCTGTCTCGGTGCGAGTTCTTTCGCCAGCAACTCCATGAGTACGGCGTCGAGGCGCCGTGTCACTCCACCGGGCCGATAGTTCCGATTCTGCTGAACGATCCGTCTCGCGCCACAGACATCTCCCGCCGACTGATGGACCGCGGCTACCTGGTCGGTTCAATTCGCCCACCATCCGTCCCAGTAGGAACCTCTCGCTTGCGAATCAGCCTGACGATTGCCCACGACGAGCAACGACTGGCGGACTTGGCGAATGCGCTGGCGGAAGAATTGGTATAGGGACGGCGGGGCTTCGTTTTGGTGACAGCCGGGAATGTCTGTTTTACCGGCAAATTGCATCTTGATTGTGCGCGCCGCAGCGGAGTAGCATGACTTGTAGGAATTTCGGCGATGCGCACCGTGATGTTCAAATCCTGCAATCGCGGCCGTCGATGTAACGTAAAAGCCTCCAGGAACTTGCAACATCGACTCTGCCGAGAGTAGCGGCAAGGGAAATTGAGCAAACATTCAGGAGCCGGACTGAGGACGCCGTTGCGGTGAAAGGATTCATTTTCTCTGAGTTGGCCTGCTAGACCGAGTGACAACGCCATGTCTCCGAAAAAATATCTCAGCCTGGAAGAAGCAGCGGACCTCCTGAAGATCAAGCCGGATGAGCTGATCCGCTTGCGCGAGAAAGGCGACGTCCGCGGGTTCGCCGATCGCGGTACCTGGAAATTCAAATCGGAAGACGTGGAGGAGCTGAAACGCCGCCGTCAGCCCGATTCGGCCCCCGAAGTGCCGATGATGTCCGACGACGACGATTTGAGCCGTCAGCCGACGATCATCACCAAGGGCCGCAGCGGCGCGGCGTCGGATAGCGATGTCCGGCTGGTGCCCGACGACAAGATGCGGGCCAAACTGACCGGCAGTAGCGCCGAAATTCCGACGCTGGGCGATTCCGACAGCGACGTACGGCTCGCGGGCGCCGTGACGCGCGAACTGCCCAGTGACAGCGACGTGCAGTTGGTAACACCGCGCACGGCCGACTCCGACAGCGATGTGAAAATCGCCGACACCGATAGCGACGTCCGGCTGTCCGATTCCGACAGCGATGTCCGGCTGGCTCCGCCGTCGCCCAGCGACAGCGACGTCAAGCTGGTGGAGCGCGGACGAAAGAAACGCTCCAGCGACAGCGACGTCACGCTGCTTCCCCGCGGCGGCCAGAAAGCGCGGGAAGAATCGCCTCTGTTCGACGATTCGCCCTTGAGCGGTTCGGAATCCGTGCTGATGGAAGATGTCGGCCTGGGTTTGACCGACAGCGACATCCGCCTCGGGAGCGGCATCGCCGGCGATAGCGGCATCGCCCTTTCGTCACCCGCCGACAGCGGCATTCTTCTCGAAGGACCGGCTCCCAGCGGGAGCGATTTCCCGCTGCTCGGCGGCACGCTCTCGGAAAGCAGCGAAAACGAGCTCGTCATCGAGGAAGACAGCGGCATCAGCATCGAATCCGACAGCGGAATTCAATTGTCGGGCGACAGCGGCATCCGCCTGGAAGCCGAGAGCGGCATCCGTCTCTCCGGCCCGTCCAGCGGGGTGAAAAAAGGGACGCCGCGCGACGAACTCGATTCCGCGGTGCCGATGCTGCTGTCGAAAGACGACGCGGCCCGCACCGACGTCGAAGTCCCGATGATCGATGAAGGCAGCGAATTTGAAACCCTGAACTTGCCGCCCAAGAAGAAGAAAGGCAAGGGAGACACCAGCGTCGTCGTCTTCGAAGAGGACGACTCCGGCATGGGACTCGACGGCAGCAGCGACGACCTCGCCATCGACGAGCTCGGTTCCTCGTCCGTCGACGAAGAGCTCGAAGTCGCCGAAGACATTCTGGAAGACGAAGACGCCGAGCAGATGGAAGTCTTCGATTCCGACGATTCGGTCTTCGACGAAAGTTTCGTCGAAGGGGGCAGCTCGGTCGCCATCCCGGCGTATGGCAGCCGCATTCAAATGATGCCCGAAGTGGAATGGGGCACCGGCACCATCGCCCTGCTGGCGGCGACCGCTGTGGCCCTATCGATCGGAGCGCTGGCAGCCGTCGACCTGTTGCGCACCACCTGGGCGTCGGGGAGCAGCTCCGTCTACCAGGGCGAACTGCTCGGCATGCTCACGGGGCTATTCAAGTAAGATTGTGCATTTTCGCTGGCGCTTCGCGATCCATTCCGCGAAGCACAAGTTGTCAGCCACCCGACCTAACCGGTAATTTTTGCCGGTTTGCGTGCGCTGGCGGAGCATTCTCCCCCATTCCTCCGGGCCGCTTCGGGAAATCCTCAAGTTCCCCTTGGCGTCGATGCGCGGCGGCACTATAACCCCGCCTGCGATGTCGCGGTTCCTCTCCCCATTCCGGAACCGCGGGTCGCTGTCGACTCACTCCCCCAAAATACTTCCCATAGCGATAGAACGACTGCGAAGCTGCTCGCGGCACGCGTCTCGTTTCGGCACGTCCCGATTCGACGACCGGTCTCGCGAAACGGCGGTTCGCCAAGGAGTTCGGACGATGTCGTGCTTACGGATGTGCATTACAATAGTCGTGCTGGCGGGCTGCCTCGCCGCGGCTGGCTGCCACCATGCGTCGCAGCAGTGTCTGCAGCAAAGCCAACTGCGGGCGCAGGCGATGTACCGGCAGAATCAGCAACTCGCCATGCAGCGCGACGGTTACAGCCAGAGCATGGGCACCCTGTCCGCGGAAAACCAGACTCTGAAGCAGAATCTGGACATCGCCAATCGCCGGCTCGAGAATCTGCAAAGCTCCAACTCGCAATTGGAGCAACGGGTGCAGAATCTTCTGACGACGGCCCGCAAAGGGGACAGCCCGCTGTCCGACGACGCCACCCGCCGCCTGGAAGAGTTGAAACGGAAGTATCCGCAGTTCGAATTCGATCCGGCGACCGGCGTCAGCAAGTTCAACACCGACCTATTGTTCGCGCTTGGCAGCGATGAGATCAATCCGCAAGTCGTGCCGGTTCTGGACGCCTTCGCACAAATCATGAATGGCACCGATGCGCAGCACCTGCGCGTGCTCGTCGTCGGCCACACGGACGATAAGCCGATTTCCAAGGCCGGCACGAAGGTCAAGCACCCGACCAACTGGCATCTCTCCACCGACCGGGCCAATTCGGTGGTGCTGGCGCTGAAGAAATGCGGCATCCATGAAAAACGCATGGAAGCGGCCGGATGCAGCATGTTCCAACCGGTTGCGCCGAACACGAACGACGAGTCGCGGCGCCAGAATCGCCGCGTGGAGATCTTCGTGCTCGCTCCGGACGCCGCGATCGCCGGTTGGGATCCCGCGACGCGGATCGAGTAGTTCGCAGGACGCTACTCGTCTTCCGGCACTGTTTCTCCGGTGACGGCGGTCCGTCCCAGCGGCGTCAATTGATACCGCAGCGACGTATCCTTCGGCGTCAGTTCGAACTTGAGATAGCCGAAGGCGATGAGTTTTCCGTGGATTCCCGAAAGGGTCTCGTGCGGAACGTCCGGGACCGTCGCGAGCCGGCCGACCCAGCCGTCAAAGTCCGCCGCTTGCTTTTTCAACGTCACATGCGTGTCCCAATAGGCACGCAAAGTCGCCAGGCACATTGGTTGCCGCCGCAAGAGGTCCAGATCGTCAAGCGTCATGTTCGGTGGTATCGACCCGCCGCGGCAGGGAAGGCAACCCTCCGCACCACCGCGGGCGCGTTCGACAGAATCGGGAAGGTTTTACATGCTTTGGAGCGGATCGATTTCCGACCGGCTGGCGAAAACCTTCAAGTCCGCATGCTGATCCGCCAACAGTTCGGCAAGTCGCTCCATGCCGAGACGCTCCGTCGCATAGTGTCCTGGCAGAATCAGGCCGACGTCGTACGACCGGGCTTCCAGGCAGGCGTGGAAGCGGGCTTCGCCGGTCAGCAGCGCTTCGCAACCGGCTCGCCGTGCCTCGGAGAGAAACTCCGCCGCCGCTCCGCACGCGATGCCGAGCCGCGAGATCGATTTCTGCGGATCGCCGACGAACGGTGTCACGGGCGTATTCAACCGCTCGCAAAGCAAGCGATTCAACTCACCGAGCGGCATCGGCCGCTGCAAATCGCCACAGCGTCCTCCGCCGTGGTCGCTCATCAGGCTGTGCCGCGGATAGATGTCGATGGCCGGCTCTTCGTACGGATGGGCCGCTCGCAATTGTGCGATGGCATGCGTGACCAGCGATTTCGGGCAGACGACCTCCAGCCGGTCTTCCGCCACTTCTTCCAGCCGTCCCGCCTGGCCGATCGTCGGGTTCGATTGATCGCTGCCGAAAAAAGTCCCGGTGCCGGAAACGAAATAGCTGCAATCGCGGTACTCGTGGATGATCCCTGCGCCGGCCGTCCATAGCGCTTCCTGCACGGCCCGGCGATGTTGCACCGGCACGAACGTCACGATCTGGACTTGTTCCTCGCAGGGCATCGGCCGCAGCGGGCGGATGTTTTGCAGATTCGCCAGTTCCGCCAATTGCTGATTGATGCCTTGCGGGGCGTTGTCCCAGGCCGTGTGCGGGCTGTAGACGCCGATCCCGTGGGCGATCAGCGAGAGCATCATCCGGCCTTCGATGCCTCCTGCGGTCAACCGCTGCACCGGTTTGAAGAACACCGGATGGTGCGTCACGACCAATTGCACGTCCTCGCGAACGGCTTCCTCAGCCACATCTGGGGTCAAGGTCAGGCACGTCATCACCGTGGACACGTCGGCCGCGGCGTCGCCCACGAGCAGGCCCACGTTGTCCCACTTCTCCGCGGTTTCCAGCGGCGCCAGTTCCTGCAGCGTGTCGAGGATCAATTGGAGCTTCATATAAGCCATTGTGCGCCGTGGCTCCGCGAATCGGCAAGCACCCTCCATCAAACGATCTTGCTCCCCGTGACGACTTCGACTAAAGTCCGCCGCCTATCTCCCAACGAAAATCTCATTCCTCTCCCAAGAAACCGTCGCAAGCAGCGAGGCGACCGGCATGCGCGCATCGTTTGTGTGGCTGTGGTGGATTCCGTTCGTGGCCGGCTGTGCCGCGACGACGGAAAACGCGCAGCCTTTCGCCAGCCGTTCGCTCTGGAAAAAGCCCACGCCGGCGGAAGAGAAGAAAGAGAACGACACCAAGACCGCGGCAACCGACAAGCCGGAGAAAACCAACAATCCCTTCCGTAAGGCCAGCGACAAATCGTCCCTAGAGACGCCGAAAACAGAAGTCGCCGCCAAAGAAGCCAAGAAACCGGAAAACCCGGCCGCGGCTGCGGATAATGAGCCGGCAACCGACAAGACGTCGTCGACTTCATTCCATGCCGAGACGCTGCGCGTCATCAACGCCGAGTTGGCGGACGCTTCCGCCGAGGAACGTGCCTTTTGGTACGATCAACTGAAGCAGGTTGACCCGGCCGTCATTCCACAAATTCTGCAGGCCCGCCGGCTCACCGCACAAATCGTCGAGCAACGCCAGCAGGATGTCGCTCCTGCCGCGGAGAAAGCGGCCGATCGCGACGCGTGGTCTCAGGAAGCTCCGGCGCCGCGATCCCAGCGAAATGGCAAGCAAAGTGCGCCGATCGAAGATTCCGCGGTCATGCAGGCGTCGGGGCGGCAGATCCCCGGTTCGCGCGCGGATCTCAATTTCGCGTTGCAGGAATCCGACGGGTTCTCGCTGCGGCCTCAGATCGAACAGCAGGGCTACACCGTCCCCAATCCCGCGCCGGAAAAACCGGCCTACGCCGTGCAACAGCAATCAACAGAAACCGCCGCTCCCTCGCCCGCGGTTGCACCGACGAAGAGCAACTCGCCCGCCTCGCGGATGGGCCTGAGCCGGCTCTTGCCGTCCGGCAGAACCGGAGCCGTCGCACAAACGTCGGCGAACAGTCCGTCGCCGGTCAGCCTGATGCCGCCGGCCGAACTCGCGGCAGCGCCGAATGCCGCGGCTCAACTCGAATTGCTGATTTCCCAATTGGAGTCTGAGGTCGCGCAGCTCAAACCGGGCAACTCGGAAACCGAGCAGACCGACTACATTCAGCGGCACGTCCATCTGCGAATGCTCTATCTGATGGCGCAGCATCCGGAGCGGGCGCTGACGGCAATTCCCGGCATCGACTCCGCCGATCAGGAGTTTTGGCAGCAGACATTGTGGGGCATGACGAACTACTTCGATTCCGAGCATCTCCCCGCGGCAAAAGATCGTGCGGGACAGGCTGTGGCTCAACTGGCCGCCGCGACGCAGCGTCTGCGGGAACGGGCCGATCTGGAAATCCACAACCTGGCGTTCTGCCGCGAGATCGCCTACTACGGAAACTTTGTCCGGTTTCCTCGCGACGAGTTCCGACCGGGCGACGACCTGCTGCTGTATGCGGAAGTCGACAACTTCAAGAGCGAACTCACCGTTGACGGCCAGTATCGCACGCTGCTGCGTTCGACGGTGGAAATCCTCAGCCCGTCGGGCGAAGTGCGCTGGCACAAGGAGTTCCCGGCGACGGAAGACCTCTGCGTCAATTATCGCCGGGACTACTTCCACAACTACCAGTTCGCGATCCCCGACCAGACTCCCCTCGGACCGCACACTTTGAAGCTGACCGTCTTCGACGAACTCAGCAACAAGGTCGTTTCACAGTCGATCAATTTCATCGTGCGGTGATCATTGCGTCCCCGGCCGTCTCTTGGACCGGTTTCTACCGCCCGCCGCGGCATTGCTGAATGTGCCTGCGGTATCGAATCCTAGCCCGTGTTCCGCCTGGAATAGACGGTTCTACTGCCGGTTCCTCGCGCAGCTGTCACGGATGTTAGGCATCCCGCTTCTCGCTCCACAGAGCGATGCCGATGCCGTGTGATGCCGCCGAATCAAAGCCGCGTACTTCACAAGAACGTAAGACTTCGGTGTGGCTTAAGGATTCGTAAATAGATCACGGCGCTAATTGATTACTTCCGCGAAAGACAGAACCGTTTGTCAAACTAATGGCTTTTTACGGGTTCTATACTGACCGACGTCTCGACGATTGAAGCTCAGCACTAGTGTCCTAAATTGCCCTTCGTGCAATCCGCTCGTTGCAGGAGTTGTGAGATGAGAATTCCGTTGGTTGGGCGTTGGTGC
>CAZDGB010000192.1:0-14588 GCA_964504645.1 uncultured Planctomycetaceae bacterium | reverse complement strand
GACCCCGCCGCTCTTCCGACCGCAGGTCTCCTCTTCGATGTAAGAAAAGGCAGCGGTCGGGAGACCGCAAGAGAATACCGGCGGGGTCGGGAGACCCGCGCCAAACCCAGGCACAGGTGAATCATGTCCGACACCGCCCGTGTGACTTCGATCGACGCCGTCGCGACGTTTCGCTCGGCCTTGTTGACGTTCGAAGAGGAGGCCAACGCCGCGGTCCTCTCGCTCGACGAGAACTGCCGCCGCGCGCAGGACTGGCTCGATAACGAAGCCCCGGCTTACTGGCGGCAGGAAATCCGCCGCTGCTCCGACCTCGTGGCCCGCACCCGCAGCGAGTTGGAAACGTGCAAGATGCGGACGGTCGGCGGGCAGCGGCAGTCGTGCCTGGAGCAGGAGCAGGCGTATCGCGCGGCCGTACAGAAACTGAGGGCGGCGGAAGAAAAATTAGAAGTCGTCAAAAAGTGGGCCAACCGCGTTCGCCGCGAACTGGACGACTACCGCGGCCGCACGATGGGGATGCGGATGCAGTTGGAACGCGACGTCCCGCGGACGCTGGGCCTGTTGGAACGAACGATCGCCTCGCTGGACTCGTATGTGGAACGCGCCGCGCCGGCCGACGCCGGTTCGTCGGGTTCGGCGCCGGCGGCAGAGAAACCATAAATCCCAAGAGGTTAGCCATACACAAAGACGCTTCTTTTTTTGTGATCTTTGTGCTTTTTGCGGCTAACCGCCTTTCTGAATTTCGGTCTCGGAGACACCATGAGAATCGCCGATTTGAATTCCGGCACCGGCCAGTTGCGCGAAGCTCTCGAGACGCTGCAAATCGCGTGGGACACGACGAAGGACTATTGGAAAGACGCCAATGCCCGCAACATCGAAGAGCAGCATCTGACGCCGCTGGCCGTCGACGTGACCGCCGCCTTTCCCGTGATCATGAACCTGTCCTCGGTGCTCGCCCAAGCCGAACGCGAGTGCGGTCCGTGGCAGTGATCGCGGCCGCACCTCTGTCTTTGCGAGACGATTTGTGAACTCTTCCTCGACCGCTCATTACCGCGATCTGTTGCGTCAATTGTCCGAGGCCCAGACGGAGCGGTTGAACGCGCTGTACGAGCTCGCGGAATTCGACACCGAGCAGACCCGGCTCTTGCCGCAGAATTTGCAGGAAGCGCTGCGGGCGCTCGACTGGGAATACGAGCAGGCGAAGTCCGAACTCGACGCCAGGCATGCCCAAGAGATGCAGGTCATCGAGGAGGATTACCGCACGGAGGACTCGCAGGCCAAGATGGAATACGGCCGGCGGCTGAGCGAAGTCGACCTGCGGCACGACGCCGATGTCGCCGCCGCGGACCAGAAGCACAAGGAAAGCACCTGGGTGGTGCAATCGGTCCTCGACGAATCGTCTGAGAGCAGCCCGAAGGTCGCGCACGAGCGGTACAAGTCGCAGTTGCAGCAGACGAAGGTGTCGCTCAACGAGGCGATCCAGGAAGTCCGCACGCTATTCGGCGACGGGACGAAGCTGGTCCAGGCACGCTGGCAGCGCGTGGGGGAAAACCCAGCGCCCGCTTCCCTGCCCCGCAGCCGCGAGGAGCTCGAACAGACGCTCCGCGCCGCCGCGGACGACGTCCGCGCGGCGTCGAAGAAACTGAGAGGACAACTGATCCCGCGCTTGTTCGGCAACTGGCTCCTCTTGTTGCCGTTCATCCTGATCTTTGCCGGCGGACTCGGCGGGGCGTTGTTTGCCTTTGTGCAGCCGCAGTGGGTCGGGCTAGCGGCGAAGCTCGCGCCGACGGAATGGGCCGCCATCTCCGGCGGCGTGGCGCTGTTCCTGTGTCTGATCGTCCTGTTCATCCTCTACAACGTCGCGTCGAGCCAAACGGCCCACGCCTTCGAGCCGTTGCAGCAGCGGTCGATCGACGCCCAGGCCTGCCTCGCGCGGTGGCAGAAAGTCGCCGAGGAAGAATACCGCCGCGCCGACCAGGACTTCCGCAAGCGTTACGCTGCGATGATCGCGAAACGGGACAAGTCGCTGCAGGAATTCAACACCGAAAAAGAAACTCGCACCGCGGAGCTGGAAACGCAGCGCCGCGACGATTTGAACGCCGCGACTCAGCAGCGCGACGCCGCCCTCAAAGCTGCGTCCGAAAAATACCGCGAACGCCGGAAGACCGAGGAAACGACCTATCAGACCGAGTCGAAATCGCTGGAAAAAGGCTGGCAGCAGAAGCGCCACCAACTGACGGGCGAGCACGAACAGGAACTCGCCGAGCGGACGAAACGCCGGCAGGGTGTCCTCGAACGCTGCGAATCCCGCTGGAAAACCGCCCTTGGCGAACTCCGCTCAGAAGAGAAACAAACCGCAGAAGACAGCCGCCGGCAGTTCCCGACGTGGGACGCCGTCAACGATTCCACCTGGAAACACGCTGACGAAATTCCTTCGGCGTTGCGACTCGGCGACTACCAGTTCCATGTGCCAAGTCCGCGCAAGGACTTGACGCCGGAACAGAAAGATTGGGTCGCCGTTCCCGATTTTCGCCTGCCAGCGGTGGTTCCCTTCCCCGATTCGCCGTCGCTCGTCATCAAAGCGGCCGGCCAGGGCCGCGATGAGGCCGTTTCACTGCTGCAAGTCGGCATGCTGCGGTTTCTGGACCAGCTTCCGCCCGGCGACGTCCGCTTCACGATTTTCGACCCTGTAGGGCTCGGCGAAAGCTTCGCGTCGTTCATGCACCTGGCCGATTACGACGAGCTCTTGATCACCAACCGCATCTGGACCGAGCCGGCCCAGATCGAAGAGCAGCTCGCCAAACTCACCGAACACATGGAGAACGTGTTCCAGAAGTATCTGCGGAACGAATACGACTCGCTGGAGGAATACAACAAGCAGGCCGGCGAAATCGCGGAGCCGTACCGCGTGCTGATCGTCGCGAATTTCCCGAACGGCTTCACGGAACGGGCCGCGCAGCGGCTAGTGAGCATCGCCTCAAGCGGAGCGAAGTGCGGCGTCCACACACTGGTCTCTGTCGATACGCAGCAGCACATGCCGCGCGACTTCGATCTCTCGCGGCTGGAAGAATCGGCGACGGTTCTCGAATGGAAGCCGGACAAGGAAAAAAGCGACGCCGGCCAGTTCTTGAACCCCGCGCTGGGCCCCGTCGCGCCGCTCGTGCCCGATCAACTGCCGAACCCGGCGCTGATGGCGTCGGTGGTGAAGAAGATCGGCGAGCTCTCGAAAGACATCCGCCGCGTCGAGGTGCCCTTCACCCGCATCGCCCCGCGCGAAGAGGAATACTGGAAGGCCGACAGCCGCAAGGGCATCGAAGTTCCGCTCGGCCGCTCCGGCGCGACGAAGCTGCAGTACATGAAGCTCGGTTCCGGCACGTCGCAGCACGTCCTCGTCGCCGGTAAAACGGGCTCCGGCAAATCGACGCTGCTGCACGTCGTCATTACCGACCTGGCGCTGCGGTACTCGCCGGATGAAGTCGAGTTCTACCTCATCGACTTCAAGAAAGGCGTCGAATTCAAGACGTACGCGTCGCACGGTCTGCCGCACGCCAAGGTCATCGCCATCGAAAGCGATCGCGAGTTCGGCGTGAGCGTGCTGGAGAAGCTCGACGCCGTGCTGAAGGAGCGCGGCGACCTGTTCCGCGACGCCGGCGCGCAGGACGTGAAGAGCTTCCGCGAAGCCCGGCCCGACATGAAGATGCCCCGCATCCTGCTGATGGTCGACGAGTTCCAGGAATTCTTCATCGAGGACGACAAGTATTCGCAGACCGCTTCGCTGCTGGTCGATCGGCTCGTGCGGCAAGGCCGTGCGTTCGGCATGCACGTGATGCTCGGCTCGCAGTCGCTCGGCGGGGCCTACTCGCTGCCGCGGACCACCATCGGCCAGATGGCCGTCCGCATCGCGCTGCAGTGCAGCGAGGCCGATGCCCATATGATCCTCAGCGAGAACAACAGCGCCGCTCGGCTCCTCACGCGGCCCGGCGAAGCGATCTACAACAATGCCAACGGCCTCGTCGAAGGGAACAACCCGTTCCAGGTCGCGTGGCTCAACGACGACCAGCGCGACGTTTTCCTCGACCGCGTCGAAGAGATGGCCAAACGCCAAAACGGCCGCTGGGGCGGCCCGCTCGTCTTCGAAGGAAATCTCCCGGCGAACCCGCTGGTCAACGACGCTTTGTGCAATCTCGTCAAGTCGTCCCGCGACGCCGCGCCCGAACCCGCGCCCCGCGCCTGGCTGGGCGATTCCGTCGCGATGTCCGGCCCGTCGGAAATCCGGTTCTTCCCCCGGTCCGGCTCGAACTTCCTCCTCGTCGGGCAGGATTCGCAATCGGCGCTCGGCGTCATGACGAGTTGCCTCTCGGCCCTCGTGGCCCAGCACGCGCCGCGGATCGAACTCTTCACCGAACCGGTCGTCGGCGTGCACCACGGCGGCTGGGACGATTTCCTCCGCCTCGTGCCGAATACCGTCCACGTCGTCAACGCCGCGTCAACGGAGAGCGTCCTCTCCGATTTCACGGCGGAATTGACGCGGCGGCAAGAGTCGCCGGGCGAGCATCCGCCGTGGTTCCTGGTGATCGACGACCTGAGCCGCTACCGCGAGCTGCGCAAGTCCGACGACGATTTCAGCTTCGGCTTCGGCGGCGACAAGAACAAGAAAGCATCGCCCGGCTCGATGTTCAGTACGCTGGTCAAGGACGGCCCCGGCTTCAACCTGCACTGCATCATCTGGTGCGATTCCTACAACAACATCGACCGCTGGTTCAGCCGGCAGATGCTCCGCGAGTTCGAGATGCGGGCCATCTTCCAGATGTCCGCCGCCGATTCGAGCAACCTCATCGATTCCCCCGCCGCCGCCCGCCTCGGCAACAACCGGGCCCTGCTCTACTCCGACGAGCGCGGCACGATGGAGAAATTCCGCCCCTACAGCCCACCGACGGAAGAATGGCTGTCGCTGCTGAAAGCTCATCTGCCGCAGCAGCCGAAGTATGCACCGGCGAGCGCTGCGGTCGTCGCGCCGGCAGAAGTCCCGGCGGACCAGAGCGACCGCTTAGCTTCCGAGGAAACACCATCCACCGGAAACGGTCACACGGTCGAAAGCGCGTCGGCTAATCCCCCCACGTCTCCGCCTGTCTCCGGCGAACCGACATCGGCATCGAACGGCCACGACGCACCGCCGGAATCCAGCGATGTCGCCGACGACTTGAGCGCGTTCAAGATTTCCTAAATCGGCCGCCTGCAGTTCACGCGAACATTACGGCGGCGTCCAGCGGTCCACTTTCCAGGCCCCGGCCTCGCGGCCGAGCACGATGCGGATCGTCTCGCCTTTGGCGGACTGAAACAGGTATTCGCTGCGCTGTTCGGGGCCGATGGCGACGGCCTGCAGCGAGACGAAGTTCAGCGGCTCTTTCAGGAACTTGAGCGGCTTCACCTTGCGGACGAACGATTCCTTGCCTTGGGCGCTCTTGAACTCCGCGGTCGTCGTTTCCCAGGCTTGATCGGGCTGGCCCTCGCGGAGTTTTCCGAGAAACGCCTCCGCGACTTCGCGCCCCTGGTCCACATTCGGCCGCGCGGGGGGCCGCGACCAGAACCAGAGGGCGATGCCAAAGACGGCGGCCAGCGTCGCGATAAGAGCCGTCAGCCGGGCAAAGCCGCCGCGGCGCGAAGAACAGGTGCGGTGCATGGCGAGACTTCCCAAGTTTTGGTTGGCGGAAAACGTTATTGATCGAGCGACTTCGACTCGCCGCCAGCGCGCGTTCCCACGGCACGCCAGACGCCGAGATCGATGTTGTCGCTGACCGAGCGAACCGAGCCGTCCAACATCAAGACGTTGACCATGCCCGTGTGATAGCTGCGGGCGGTGACAGCGGCGTAAGTCGGGACGGTGATCGACTCCCCGTCGCGCATCGAGCTGAGGTCGATACTGTACGTGGCGCCCCCCGTCGTGTAGGGGACCTGCATGTTCGGCGTGAACGTCGTGGTGAAGCCGCTTTCGTGCACGTCCCCTTCCACCCATTCGGTGTGGCCGTTGGAATCGAACGTGCCGCCGTAGTACGCGGCGAGGTCGGCCGGCGTGTTCGGCGGAACGACGCCGAGCGTGCCGGGGTTGTTCGTGTCCCACAGGTTCGGTTGAAACGCCTTCACTTCGGCGGCGGCCAGCGTGTTGCTCATGCCGTCCGGAAAATCTCCCGCGCGGAAGGCGCGGTTCGGATGAAACGCTCCGTCGCCGACTTCCCCTGTCGCAGGATCGTAGATGAACCACGTCCCTTCGCTAAAGCCGTAATTCAGTGGGTAATGGACGAGCGTCGGCGTGATCCGCGCGCGGTCGTTGATCTCGCTGGGACACAAATAGATCGGGACGCGCGTCTTGGCCGCCGTCGGGTTCGACGTGAATTCGGAGCTGACGTTCCAATCGATCAGGCTCGACAGATTGGCCTGCTCGATGTAGGGCAACAAGCGGACGTGGGCCGAATACGGCTCGAACGTCCGGCCCGCCGGCAGCACGGAAACCGGCGGAAACTTGCTGAAGGCGTCGAGGTAGTTGTGCAGCGCCAAGCCGATCTGCTTGAGATTGTTGCGGCACTGCGTCCGCCGCGCCGCCTCCCGCGCTTGCTGCACGGCGGGCAATAACAGCGCAATGAGAATGGCGATGATGGCGATGACTACCAACAGTTCAATCAAGGTGAATCCGCGCGTCAATTTCCGAGAACGAAACATCGATTGCTCCTTACGAGACGATGGTGACCGTAAATCAACAGCCCACAGGCTGACGGCACGACAGTAGTCTCGCGCCGTTGCTGTGCAAGAGGAGCTCACGATCACAGCATTCAACCAACGAGACGCAGACCGCGACGCATCGAACAACGAGTTCCACATCGCCATGCCTAAGTTGCTTTGCACGAAAGGGTTCCAAGGAAGTCTCGTGTGAAAGCGGAATGCTCTTTCCCCCTGTGGCACAGCGGGGAAATGACAGAGTTTTCATTCTGCCCACTCGCGAAAGATGACAGGTTTTTCATCGGCGTCCCGGTTTCCATTCGCCTGACGACCGTCGATACTGAAGCCGGTCTTTCAGGATCCCGATATGCCCCGCGTGTTGATTGTCGACGATGAAAAACGCCTGCTGCGGTCGATCCGCGATGGATTGACCGAAGAGGGCTACGAGACCGTCACGTCCACGAACGGCGAGGCGGCATTGTGGATCGCGCAGTCGCAGGCCATAGACCTCGTGATTCTCGATCTGATGCTGCCGGGACTGCACGGCTTCGACGTGCTCAAGCGGTTGCGCGACGCCGGGTTCACGAATCCCGTGCTCGTATTGACGGCGTGCGACCGGGTGAGGGACCGGGTGCGCGGCCTGGACGAAGGGGCCGACGACTACGTCGTGAAGCCGTTTTCTTATCCCGAACTGCTGGCCCGCGTCCGCGTCTTGTTGCGGCGCGGCCCGCCGCGCGAACAACTCGAAGCGCGGCTGCGCGATTTGCGGATCGATTTCCTGGAACGCCGCGTCTTTCGCGGCGACGAGGAACTGGAACTCAGCCGGCGGGAGTTCGAACTGCTGGCGTATCTGATGCAACACGCGGGACAGCCGGTCTCCCGCGAGATGCTTTCACGGGATGTTTGGCGCGATTCGCAGACATTGCTCACGAACGTGATCGACGTCTTCGTCAAACGGCTCCGCCGCAAGCTGGATCGGCCCGAGCAAGAAGTTTCTTATATTCAAACTGTGCGGGGATCGGGCTACCTGGTCCCGGAGGCGACCCGCTGATGCGTCTGCCCCTGCGCTGGCAACTGACCGCCTGGTACGCGACTAGCTTGGTCGTGCTCCTCTTAATCTTCTGCGGCCTGATCGACGCGCTGATGCACGAACGGCTGCTCGCGCGGACCGATTTCGAATTGGACGAGGAACTGCACGAACTGGTGCTGGAAATTAATCTCGCCCAGGACCGGGAGGAACTCGCACGTCAACTTGCCCTGCGATTCGGCGAGCACAAGACATTTGAATTCCTCATCCTCGCAGAGGATGGCGAACGGATCTTCCAGAGCCGCCGGCTTGGAGGCGCTACCGTGCCTGACCCGGCGGAGTTTTCGAGCGACGGAATTCATTCCGCGAGCGCGCAACTCTCAGAGATGGGCGACACTCGCATCGCGGCTCAGCGAATCGCGACGCCGCTGGGACCGATGACCGTCCGCGTGCTCATGCCGCTCGGGCTGTATTTAGCGGAACTCCGCGATTTGCGCTGGCTGATGCTCGCCGTCGGTCCGTTGATGGCGTTGGTCTCCCTCGTCGGCGGCTACTGGCTGGCGCGGCGGTCTCTCGCCCCCGTGGACCGCATGACTCAGGCCGCGGCCCGCATCACGGCCCAGCAACTCGACGAGCGACTGGACGTGGTCAATCCACACGACGAATTGGGGCGATTGGCGACGACCTTCAACGGATTGCTCGACCGGCTGGAAAAATCGTTTGCCGAACTGCGCAACTTCACCGCGGACGCCGCCCACGAGTTCCGCACGCCGTTGGCTGTGATGCGAACCACGCTTGAGGTGGCGCTGCACAGTCCGCGTTCCGCAACCTATTACGAAAACTGCCTGCAAGAGTTGGTAGAGGAAATCGAACGTTTGACGTCGCTGTCAAATCAATTGCTGCTGTTGGCGCGGGAAGACGCGGGACTTTCCGACGACGCTGCGGAGCCGATCGATTTGGGAACGCTGGTGGAAGGTGTATCAAACGATCTGGAACCACTGGCCCAAGAGAAATCCTTGGTCGTCGATTGTCAGACGCCGGCGGAGATCGTCGTCGCCGGCGAGCGACAACCCTTGCGCAGGGTGTTCCTGAATTTGCTCCAAAACGCGCTGAATGCGTCACCGGTCGGCGGCGAAATCCAGCTTCGATTGGCGGTCGACGACCATCGAGCCACCGTGACGATCTTGGACAGCGGCCCAGGCATTGCCGCCGAGCATCTTCCGCATATCTTCGAGCGATTCTATCGCATCGACCCATCGCGCAGTCGCGAAACGGGCGGAACAGGACTGGGACTAGCCATTTGCCGTGCCGTAATCGTCCGTCACGGCGGAAGCATCCACATCACAAGTCGACTCGCACAAGGAACCGTCGTGAGCGTCATGTTGCCCACGGGGCGAGAACTCTAAACGCAGCGACAACTTGTCGTCGCTGGTCCGCAAACGGCGAACAAAAGCGTTTGGCCACAAGAGGATTGGCCTCCGTCGGTTTTGCGGAATTTGTTTGATTTTCCGATTTCCTTCGGTTGAAATGATCTGCGCCGCTCGGTGCGACGTTCTGTCGTCAGAGTTTTCTCCGCAGCCTCGTTCAAAGGACAACCGATGCCAACGACTTTGCCTCCGCTGAATCCAGGGCGCGCGCAACTGGTCGAACGTCGTTTGCAGCGCGTGGCGGCCATTTCGTCTCGGTCTCGCCAGGGACGCGATCACGAACAGGAACTCCCAGAGAATGACGTTCCGCCGGAAGTCATCCGCCGGAAACGCGGCAATTGGCTGGCCGGCTTCGCGGGCGCGGTGCTGCTCGCGGCGGTCGCAGTTCCCGCCGCCCGTTGGTGGAATGAGCCGAGCGCGAAAGACATCCAGGCGGGCAAAGAACTTTTCAAGCACGAATGGAAACCAAACGATCCGTTGAGCCGCGCCGGCGACGGACTCGGGCCGGTGTTCAACGAAGTCTCCTGTGTGGCGTGCCACTTCCAAGGTGGAGTCGGCGGGGGCGGAGCGCTGAAGCAGAACGTTGCCGCCTTCGAAGTCTTGCCGACTGAGGGGCATCCGCAGCCGGGCGGCGGCGTGGTCCACACGTTCGCCGTGCGCTCCGAATGGCAGGAATCGAAGCAGACGGTCCGCGCGGTCTACCCGGTGATTCCGAAAGGGGCGACGATCACCGCGATTTGCGTCACGCCGATTCAAACCGACTATGATCCCGTGATCCACAATTCGATCAACACGCCAACGCTGTTCGGCGCGGGCGCGATCGACCGCATTCCAGGATTGGCCATCCGCGCCCAGCACACGCAACAGATGCTCCGCGACATTCCGCGGGAATTCCAATTGGAATTCGACAAGTCGATCGGCGGCCGGCCGCGCGTGCTGCCCGACGGCCGCATCGGCAAGTTCGGGTGGAAGGCCCAGTTCGCCACGCTGGAGGAATTCGTCGCCAACGCGTGCGCCGTGGAAGTCGGCCTGTCGACGCCGACACGCAAGCAGCATCTGCCGAAACTCCACGCGGAAGATCCCGGCGCGAAGCCTGATCTGGACTCGCGACAGTTCCGGCAACTGGTCTCGTTCGTGTCGAAGCTCCCGGCGCCGATCAGCGTGCCGTCCGCCGACTCCGCCGAGCAGGCAAAGATCGATCAGGGTCGGCAGTTGTTCGCGACCATCGGCTGCGCGGCGTGCCATGTGCCCGATTGGGGCGAGGTCCGCGGCGTCTACAGCGACTTCTGTCTGCACGATCTGACCGACCGCAAGAACAACGCCAACGGCTACCGCGTCGTCCCGATCGTTCCGGTGCCGGACGATCATCCGCTGGCGTCGGAATGGAAGACGCCGCCCCTGTGGGGCGTGGCCCAGACCGCGCCGTACTTCCACGATGGTTCCGCCGAGACGCTGGCCCAGGCGATCGCCCGTCATGGCGGCCAGGCGCACCACACCCGCGAGGCGTATCAAAATCTCCAGGACGCGGAGCAGAAGGCCGTGCTGGCGTTTCTGCACAGTCTGCGCGTGCCGGAATCGCCGTCGGAAGGAACGGACACGAGGACCGCGGCGCGTTGAGCGAAGGCCGTGCGTCGCATGCACATTGGGCGCTTCCGGCGGAGATTTCGGATCTTACCGGCAGCGGCGCGGTTCTTACGGAAATTCCACGGCGGATGACCCGAGCAGATTTGACTCAGCCCTCCCCGGCTCTTTAGTATTCAAATCTTCCGGTCCTAGTTTCTGTAGGGATTGTCCGGGCCAGGGTCGCGGCCAGACAGCGAAACCACTTCTGACAACGAGGCAAAAACGATGATCGGCAACAAGTTCGTGCTGGCCACACTCGCGGCGCTGGCGGTGGCGTCTGCTCCCTCCGACAGTGATGCCTGCTTGTTCTGCGGCGGCGGTGGACACACGTCTTACTACGCCGGCTACACGCCGTACTACACCGGATACACCCCTTACTACGTCGGCTACTGGCCATCGTCGTACGGTTGCAGTTCTTGCTCGACGACCTGTTGCCGGCCGACGTGCTGCGTGCCGAATTGCTGCTCGAGCTGCAACAGTTGCGGTAGCTGCTCCAGTTGCGGCAGCGGCTGCGCGACCGGTTGCCAAGGTGACTGTGCGGTCGGCGCACGCTACCACTCTCATGCCAGCCATGCCCCCCGCACCTACTACGGCACGGCGAATCGCCAACCTGCCATGCGTCAACCCGCGACGCCGTCACTGGCCGGTTCGCAGCCCCGCATGAAGCCCCAAGCCGTCCCCGCTGCGGCGAAACCGCAAGCGAAGTCGCCGGCCAAGGCCCCGGCCCTGAAGACGGTTCCGCAGGGACCGATCGCCAAGTCGGCCCCGCGCGCCAACGTGGCCCGCGCCGAGAAGAAGCCCGTGCGGGAAACCGTCATCCCCGTCCGTTCGACGGAAGCCCGCCGCCTGGCCACGCTCAACAGCGGCTGGACGCCGGAGTAAGCTCGAATCGCCACTAGGAAAAAGCGAATAGCCAGCGGGGTGCATTTCCGCTGGCTATTTTCATTGTTGGCTTCAGCCGGTCTTTGCTTATGGAATGCAAATCGTAGCCGACCGGCTGAAGCCGGAACTCCAACGAACGCATTGACAGACCGGGGACGCATGCCTGAAAATTGATCGATCCTGGACGCGAGGGGTAAATCAGCAGTGCATACGCGGTGGATCTCTTTCGGGTTGGCCGTTGCGCTCTGCTTGTTCGCGGCACAGCGTCTCCGCGCCGAGGAACTGCCGGCGCGCCTCGATGCCTTGATCGCCGCGCAGGAAACCGGCGCCGAGTTCGGGCCGCTCTGCGATGACGCCGCGTTCGTCCGCCGCGTCTATCTCGATCTCGCCGGGCGGATTCCCAGTCGAGCGGAAGCGGTCGCGTATCTGGCGAATTCTGCGGCGGACAAGCGGATGCAACTGATCGACGCACTGCTCGCCGGGCCGGACTTTCCGAATCGTATGCACGACCTGTTCCATGCAATGCTCATGGAACGCCGCGGCGAGCACGCGGAGTGGTCGGCGTTTCTGAAAGCGTCGTTCGCCGCGAACAAGCCGTGGGACCAGTTCGTCCGCGAGATTCTCGACCCGAAGCCGGACCAGGAGACACTCCGCGGCGCGGCGTTCTTCCACGTGAAGCGCCTCGAAAAGGTCGGCCAGCAGGAGACCGATTATCCCGGCCTGACGCGCGACGTCGGCCGCTTGTTCCTCGGTATGGACCTGCAATGCGCGCAGTGCCACAACCACCTGCGGATCGACGATTACAAACAAGTCGACTTCCAGGGCCTGTTCGTCGTCTTCCAGAATTCGTTCATCCGCGGCGACGTGAACTTCCCCGCGATCGGCGAAAACGTGATGAAGAAGAAGCAGGACTTCATGTCGGTCTTCGACAAGGTGCCGCTCGCCGTCGGCCCGCGCGTCCCCGGCCGGCAGGAGTTCGAGATCGTGACGTTCGACAAGGACCAGGAGTTCCTCGTCCCACCGGATCGGGCGAAGAATTTCCCCGGCACGCCGAAGTTCCGCGGATTGGAACTCGTCGCAAGGGATTTGCCGGTCGCTGAGAACAAGGCCTTCGTGGCCAATCTCGCCAATCGGCTGTGGTTCGTGATGCTCGGCCGCGGCCTGGTGAACCCGCTCGATCAGTTGCACGCGGCCAACCCGCCGACGCATCCCGCCCTGCTCGACTTGCTCTGCACCGAAATCGTCAACCGCAAGTTCGATGTGAAGTCGATCCTGCGCGAGTTGGCTAGAACGGACGCGTATCAGCGCACCAGCGTAATTCCCGACGGCGCCGAACGTCCGCCGCCGCAAAGCTACCGCTTCGGCCGCGAGAAACGCCTCTCGGCGGAGCAACTTTTCCTCAGTGTCCACACGGCGGCCGGCCCAGCAGAGCGCGTCGCGCCGGTGGACGACAATGAAACGGCGCAGGTCCGCGCCGCGTTCGTCAAAGCCTTCGGCAACGTCCCTGCGGAACCGGAGATCGATTTCTCGCCGTCGCTGAAATCGGCGCTGTTCGTGATGAACGACAAACTGGTGCTGCGGCTGTTGATCCCGCAGTCGGACAATCTCATCGACCGCTTGTCGAAACAGACGGATCCGCATGCGCTCGCGGAGGAAATGTATTGGAGCGTGCTGACTCGCCTGCCGACCGACGAGGAACGTGCGGTGATCACGGACTATCTCGCCAAAAACTCTGAGCGGCACCCAACGGCGATTGCGAATCTTGTCTGGGCGCTCGTCGCGTCGACGGAGTTTTGTTTGAACCATTAGCGGCGCTTCGCAGAAGCGTCGTTGCCGAGAAAGCAACATGTCGCGTCATCCCCTCTGCAAACCGCACGAACATCGCCTGTCGCGCAGGCAATGGCTGGGGGGTGTGACCGCCGGCGCCGGGCTCGGCGCGTTCGCGCTGCCGGCGCTTGCCGACGAGCTGAAACAGAACGACAAGCAGGTTTTGTTCGTCTGGCTCGACGGCGGCATCAGTCAGTTGGAAAGCTGGGACCCGAAACCGAACACCGAATTCGGCGGCCCGTTCCGCGCGATTCCCACGTCGGTCCCCGGGCTCCACGTCAGCGAACTGTTGCCGCACACGGCGAAACAGATGCATCACCTCGCCGTGGTTCGCAGCCTCTGCACGCAGGACGACGCGCATTCGTCGGGCGTCGACCGTATCCAGCGCGGCGATCCGAAAAACCGCGGCGTCGTGTATCCCTTCTTCGGGTCCGCCGTGACCAAACTCCTCGGCCCGAACGGCAGCGGGTTGCCGCCCTATGTCTGGATCAAGCCGCTTAGCGGCGGCTTCATGCACAAGGATGCCGGGTTCCTCGGCCCGCAATACGGCTCACTGGCGTTCGGCGACGGCAAACCACCGGAAAATCTCCTCAAGCAGGACTTCGTCACCGACCAGGACTTTGAAGAGCGTCTGCAACTGCGTTTGCTCCTCGATCAGCGGTACGCGAAATCGCGAAAAACGACTTCCAGCGAGGCGAATTCATTCGTCTTCCAGATGGGCGCGGAACTGATGAAACGCCGCGAGCTGTTCGACGATTCCCAAGTTTCGCCGAAAGACATCGAACGCTACGGCACGCACGACCTCGGCCGGCACATGCTGTTGGCCCGCCGCATGCTGGAGGCCGGCGTACGATTCGTGAAGGTCAACTCCTACGGTTGGGACTCGCACGGCGACAACTTCAACGGCAGCCTGAGCCTCGTCTCGAAGTTCGACCAGCCGTTCGCCGCGATCATCGAAGACCTCGCCGCGTCGGGCCGGTTGGAGAACGTCCTCGTCATCGCGATCAGCGAGTTCGGCCGCACGCCGCGGGTCAACGGCCACCTCGGCCGCGATCACTGGCCGGAAGCGTGGTCCGCCGTAAGGGCCGGAACCG